>NZ_VOXY01000009.1:0-95509 GCF_013420525.1 Acinetobacter sp. YH01003 | reverse complement strand
TGTTCAAATGGCGATTCAGCGTTTAATTGGTTTTGGGAAAAAAGAAGAGTTTAAGGAAATTTTGGCAATTTTAAGAAAGCAGAATCCTGATAGGATAAGGGTTCTGTGAAATTTGTCGTGTACAGAGCAAAATTTTATACGCTGTTTTATATGGTGAAGATGCAGAGGAATGATCTGCGGCTCCTAAATATTAAGCCAATAAAAAAGAGCGCATATTGCGCTCTTTTCAAGGAATTTATTTACACCTCATTAAAGAAACCAAGTGTAATAACCCCAAATCATCAATGGCCAAGCCACAAATGGGCTAAATAACCATTTCCAAAACCAAAAGCGTGGAATAAAACCAACACCGTGTACAAAGCCACCTGAAATACCAATCATAATAAACATCATGGCACGGTGGCTATATTCACCGTTGGCATCCAGCATTGCTGCTGGATGAAGAAGCAGTACAGCTGCGAGTGGGAATGCCAATAAACATGAAATAACCATCGCAATCTTGTTCGGTTTTTGAACTGTTGTTTCAGCGTTCACTGCAGTGTCTGTCATCTAATTATTCCTCGTCAAGGTCTTGATGAGATTCAATATACAGGGCACTCAAGACACCTGCAAAGCATGCCATCAGAATACCGAGAATCCATGCAAAGTACCACATAATTTATTCTCCTTAGACACAGCCTTAGTAAAGGCTGTGTGAATTCTCTTTAATGTGCTTGTTGGTGATAACGCCCCACATTTTGTAGTAACACCAAGTGGTGTATAGCAAAATAATTGGTACGAAGATACATGCTGCAACAGTCATTACAGTTAATGTGTTTTTACTTGATACCGCATCCCACATGGTCAAGCTTGCAACTGGGTTGAGGCTTGATGGCATTAAGAATGGGAACAATGCAAAACCTGCAGTTAAAATCGCACCGATCACCGCTAAAGATGAACCTGTGAAACTTAAACCAGCTTTGTTTTTACCTGCTGCAAGAATAATCAAAATACCGCCCAAGATGCCCATAATTGGTGCAATCATGGTAATAGGGTACGCTGAGTAGTTGTTCATCCAACCTGGGTTTGCATTGGTTAAAACTTCTTTAGCCAATGGGTTTGCTACGCCGTTCGTGTCGTATGGAGTGACTAGGGTATAACCTTCGATACCACCGAAGTATAGCCATGCGCCTGCACCCAAGAAACACACAAGGAACACAATGCCCATGATTTGCGTTGCTTTTGCAGAGCGTGCACGTAAGTCACCATCGGTACGCAGCATTAACCATGCACCACCATGCGCGCAAAGCATAGACAAGCTGACTAAACCACACACTAAAGCGAATGGGTTTAATAATGCAAAGAAGCTGCCTGTATATGTTGAACGTACAGTTTCGTCTAGGGTAAATGGTACGCCAAGGAACATATTACCAAACGCAACACCGAACACTAATGCAGGAACTGCACCACCTACAGCCAAACCCCAGTCCCAAGATGTACGCCATTTGGTGTTTTCAAGTTTTGAGCGGTAGTCAAAACCAACTGGGCGCAGGAATAGGGCAAACAGAACTAAGAGTAGTGCCCAATACATGCCTGAGAATGCTGTTGCATATACCATTGGCCAAGCAGCAAATAACGCGCCACCCGCTGTAATGAACCAAACCTGGTTACCATCCCAGTGCGGTGCAATCGTGTTGATTGCAGCACGGCGTTCTTCGTCATTTTTACCTACAAATGGCATGATCGCCATTGAGCCCATGTCGAAGCCATCGGTGAGGGCAAAGCCAATGAGTAATACACCCACTAACACCCACCAAATGATTTTGAGTAATTCATATTCGATCATGCTTAAGCCTCCTCATTGGCTTTTTTCGCAGCTTCAATTTTCTCGAAGTGGTATTTACCAGTATGAAGCGAGCTTGGGCCTAGACGTGAGAATTTGATCATCAAGTACATTTCAATAATCAGCAAAACGGTATAGAACGCTGCCAATGCAATGATTGAGCCCCATACGTCGCCAGTGCTGAGTGAAGATGCAGACAAGTGTGTTGGAAGTACTTCACCAATTGTCCATGGTTGACGACCAACTTCTGCGACATACCAACCTGTTTGCGCTGCAATCCAAGGTAATGGTAATGAGAATAACGCAAATTTTAATAACCAAGGTTTGCTTTCTGCGTTGCGTTTAGCCACTGCAAAAGTTGCAAGTGCGAATAACAACAGCATTAAGAAACCAGAAGCTACCATGGCACGGAATGCCCAGAACAAACTTGGTACGTGTGGAATAGTATCCGCAGCAGCCATTTTAATTTGTTCGTCAGTCGCATCTACTACGTTTGGCGTGTATTTTTTCAACAATAAACCATAACCCAAATCGGTTTGAGTTTGCTCAAATGCAGCTTTAAGTTCAGGAGATTGGTCGCCCGCACGTAATTGCTCAAGTTGTTGATAAGCAACCATACCGTTACGAATACGAACTTCGTGGTTTGCGATCAGGTCTTTAATACCAGTCACTTCTTCGGTGATAGAACGCGTTGCAATAATCCCCATGACATAAGGAATTTTAACTGCGTAATCTGTCGTTTGCGTTTCTTCGTTTGGAATACCAAATAAAGTGAACGCTGCAGGAGCAGGGTGAGTATCCCATTCTGCTTCAATTGCTGCGAGTTTGGTTTTTTGAACATCACCTAATTCATAACCTGATTCATCACCAAGTAGAATTACAGATAAAGTAGAAGCTAAACCGAAAATTGCTGCAATAGCGAATGAACGACGCGCAAATGGCAAGTCTTGCTTTTTCAATAAGTAATAACTTGAAATCGCTAAAACGAAAATAGCACCCGTTACATAACCTGCAGAAACAGTGTGTACGAACTTAACTTGCGCAACAGGGTTAAAAATTAAAGCCCCGAAGTCAACCAATTCCATACGCATGGTTTCGTAGTTAAAGGTAGAACCCACTGGGTTTTGCATCCAGCCGTTGGCCACTAAAATCCAGAGTGCGGACATATTAGAGCCAAGCGCAACCAGCCACGTTACACATAAGTGCTGCACTTTGGAGAGGCGATCCCATCCAAAGAAGAATAAACCAATGAAGGTCGATTCTAAGAAGAAGGCCATTAAACCTTCAATTGCAAGTGGTGCACCAAAGATATCACCCACGTAGTGTGAGTAATATGCCCAGTTTGTACCAAACTGGAACTCCATGGTTAAACCTGTGGTTACCCCTAAAGCAAAGTTAATACCGAAGAGTTTTCCCCAGAATTTGGTCATGTCTTTATAAATTTCTTTACCAGAAATCACATACGTGGTTTCCATAATGGCAAGAATAAAAGCCAGACCTAAAGTCAGTGGAACAAAAATAAAGTGATACATCGCGGTCATTGCGAATTGGAACCGCGAGAGATCGACCACGCTTTCAGAAATCATCAACGTGTCTCCTTGATTGAGGAAGGACTGCCAGCAATACGCTCAGCAACTTGTGAATCAAAATTTTGAGGAATAGTTGGGGCATCAAACCAAATATTTTTGATGACCATTAACAGCACGACCTTAATTATTAAAATGATCGTGAGTTCACGAACTACTTTTCTATTTAAATCTTTAGGAACTAAGCTCACTTTTATAAGCCTATTTTT
Organism: Acinetobacter sp. YH01003; assembly: GCF_013420525.1. Classification (NCBI taxonomy): domain Bacteria; kingdom Pseudomonadati; phylum Pseudomonadota; class Gammaproteobacteria; order Moraxellales; family Moraxellaceae; genus Acinetobacter; species Acinetobacter sp. YH01003. The sequence continues at coordinate 91,892 of NZ_VOXY01000009.1, read as the reverse complement.
TTAACTGTGTTTTATATTATTAAACAAAAACATACAAAAAAAAATAGCTGGCACAGTTAAAATGCAAATATATTGTTAACTTATTATAAATCAATAGTTTGTTTTTGGGTGTTGTAGAGAATAAATGGAGGAAAGTGATATTTTTTAAACTTGACAGAAACACTTGTAATTAATAATTCAAAATCTGACTAAAATACTTATATTTTAATAAAGCAAATCAGACTAAATTGCTATGAATAAAAATCAATCTAAAAATAGCAATAAATTAGAGATATTATCAGCTAATAATTATTCTCATTCTTTTGTTAAAGTTTAATGACGATTCTGCATATTTTTTTATTTCCCTACAATGTAGTGGTACTTTGTCTTTGGCTTAGTCTAGGGTAAACAGCATTTTTTCATAATGATTTTGTGTAAATATTGTTCAGATCACATGAAATGTATCGTTTATAAACAAACAGATTGTGTTGAGTTTGAGTAAAAAATTTTAACTTTCTTAGGTCAGTGTGATTGGTTTTAAATCTTAAAAAATGACTTATTGATTGCTAAACAAGTTATTTGATGCTGAAATTTTTTTAGCTAGATAGTGTGATCTTTTTTTGCGCACAATAATAATTTGAGCTTGAAATTCAAGTTCACCAAATTCAGGTTCAACCTGCACATAATGCAGTTGTCCAAACTCATCACGCACACGTGCTTGTGCAGAAAAACCAGGACGGGCATTGCCACTGGAAATTGTGGCTAAACGTCCGAGTAAATCGACTTGGCGTATGCTATATTTGGGCTTAATCACTTGGTCTAGACAGTGAATCATGAAGACTGTAAAAAAGATGGCAATAATAAACGCTGGAATAATAATGTAATAAGCAGGAACGAAATGTTGTTGTTGTGAGTAAATCAAAAACTGTAAAAAATATCCTGCAACACTGAAATTCATCAGTAAAAAAACAAAAATCAGTACTTTAGAAAATTTAACATCTAAAAGTGGCGATTCTGTAATTCGTTGTGAAAATGCACGTTTGAGCAACTGACTTGGGCGAAAATTAAAGTAATAACCAATCGTTTCGACAGTGCTGAGTAGCAATAAAACAACTAGGCTGAGATGAAAGGGCATTAAGTTCAAATCAGATAAAAACTCATGCATGCGCTAAACTCACGTGTTGAAATATTTATAGGTGATGTTATTAGATGCAGATCATTGATCTAACTCTGCTTAGAGAGCATAGATAAATGATCTGGTTTTGTATAGAGCTAAGATTTGGAACTTTTCGCTTCTTTCTGAAAGTTGCAAAAAAGTTAGTCGTTGATCAAGTAAATCCCACCATCTGAATGAACGCTGATCTCAACTTTCTCAAGTGATTGACCTAAACATGGGCCAGAAATACATTCACCTGTTTCAACTAAAAATAAAGCACCATGCGTTGAGCATTCAATATATTCTTGGTCACGGTCTAAGAATTGGTTTTCTAAAAATTCTAATTCCACTTGTAGGTGTGGGCAGACGTTTTGGTAAGCGTAATACATGCCATCACGTTGGGTGATAAAAATTGTGTCACCATTTGGCGTTTCGTAGGCACGTGCTTCACGCTCAGGAATGTCTTCCATCATACAAATTTTATTCATTATGCAGATTCCTTTTGAATGCTATGCAAAAGTTTAGCGTAATCTTCTACCGCAAGACGAGGGCCGAATTGAGAAACCACTTCACTTGAAATCAGAATGGCAAGTTGAGCTGCAGTTTGGAAACCTAAGCCTGCATTGAGTGCATACAGGAATGAACCTGCAAAGGCATCACCCGCACCGTTGGCATCAACAGCAGTGACTTGACGACCTGGTACAGAAAAAGCGTTGTTGCCATCATAAATTAGGGCACCTTGTGCGCTCAATGTAATGACAATGTATTTGCTTTTTTGTTTTAGTTGTTCTAATGCCGCTTCAGCCGTTTCCGTTCCTGTGTACATCATGGCTTCTTGCTGGTTACAGAAGATCAAATCCACACCATCATCTAGTAACTCATCCAAACCTTCACGCGCATATTGCACCATGGCAGGATCAGATAAAGTCAGTGCAATTTTAACCTGATTGGCTTTGGCAATTTCACGCGCTTGTTTTACCGCAGCACGTGCAGTATCACTAGTAGATAAATAACCTTCGATATAAAGCCATTTTGCTGTTTTAAGTGGCTCAAAATCAATTTGTGTAGCAGAAAGTTCTGCGGTAATGCCCAAGTAAGTGTGCATGGTACGTTCAGAATCATCACTCACAAGTACCATACAAGTCCCTGTAACGCCTTCACTGACCGATTTGGTTGTGGTGTGAATACCTGCTTCATTTAAGCCTTTGAGGTAAATATCACCCAATTCATCGTTACCAACACGGCAGGCATAGAAGGCTTGACCACCTAAAGCACTAAATGCAACGGTGGTATTTGCGGCAGAACCACCCGAAGCTTGGCCTTTATGTCTTTGTGTTTTAATTAAGTTGTTGTATAAATTTGCTTGTGTTTCACCATCGGTTAATTGCATAGTACCTTTTTGCAAGCTATGTTGAATGAGAAAGTCATCCGAGACTTGAAATTCTTGGTCAATTAATGCATTACCAATTGCAAAAAGGTCAACAGTTGCCATGTCTTTAAATCACAGTCAAAATTAAAAACGCTAAGTTTACACCAATGCTCAGGATTGCTGTAGTTTCATGAATAAAATTCAGCTGAATGAATGTTATTGATGAAAAATAGGGGTTTAGCAGAGTTATCAGGAAGGTTAGATGAACATCGAAATTAAAGAAGCACAAGAGTTACCAACGCAAATTCAGACTTTGGCCAAACATGCTGCTCAAGAAGGCTTTGATTTTGTCCATCGTTTAATTGAAGAATGGGAAAGTGGTAAAAACCGCTTTAATCAGCCTGGTGAGTTTTTATTGTTTGTTTACGATGGTGATCAATTGGTTGCATGTGGTGGCTTAAACCAGCAATGGAATGAGCAAGATATTGAAAGTCGTATTGGACGTGTACGTCGTTTTTATGTTTTGCCAAATTATCGTAAACATGGCGTAGGCAAACAGCTCTTGCAACATTTAGAGAAAAAAGCACGTGCTAATTTTTCGGCGTTGTGTTTAAACACTGATACCAAATCGGCAGCGCATTTTTATCAAAAACAGAATTATGTGTATGTCGAAAATCATCCAAACTATAGTTATTTTAAATACCTGATCTAGTTTTGCTCATGCTACAGCCAGTGCAGCGCAGCATTTTGTTGATACTTTGCAAATTTCAATCAATTTAGTCGGGTTTTCAACGTGAATTATCTAAAGAACTAAAGCTATAATGGCTTTAGTTTTTTATTTGCTTATTTTTAGGAGATCACATGACTGTAGATGTCACTGAAACCATTTCCCAGACTGTACATCCTGCGTTTCAGTTGGTACGTCAACACCATGTTGAAGCCTTAGACATTTTAGTGTCTGAATTTAAACATAAAGTTACAGGTGCGGTGCATTATCACTTAGCGACAGAACATGATGAAAATGTTTTTTTAGTCGCATTTCGCACTCTGCCGATGGATTCCAAAGGTGAGGCGCATATTTTAGAGCATACTGTGTTGTGTGGTTCTGAAAAATTCCCTGTACGTGACCCGTTCTTTTTAATGATTCGTCGTTCTTTGAATACTTTTATGAACGCATTTACTGCGGCGGATTGGACGGCTTATCCATTTGCGACACAAAACAAAAAAGATTTCCAAAACCTGCTTGCGGTATATATGGATGCGGCTTTTGCAGCCAATTTAAATCCTCTCGATTTTGCTCAGGAAGGTATTCGTATTGAGTTGGAAAATGGTGAGCCTGTTTATAAAGGCGTGGTATTTAATGAAATGAAAGGTGCGATGAGTTCGCCATCCGATCAGCTTTATCACCAATTGGCTTATCATTTATTCCCTGAAACAACTTACCACTACAATTCAGGTGGCGACCCGAAAGATATTCCAGATTTAACCTATCAAGAATTGGTAGATTTTTATAAGTCACATTATCACCCAAGTAATGCGGTATTTATGACTTTTGGCAATACGCCTGCATACGATTTACAAGAACAGTTTGAACAGTTGGCTTTGGCGAAATTTGAACAGGGCGAAACGTTGTATTCGAAGCCTGAGCGTCGTTTAGCTGCGCCAGTGGCAGTGACTGAAAGTTATGCAGTCGATGCAGAAGAACTGAAAGATAAAACTTATCATGTTTTGGCGTGGTTATTGCCTGAAGCAAGCGATATTAAATTACGCTTAGGTATGCGTTTGGTTGAAGGTGTTTTACTTGAAAATTCTGCATCACCACTGCGTCATTATTTGGAAACTTGGGCGCATGCACAATCTACAGGGCCATTGATGGGCGTGGATGATTCCAACTTTGAAATGACCTTCTTCTGTGGTGTGCAAGGTTCTAACCCTGAACATGCAGCAGAATTTCAGGCGGGCGTTTTAAAAGTTTTACAAGACGTGGCTGCACAGCCTGTGGATACGGCATTGGTCGATGCAATTTTGCATCAAATTGAATTGCATCAGCGTGAAATTAATGGCGATGGTATGCCATACGGATTGAGCTTGATTTTAAATGGTTTAAGCAGTGCAATTCACCACAATGACCCAATTCAGGTGTGGGATGTAGATACTGCGATTGAGCAAGTCAAAGAAGAACTTAAAGATCCAATGTGGTTATCACGGCTAATTCAGACGCATTTAATTGATAACCCGCACCGTGTTCAAATGACTTTGGTTCCAGATGCAGAAAAATCGGCCAAAGATGCTGCACTTGAAAAAGCACGTCTGGCTGAGATAGGCGCACAACTCACAGATGAGCAAAAAGCAGAAATCGTCGCGCAAACGGAAGCTTTAAAAGTCCGTCAAGATACGCCCGATGATTTGAACTTATTGCCAAAAGTTGGTTTGGAAGATGTGCCTGCAGCCTTGCATATTGTGCAGGGTGAGTTGCGTGAAATTATCAGTAACCGCATTGATTATCCTTTAAATTTATATCATGCAGGAACCAATGGAATTTACTATCAGCAAGTGTTGATTCAAATTCCAGATGAAATTGTACAATCGCCATACTTTAATTTGCTGTCCATTTTAATGGGCGAAGTGGGTGCAGGTGAATACGGCTATTTAGAATTGCAACAGCTACAAACCGCAGTTAGCGGTGGTTTGGGCATGGGTGCATCTTTACGCTCTAAAGTCGATGACAAAAATCAGATCAGTGCATGGCTCACATTAACCACTAAGTCTTTGGTGAATAATCTTGAAGCCATCCGCTTGCTGAAATTAGCATTTGAGCAATTACGTTTTGATGAAAAAGACCGCATTATTGAGCTGTTACAACAACGAAAAACCCGTTGGCAGTCACGTTTGTCGGGTTCGGGGCACAGTTATGCCATGCAAATTGCAGGGCGTCATCACAGTGCTTTGGCGCAGCGTGATTACAACAACACAGGTTTGGGCGCATTAAATTGGTTGGCAGACTTGGTTGCTAAAATTGAAAAAGATGCAGCGGAATACGAGAAATTGATTGCTGAATTGCAATTGATTCACCATAAATTACTGCAAGCACCTAAGCAATTTTTGTTAGTATGTGAAGAACATCAATCTGACCGTTTGGTCGAAGAAGTTCAAGAAGTTTGGGATAAACTTATTGTTGCAGAAAATCCTGCTGCTTTAACTCAAGTTCCTGTAGATCATTCAACGCAAGATCAGGCATGGTTGATTCAAGCCAATGTGCAATTCTGTGCGGCTGCGTATCCTGCGGTGGAAGTGTCGCATCCTGATGCTGCACCTTTGATGGTATTGGCTGCATATTTGCGCAATGGTTTCTTACACAGCGCAATCCGTGAAAAAGGCGGTGCTTACGGTGGCGGTGCAAGCTACGATGGCAATGCATGTTCATTCCGTTTTTACAGTTATCGTGATCCACGCTTGGCAGAAACTTTCGCAGACTTTGAAGCGAGTATTGATTGGTTATTTAATGCAGAGCAATTGCCGCATCAACTAGAAGAAGCGATTTTAGGTTTAATTGCTAGTATGGATAAACCAGGTTCGCCTGCAGGTGAAGCGATTACTGCATGTTATGCATTATTGCACGCGCGTACACCCTCATTCCGCACAGTATTACGTGAGCGTTTATTGGCGGTGACTTTAGACGATTTAAAACGTGTTGCGGAGCAATATTTGCGTCAGCAGCAAGCATCTAAAGCCGTAGTCGCACCTGTGTCAAAACGTGAAGCATTGCTCGAACTTGGTTTTGAAATTAAACAAGTGAACTGATACGTGAAATAACAACGAAAACTTAGGGGGATTTATGAGCGCGTTCAAACTGTTTGAACGCACAGGACTGTCGCTGAGTGTTGCCGCACTCAGCACTGTGTTTGTGGCGAAAACCTATGCACAAGACCCAGCTAGCTTAGTTGCACCTGCAACACCTGAAGCCTGTGTGGCTTTAGAGTCAAATGCTGATCGTTTGGTGTGTTACGATGCTCTGTTTAAAATTCCTGAAGCAGAAAAAACAGCGCTGATTAGCGAACGTCAAGCTGCTCAGGCACTAGCGCCTGAACCCGAAACGGTGACAGAAAAAATTGCAGTAAGCGTAAGCAATTTATTTTCTTTTGATGTACCAAAGCTTGATCCGAATGTATCTTTACTGGATAAGCGTTGGGAACTTTCGGCAGACAGTAAGTTGGGTACATGGAATTTACGTGCTTATCAGCCTGTGTATTTAATGCCCGGCTTTTGGACCAGCGATAAAAACGAACGTCCTCAAAGTTTAAATAAGCAAAACACAGTTCAATTGGGTGAGGAGCAGAATCTTACTTCAATGGAAAGTAAATTTCAGCTTTCTTTAAAAACCAAAGCGGTTGAGAACTTGCTAGGGAATAATGGTGATGTCTGGTTAGGATATACCCAGTCTTCTCGCTGGCAAGTTTACAATGGTGATGAGTCACGCCCATTTCGTGAAACCAATTATGAGCCTGAAGCCAGTTTAATGTTCCGTACCAATTATCAGCTTTTTGGTTTACATGGGCGTTTGATGGGGCTGACATTGAATCACCAGTCCAATGGTCGTTCAGACCCTTTGTCACGTAGCTGGAATCGGGTGATTTTTAATCTTGGTTTTGAAAAAGACAATTTTGCCTTGATGTTACGTCCGTGGTATCGCATTGAAGAAGACCGCAGCGATGACAATAACCCTGAAATTAAAAATTATATCGGGCGTGGCGATATGTTGGCATTTTATCGCTGGAAAGAGCATGACTTTTCTTTGATGCTTCGTCATAGCTTAAAAGGCGGTGATGACGCGCACGGTGCAGCACAGTTTGACTGGGTTTTCCCAATCAGTGGAAAATTACGCGGTCATTTCCAATTGTTTGATGGTTATGGTGAAAGCCTGATTGATTATAACCACCGCGCCACCTATGTTGGTTTGGGTGTGTCTTTAATGAATTGGTTTTAAGTAGATTAAGATTGATTTCTCATTATTGCTCGCTGAATATAAAACGCCAATCTTGAAGATTGGCGTTTGTTTTTGAAGTCGGATCGTATCCAGCTTTTATCCAACTTGAATATCTGCGGTTGGATGTTTAAGTCGGCTTTTTTGTGGTGTGGCGATTAAATAAGCCAAAGTCAGCGGCCCTAAACGACCTGCAAACATCAACAACATTAAAATAATGAGGCTAGCAGGTTGTAATTCACCTGTAACACCACGGGATAAACCCACCGTGCACGCTGCAGATACAGCCTCAAACAACAGGTCTAAAAAATTCAGTTTCGGTTCAAGGGCAAGTAAGCTAAACAAACCGAGGCAAATTAACATACCTGTGATGCTGATCACCGCCAAAGCTTTAAAGGTGGTACGTTCAGGTACAGCATGATTAAACACACGCACCTCATCTGAACGTCTTAAAAAACTGATCACACTTAAAATGACAATAATAAATGTGCCAACTTTAATACCGCCTGCGGTACTGAGCGAACCACCACCAATAAACATCAGAAGCATGGTGAGCAAGGTCGAGCTATTTTGCATACTTGCGACATCTAGACTATTAAAGCCTGATGAGCGAGGAACGGTAGCGTGAAACCATGCATTGAGGGCTTGATCGCCAATACTCATGGCTGCAAGGGTATGTGGATTATTGGCTTCAATCGCCCAAATCAGCAGAAAGGCCACAAAGTTTAAACCAGCAATGGTCGATAAAATCAGCTTGCTATTGGGTGAGAGTTTTTTCCAGCGTTTGGCACGTTTAATATCCATGAGTACCACAAAACCAATACCGCCAATGATATACAGCATACTAATAGTTAAGGTAATCAGGTATTGATCTGCAAAACTCATTAAGCTATTGGGAAATAATGAAAATCCACCATTGTTAAAGGCTGAAACACTATAGAAAGCCGCATAGAAAAATGCATCGCTAAATGGATAATCCTGCATCCATGCCAAGGTTAAAATAACCGTGCCAATCCCTTCAAAAAACAATGAGTAGAGCAACACGCTTTTAATGGTCATCGACACTTTAGACAGGTTGGTTTGCCCAATGGTGTCTTGCGCCATGATTTGTTGTTTTAAACCAATTTTGGATGACAAACTTAAAACCGCTAAAATCGCAAAAGTCATAAAACCTAAGCCACCACATTGTAACAACAACATAATGACCATTTGCCCAAATACGGTATAAGCATCGCCAATATTCACTACAGACAATCCAGTGATCGTCACTGCAGATGTAGCAGTAAATAAGGCATTAATCCAACTCATCTCGCCATGATGGGAAATGGGCAGTTTCAGCAAGATTGTGCCAATGCTAATAAAGCTTAAAAAGCCCAGTGCCAAAAGACTGGGTGGGCTTAAATTGACAGTTTTGATTGGTTGTTTCGCTGTTTTTTTCATTCTGACTTAAATTGTTTAGATAAGCGTTTTAATGGTTCAAGTTGTCCTTCAACCACCAAAATATCATCTGTTTGTAGCATTAAATTGGATTCAAGCGTATAGAAAATCGTTTCGGCACGTTTAAACAGTAAAAGTTTAACTTCGGGTGCATGTGACATCAGACTATGAATGCGCGTGCCATGCAAGTTGTCTTTAATTTTTACTTTTACAATATAGTGGTTGTCGTTTAGGCTCATATAACGACTCACCATCGGATAACTCAGCGATTGCGCGATGCGAACGCCCATATCTTCTTCAGGGTGAATAATTTTACTTACGCCCAAATGGGTCAAAATCATGGTGTGCGCTTTACTTTTGGCTTTAACGTAAATTTTAGAAATACCCAAATTCTTTAAATTTAAGACACACAAAATACTGGCTTCAATATCTTCACCAATGGCGACCACCACTGCATCACAATTTTGAATATTCAGTTCTTCCAAAACGTGTTCATCGGTTGCATCGGCAATCACCGCATGGGTAATTTGATCGGCAATGTTTTCTACAAACTTTTTATTGCTATCAATCCCAATGACATCATGGTTGAGTTTGACCAATTGTGTCGCCACAGTTGCACCAAAGCTACCTAAACCAATGACAGCAAATTGTGCCATAGCATCATCCTGAAAAATTATATTATTCTTCCAATATTCTAAAATATTTTAGGGCTCTATACTGTAGCAATATGACTAAAAAACCGCTGAAATCAGCGGTTTTTTGCACTTATTGAGATGTGTGATCGGTTATTTTAAGAAACGCTGATAACCCAAGTTATTAGTAATCTCTTGGTATGGATAAGTGATCTTTTCCAAAGTTTCAATTAAACCATCTGGGTTCTGTTTGGCATCCGAAGCTTCTAAACCGACCAATACACGACCTTCCGCTGCACCGTGGTTACGGTAATGGAACAGGGTGATGTTATGGGTTGGGCCTAAGCGCTCCAAGAAAGTCAGTAATGCACCCGGACGCTCTGGAAATTCCACACGGAATAGACGTTCATTTTCAATATCGGCATGACCACCGACCAAATAACGAATGTGTAGTTTTGCTACTTCATCATCCGACAAATCATCAACATCGTACTGGGTTTTGAGTAACTCATAAATATCGTGGCGTTCTTTTTCACCAGATTTTAAGCTGATGCCGACAAAGACTTGTGCAGCAGTAGCATCGCTGGCGCGGTAGTTAAACTCGGTGATATTACGACCTTGCAGCGCACGGCAGAAGTTAAGGAACGCACCTTTTTCTTCTGGAATGGTCACGGCAAAAATTGCTTCTTTATGTTCACCGAGTTCAGTACGTTCCGCAATATAGCGTAAACGGTCAAAGTTCATGTTTGCGCCACAGACAATTGACACAATATTTTTATTTTGCAATTGGTGTTGCTCGACATATTTTTTGATGCCTGCCAAAGCCATTGCACCTGAAGGTTCTACAATGCTGCGGTTTTCATCAAAGGTGTCTTTAATTGCCGCACAGATTTCATCGGTATTCACCAAAACTACATCGCGCTCAACAATTGGGCCTGATTGATCTGATTTTTGTAGTTGTAAAACTTCAAACGGTTTCTCACCAATTTGTGCGACAGCAGTACCATCGGCAAATAAACCCACTTGCGGCAAAATAACCCGTTCATTGGCTTCAAAAGCCGCTTTTAAGCAAGCCGATTCATCATATTCTACAGGAATGACTTTGACATGCGGTGCGACATCGCCCAAGTAGGCTGCAACACCTGCAATTAAACCGCCACCACCAACAGCAACGAAAACATATTCGACATCGCGCCATTGACGCAAAATTTCATTGGCAATCGTACCTTGACCTGCCATGACCAATTCATCGTCATACGGTGGAATAAAAGTCATGCCTTCATCTTGGGCACGTTGAATTGCATATTTGTTGGCAACATCAAATGAGTCACCATGTAATACCACTTCGCCACCCAAGCGTTTTACCGCTTGTACTTTAATATCTGGCGTGGTTTTAGGCATAACGATAATGGCGCGAATGCCCAGTTTTTGCCCAGACAATGCTACACCTTGCGCATGGTTGCCTGCAGAGGCAGTAATTACACCACGTTCAAGTTGGTCTTTGGGTAATTGGCTAATACGGTTATACGCACCACGCAATTTAAAAGAGAATACAGGTTGTAAGTCTTCACGTTTAAAGCGAATGTTATTGTTCAGTTTTTCACTAATTCGTGGCGCTGCGTCGAGTGGGGTTTCGATTGCAACATCGTAGACCGTTGCTTGTAAAATTTGTCGAACCAAACGAGACAGCATGTTAATCTTCCATCTAACAGTTTAAAATAGGGGGTTATTGTAACAAACCCCTGCACATTTGCGCTGTAAAATCGGCAACAAATGTCAAAAATAGTTGAGTGAAGTCATGAGTCTGTATGCTACCCAAGATGAAAAGAAGCAAGCGGCTGCCAAAGCAGCATTAAAACATTTGCCTAAAGGCGGGATTTTGGGGGTAGGTACAGGCAGTACAGTGAATTTCCTGATTGATTTATTGCCTGAATTACAATTAGAAGCAGCTGTGGCAAGTTCTGAAGCGACTGCGGAGCGCTTAAAGAAACTTGGTATTGAAGTGGTCGATATGAACTCTGTGGGCAGTTTAGATGCTTATGTTGATGGTGCAGATGAAATTGACCGTCACATGCACATGATTAAAGGCGGCGGCGCAGCGTTGACCCGTGAAAAAATTGTGGCTTCTATTGCACGTAAGTTTATCTGTATTGTCGATGATTCAAAATGGGTAGAGCAATTAGGACGTGAGTTTCCATTGCCAATTGAGGTGATTCCAATGGCTCGTTCTGCGGTAGCACGCAAAATTGTGGCTTTAGGTGGCGATCCTGCTTACCGTGAAGGTGTGGTGACTGATAACGGTAACGTGATTTTAGATATTTATAATTTAAATATTTTAAATGCGTTGGAATTAGAAAAAACCTTGAATGATATTCCGGGTGTTGTGACCAATGGTATTTTTGCCATCAATAAAGCTGATATTGCAATTGTAGCGACCAATAACGGCATTGAAGAACGTACTGCGGTTTAATTCGTCTCCCAAGCCCCTTGTTTTTAATAGGGGGCTTTTCTCCCTCCTTTATTAAAGGAGGGTCGGGGAGGATTTAATAAAAGAACAACAATGACATTATCCGACTTACCTGAAATTCAAATTACACCACATGCAAAAGCAACACGTTTACGGTTACGTGTCGAGCCGAATCAAATTCGCTTAACTGTGCCGAAATATTGCACTCAGCGACAAATTCAGGATTTTTTGCAACAATCTGAACAGTGGATGATTGAAACTTGGCATAAACAGCAAACACAGCAAGGACTTGTGCAGCGTGAATTGCCAAATCAGTTATCACTTTTTAATTTGCCTGAGCCTTTAAATATTCATTATCACACACAAAAACACAGTTTTATTTTAGATTTAAAACAGCATTGCCTATGGGTTAGTGACCGCCAACCTGCGGCATATTTAAAAGCCTTTGTTATTGCTTATGCCAAACAAATGTTGCCGATATATTTGCAAACAGTCAGTCATGAAATTGCTTTGCCATTTAAACAGTGCGCAATTCGTCAACCGAAAACCCGTTGGGGCAGTTGCAGTACGCAACAGCATATTATGCTCAATAGCGCCTTGGTGTTGTTTCCTGAACAAATTGTGCGATATGTTGCTGTGCATGAGTTGGCGCATACACGACATTTTGATCATAGTCCTGCATTTTGGGTTGAAGTACAACGGCATGATGCGCACTATTTGCAGCATCGCAAGCAGTTAAAAACAACGTCTTTGCCTTGGTGGTGGTATCAATAAAAAAGCCAACACCCACATGATAAGACTACAATGCAAAGGTGTTGCACGTATTGACTACAATCCAAATCATCTTTTATAAAATCAACAGAATAAAGAAAAGCCCCAAAACCCTAGTAAAACAGTTCAGAAAACCAAAACTTCCTGTCATACTATAGCGTTAGCTTAAACATGCTTTTGAATTGAGGTAATGCACGTGATTTCAGTTGGTATTGTCGGTGGTACAGGTTATACAGGCGTTGAATTATTGCGTCTTTTGCTACGACACCCAAATGTGAAAGTAAATGTACTGACTTCACGTACAGAAGCGGGTCGCCGTGTAGATGATATGTTCCCAAGCCTGCGTGGACACACAGACCTGTGCTACTCAGATTTAAACATCGAAGAATTAAAACAGTGTGATGTGGTGTTCTTTGCTACACCGCACGGCGTTGCAATGCAACATGCTGCGGAGCTTGTTGCAGCCAACACCAAAGTGGTCGATTTAGCAGCAGACTTCCGTTTGCAAGATTTAGCGCAGTTTGAAAAATGGTATGGCATGCAACATGCTTGCCCAGACATTTTAAAAGATTCAGTTTATGGCTTGTCTGAACTCAACCGGGAACAAATTAAACAAGCACAGGTGATTGGTAACCCAGGGTGTTATCCAACCACAGTGCAACTTGGTTTAGCGCCATTATTTAAACAAGCTGAAGCTTTAGTGAAACCTGAAAGTATTATTATTGATGCAAAATCGGGTGTATCTGGTGCAGGGCGTAAAGCCAGTTTGGGCATGATTTACTCTGAAAATGCCGACAACTTTAAGGCTTATGGCGTTGCGGGGCATCGTCATCATCCAGAAATTGTAGAAGCATTGGAAAATATTTCGGGTCAAAAAGATGTGTTTAATCACATTGTGTTTGTACCGCATTTAGTACCTATGATTCGCGGTATGCTCAGCACCATTTATGTAGATTTAACTGATGCAGGTGATGCAGCAGATTTACAAAGCCTGTATGAGCAGTTTTATGCCAATGAACAGTTTGTAGATGTCATGCCAGCCAACAGTTCACCAGAAACACGCTCAGTACGTGGCGCTAACCAGTTGCGTATCGCATTGTATAAGCCACAACCGAAAAAATTAGTACTTTTGGTGGCACAAGATAACTTGGTGAAAGGTGCAGCAGGGCAAGCAGTACAAAATATGAACCTCATGTTTGGTTTTGCAGAACATGCAGGACTTGAGGTGATTGGTTTATTACCATAAGAACACGTTTTTCAACTTCACACACATTTAGATTTCGATTTAAATGTGTGCTTTGAATGAATCAAAACAAGAGATGACGATGCATAACACCGATACAGAAACCACGTCACAGTCGAATTCAAGCATGACACCCTCATCTACACCGCCAGAAAAAAAGCCATTTCTTGAAAGCAATGCGCCTTTGGCAATTGGTGCTGCCATTTTAATTTTAGGTAGTGGCTTTTTGGGCTATTCAGTCGGGCATCGTCAGGGCTTAACTGTGGTTGGTTACGATGCCGATGCAGAACAACTGGTTGAAGTGGTGCAAGAACAAAAAACGCGTTTGGAAAGTCTGAATAAAAGCTTAAATGCTGCGGTTCAAGAACGCGATGTTGCGGTCAGTAACTCCAATGATTTGTATCAAGCTTTCACTCAAGCAACTGAAGATAAGCAACGTACTGAAGGCATGAGTGCGATTTATCGTGAAGTTTTGCGTCAACGTGGTGGTTTAAGCCTGACCGTGCAAAATCTTGGGGTGAAACCATTACCAGACAATGCTTATGAATATCAGGTCGATTTGGTACAAGTGAGTCCAAACAAGCGACGTGCAAGTGGTACGGTAGAACTGCGTTTAATTCAAGGCACAGAAGTGCTGGTTGTTCCGATGGAAGACAGCAATTTTAATTTTGATAATTATGAGCGTTTAACAGGGCGCTGGAGCATGCCTAAAGGCTTTAATCCAGACTTTATTGAAGTCCGTTTAAATGGCGCAACTCCTGTGATTAAACGCTTCAGTTGGAGCAAAGGCAAAGCCGTGGAGGCAGATTCTGCCTTTATTTCTGAAATTCCACAAGCAGAAGCTAGCGCTCAATAATGTGTGATATGTAAAACTTATGCGAACCCAAAAAAGATCCATCTGTTTAAATGAAATTAAAACCACTTTTCATCAATCTGGCTATGTCGATTGGCATTTAACCCCGCGTTTAAGTGTGGATGATGCAGGACATGAAGATGATGGTGATATTGCGGTACAAACTGCGCCGCCACAATTAAAACGCCCACCTTTATATGTTGTCGTTTTAATGAACGATGATTACACCCCAATGGACTTTGTAATTGAAATTTTACAACAATACTTTGCAATGAATCTTGACCAAGCGACTCAAGTAATGCTAACTGTACACTATGAAGGAAAAGGTGTCGCAGGGGTCTATCCGCGGGATATTGCGGAAACGAAAGCGAACCAAGTCAATAATTACGCTCGATCACAAGGTCATCCATTACTTTGTCAGATTGAGCCTAAAGATTAAGGGGGTTACATGCTCAGTCGTCAATTAGAAGTATCACTACGTTTGGCTGTTAGCATGGCTCGTCAAAAGAGACACGAGTTTCTAACGGTTGAACATTTATTATTGGCTTTATTAGACAATGATTCGGCAGTCAACGCACTCAAGGCGTGTGGTGCAGATGTTATTGTGCTGCGTAAAGAACTCGAAGAATATGTAGAACAACATACCCCTAAACTTGCTGAAAATAACGATCAGGCGCCGCACCCGACCGAAAGTTTTGACCGCATTTTGCAGCGTGGTATTTTCCATGTGCAATCTAGCGGTGGTGACCGTACGGTTGAAGGCGCAGATATTTTAGTGGCAATGTACTCTGAACGTGATTCATTTGCCGTGTATCTACTCAAGCGTCATCAAATTAACCGTTTGACCTTAACGCAATACTTATCGCACGGTACACGTAAAGACGAAACGCAAGCGGAAGAAGAGGTTGAAGAATTAGATAGCGAAAGTTCAAGCTCTGCCAATGCTGGCCCGTTAGAGCTTTACACGCTAAATTTGAATACTGAAGCGCAAAAGGGTAAAACCGATCCGTTAATTGGGCGTGAAAAAGAAATTGAGCGTGCTGCACAAATTCTATGCCGTCGTCGTAAGAACAACCCATTGTTGGTGGGTGATCCAGGCGTGGGTAAAACCTCTATTGCCGAAGGTCTGGCGTGGCTGATTGTGAATGGTAAAGCGCCAAAACCACTCGAAAATGCCGAAGTATATAGTTTGGATATCGGTGCGTTGGTAGCGGGTACAAAATACCGTGGTGACTTTGAAAAGCGTTTAAAACAACTGTTAAATGCCTTGAAAAAGAAACCTGATGCCATTTTATTTATTGACGAAATCCACATGATTATTGGTGCAGGCTCAAGCATGGGTAGCACGATGGATGCATCAAATTTAATTAAACCTGCGTTGGCAAATGGTACTTTGCGTTGCATTGGCTCGACGACATTCCAAGAATATCGTCAGGTATTTGAAAAAGACCATGCACTTTCACGCCGTTTCCAAAAAATTGATGTGAATGAGCCTTCAATTTCAGAAACGATTGATATTTTACGTGGTTTAAAATCGAAATTTGAAGAATTTCACCATGTTAAATATGATGATAAAGCATTGGTGTCTGCGGTAGAGTTATCGGCCAAATTTATCAATGATCGTTTCTTGCCAGACAAAGCCATTGATGTGATTGATGAAGCAGGTGCGCAGCGCCGTTTAAGAGCTGAGCAAGATGATACTTTAATCACAGTAGAAAACATTGAAGATATCGTCTCTAAAATTGCACGTATTCCACCTAAAACCGTATCGAAAGATGACAAGACTGTACTTGAACATCTTGAGCGTGATTTAAAACGTGTGGTCTTTGGTCAAGATGAAGCTATTGAAGCGTTAGCATCAGCAATTAAACTGTCACGTGCTGGTTTAAAAACACCAGACAAACCAGTGGGTAGTTTTGTATTTGCTGGCCCGACAGGCGTTGGTAAAACCGAAGTTACCAAGCAGTTGGCAAAACTGTTGGGTGTGGAATTGGTTCGCTTTGATATGTCTGAGTACATGGAGCGCCATGCGGTTTCACGTTTAATTGGTGCACCTCCAGGCTATGTCGGTTTTGATCAGGGTGGCTTACTCACCGATGCGATTCATAAAAATCCGCATTGTGTGTTGTTGTTGGATGAAATTGAAAAAGCGCATCCTGATGTATTTAACCTATTGCTGCAAATTATGGATCATGGTTCATTGACCGATAATAATGGTCGTAAATCAGACTTCCGTAATGTGATTTTGGTTCTGACCACTAATATTGGTGCGGAAAGTATTTCCCGCGTGAGCATTGGTTTCATGGATCAAGACAACAGTAATGACAACCAAGAAGCGATGAAAAAAGCCTTCTCACCTGAGTTCCGTAATCGTTTGGATGGGGTCATTCAATTTAAAGCTTTACCTACTACAGTAATTGAAAATGTAGTGGATAAATTCTTGACTGAATTACAAGCGCAGTTGGATGATAAAAAAGTCATTCTTGAGGTTGATCAAGATGCGCGTGAATGGATGGCTGAGCATGGATATGATCGCTTAATGGGCGCACGTCCAATGCAACGTCTGATTCAGGAACACTTGAAAAAGCCATTGGCAGAAATGATTCTGTTTGGTGAACTTGCAGAACAGGGCGGTAATGTGGCTGTTTCTGTGAAGAAAGAGAACGGTAAGGCAGTCGGTTTGAAACTTGAAGTCTTTGAAGATCAAACGGCTGAACCAGCCTAATCAATCCTTATTTGAATTTTGAAAATAACCCATGTTGAACATGGGTTATTTTTTATGAATTCGCAGATGCGTGAACTTGAATCGTTACTGCTAAAAGAGAGACCACACAGGATTTATGGATTTTCAGATCACTAAAATTGCCAGCACAACGTTCTTGTTTTTTGTTACGGCAGTTATGGAAATATTAGGCTGTTATTTTCCTTATTTGATTTTAAATCAGGGGAAATCACAGTGGTTATGGCTGCCAACAATTTTAGCCTTAGCGGCTTTTGTGTGGTTATTGACTCTACATCCTGCGGCATCGGGGCGAATTTATGCGGCTTATGGTGGTATTTATATTTGTACAGCCTTGATTTGGTTAAAGTATGTAGATCAAGTCAATTTAACACGTTGGGATATGTTCGGTGGAATGATAGTAGTTTTAGGCGCATTGATCATTATTTTACAACCGCAAGGTTTAATACGTTAGGTTATATTTGGGTTTACGCATTAAACCTTAGGCATTAAATCTTAAAGCTGAGGTTGTTTTAGTTTTAAATACAGTTTAGTCTGCTTTAAATTGGCACTCGCTATTTGCCAATTGCACATTAAACTGGGTTTTTTCTGCACTGAGTTTTAAGTTCAATACATAGGGATTTACCCGTTGGAACTGATGCTCAAAAATAGATTCACAATTATGAATTAAGTTTTGTTTAATCATATTTTTGACATTGTTATAACCCGTACTTTCTACAAACTGCGTGAAGTCAGGTGAAATAATCATGCCATGAATATTGATTTTTTTGTCTGTCGCCGTACTTTGTTCAATCACTGTATTTTGATCGACCTGATAAGGCATGGTACGAGAATCTTCATCGCTAATGACATCTAAAATTTCATTTAATGCAGCAACATTTTGAATTTTATAATCTGCACTTAAAATCTTTTGTTGGACTAAATATTGATCTAATTCACTGGCTTTGGCATAGAGTGAAGCACTCGCGATCAGTGTAGTGGTGCACAGCGTAATTGTAGCAAGTGTTTTATAAATCATATTGTTCATCTAGGCTCTTTTAGAAATTTTAGAAAAATAGACCATAACTCAAGATTATAGCGAGCCAAATAAAAAAACAGCACCTTTTGGTGCTGTTTGTAACAAAACTCATCAAAGTTTTGCGAATATTTAAGACGGGTTTTAAAGCTTAGTCTTTTTTAAGATTTTCATTCAATAAAAACTCAACCAATGCTTTTTGAGCATGTAAGCGATTTTCTGCTTCATCCCACACTACAGCATTTTTGTGATCGAGCATATTTTCAGAAATTTCTTCACCACGGTGCGCAGGTAAGCAGTGCATAAATAAACAATCAGGATGTGCTAAATCCATCAAGCGTTCATTCACTTGATAGTCTGCAAACGCTTTTTCACGGATTTTTTGTTCTTCTTCCTGTCCCATGCTTGCCCATACATCGGTCACAATTAGGTCAGCATTCACTGCTGCATCTTCAGCAGAATCGACCAATTCTACGCAGTGTGCAAATTCAGACAGGAAACGCTGTTCTGGCTCATAACCTTTTGGTGTAGCAATTTTTAAATTAAAGCCCCACATGTGTGCTGCTTCAATATATGAGTTACACATATTGTTGCCATCACCAATCCACGCCACAGTTTTACCTTCAATTGAACCACGGTGTTCAACATAGGTTTGCATGTCTGCAAGGAGTTGGCATGGGTGATGATCGTCAGTTAAGGCATTGATCACAGGAACTTTAGAATAAGAAGCAAAGCGTTCTACAATGTCGTGACCAAAGGTACGAATCATCACAATATCAAGCATACTTGAAATGACGCGAGCAGAATCTTCAATTGGCTCACCGCGACCTAATTGCGTGTCACGTGATGATAAGAAGATTGCGCTACCACCAAACTGACTCATGCCAGCTTCAAACGATACACGGGTTCGGGTGCTGGATTTTTCAAAAATCATACCCATGACTTTGCCAGGAAAAGGCTGGAAAACTTCATTGTTATGCTGTTTACGCTTGAGCTCAATGGCGCGTTGCAAAATTTGATTCAGTTCTAAAGTCGATAAATCGCGTAATGTTAGAAAGTGACGTAGAGCCATTCGTTACTCCACAATAATTGCTGAATGAGAAAAAACAACAATTAGTTGTTGGTTGGTTAAGTGAAAAAGGGAATCGGCTAATATACTATAGGATGCAGAAATTGCAAAAAATCTAAGCTTTTTGATGAGCGTCTAGAAAGCGATCTACACAATAACTTACATAATTGGTTGTTTCTTGTTCTGTTTCTTGTTTTGGAATACCCATGATGATACGCCATTCAAAATTTCTTAAAATACCGAAATACAGTTGTGCAGAATAAATAGGCTGTTCACAGCAAATTAAACCTTGCTGACTGGCATGTTCCAATACTTTGGCAATACAAAGTTGCACATGCAAAGGGCCGCGCTCATGTATGTGTAAGGCAATATCAGGATTGCGCTGACTTTGCTCTATTACCAGACGCATAAAGGCTGCATTTTCTGGTTCCAAAATATGATGATAAAAATTCAATAAGGTTTGAATCAAATAACCACGTAAATTTGAATCAATTTGTTCAAAGGGAATGTGAATATCCTGAAAAAATTTATCACGGCGATAATCACAAATAGCTTTGAATAACCCTTCTTTATTGCCAAAGTATTTATAGATCGACGCTTTAGAACCGCCTGCGTGTTGCACAATATCATCTAAGGATACGGCATCGTAACCACGCTCTAAAAATAGCTCAGTTGCACTGACTAATAACGCTACACATCGCTCATGACCACGCTTGGTTGGTGGTATATCTTTACCTAAAGGAGCGAAATGGGCGAGTTCGTGCATATTGAGTAAAAAATCATCAATTAAATAGAAGGGAGATTGTCATTATAACAAATATATGTACAGCGTGCTGTGTCGAAGTGTACTTGCACATGGCATGATTTGAGCTGAAAAAGCCATATTTTTAGAAAATAGTTTAAATTTTGCTTATTTAGTGTACTAAAAAGCTGTGTTTATCAAAAATAAAGAATAACCAACATCACGAAAATTTATTGTGCAATAGATTTGAAAATTATTTGACTAAAGTTTTAGAGTATAGATTCTAAAAAGCCATGGCGTGATCTCGCATTCTCGATATACTCGAATCTCGAAAAATATAGTAAGAAAAGCGGAAAGGAAGATGACAGAACAAACATCTGCGGGCTTAAGATTCAGACAAGCCTTGGAAGTCGAAAAGCCATTACAAATTATCGGCACGGTAAATGCTTATGCTGCCATGATGGCAAAACAAGTGGGCTATAAAGCCATTTATTTATCTGGTGCAGGTGTTGCCAACTATTCTTACGGTTTACCTGACTTGGGCATGACCAGTTTAGACAACGTCTTGGAAGATGTACGTCGTATTACTGAGCGTGTTGATACACCATTATTGGTGGATATTGACACAGGTTGGGGCGGTGCATTCAATATTGCCCGCAGTATTAAACAAATGATTGCTGCGGGTGCTGCTGCAGTTCATATTGAAGATCAGGTTGCACAAAAGCGTTGTGGACATCGTCCAAACAAAGAAATTGTAACCCAGCAAGAAATGGTTGATCGTATTAAAGCGGCTGTTGATGCGAAAACCGATTCAAACTTTGTAGTCATGGCACGTACTGATGCCTTGCAAAAAGAAGGTTTACAGGCGGTTATTGACCGTGCTTGCGCATGTGTGGAAGCGGGTGCAGATGCAATTTTTGCAGAAGCTATGACTGATATTACCATGTATAAAACTGTATGTGATGCCGTAGGTGTACCTGTATTGGCAAACATTACCGAGTTTGGTGATACCCCTTATTACACCACTGAAGAATTGGCTGAGCAGGGCATTCGCATGGTGTTGTATCCACTTTCACCAACTCGTGCTATGCAAAAAGCAGCACTTGAAGTGATGCAATCCATTCGTAAAGATGGCACGCAAGTGAATGTCTTAGACAAAATGCAACAACGTAAAGAATTATACGAATTCCTTGATTATCATACTTTTGAAAATACATTAGACAAGCTGTTCAAACAGGAGAATTAAAAAAATGGCTGAAGGAAAAGTACTCACAGGCGCAGGATTGCGTGGACAAGTGGCAGGTAAAACCTCACTCTCAACTGTTGGTAAAAGTGGCGCGGGCTTAACTTACCGTGGTTATGATGTGCAAGACTTGGCAGAAAACTGTCAGTTTGAAGAAGTTGCATACTTGATTTTCTTTGGTGAATTGCCGACTTCAGAGCAATTGGCTGCCTATAAAGCAAAATTGAAATCTTTACGTGCATTGCCTCAAGCACTCAAAGAAGTGCTTGAGCGTATTCCTGCAGATTCACACCCAATGGATGTGATGCGTACAGGTGTTTCAATGCTAGGTAACTTAGAAACCGAACAGTCATTTGAACAGCAACAAGATGTAGCAGACCGCATCTTGGCGACTTTGCCAGCTATTATTTGCTACTGGTATCGTTATAGCCACGATGGCGTGCGTATTGAAGAAAATACGGATGATGATTCAATTGGCGCACAATTCCTGCATTTATTACGTGGTGAAAAACCAAATGAATTGCATGAACAAGTCATGAATGTGTCATTAATTTTGTATGCAGAGCATGAGTTCAACGCATCAACATTTACAGCACGTGTTTGCGCATCAACTTTGTCTGACATGCATTCATGTATTACAGGCGCGATTGGTTCATTACGTGGCCCATTACACGGTGGCGCGAATGAAGCAGCGATGGAAATGATTGAAAATTGGACATCGCCAGAAGAAGCTGAACGTGAAATGCTAGGCAAGTTGGAACGTAAAGAAAAGATCATGGGCTTTGGTCATGCGATTTATAAAGACAATGATCCACGTAACGGCATCATCAAAATCTGGTCTGAGCGTTTAGCGCAAGATGTAGGTGATACAGTACTTTATCCTGTATCGGTGCGTTGTGAAGAAGTGATGTGGCGTGAGAAGAAATTATTCTGTAATGCTGACTTCTTCCATGCGTCTGCGTATCACTTTATGGGTATTGCGACCAAACTATTTACACCAATCTTTGTGATGAGCCGTGTAACAGGTTGGGCAGCACACGTGATGGAACAGCGTGCAGATAACCGTATTATCCGCCCAAGTGCAGATTATACAGGCCCAGAATTGCGTAAAGTTGTACCAATTGCAGAGCGTTCGGCTGCTTAATTGGTTGTCTAAAAAGCTGTACCGTGCATGAACATCATGTGATGCAGCAGTTTAAGCTGAAGATAAGGTTTCATTGTTAAGCAATGGAACCTTATTTTTTTTGAGGTTTGGATGAGGGTAGTCAAAAATACAATGAGTAATTATTGAAGCGTTAGAGAATTAAAAAAGATCGGGCGTACGATAGCGCATTTTTAAATATTTGATCATAAAAGAAGGTTGTTGTATTTTGTTTCTTAAGGTTGTAAATGGTTGCATGATTGGCTAAAATTTATTCCATAATTAATATGAGGAAAAAGCAATGTCACATGTAGCAGTTAAAATCGACAGCGATATTGTTGAATCAGCAAAGATTTACGGGATGGCTGAAAGTAGAAGTGCAACTAAACAAATTGAGTACTGGGCTAAAATTGGAAAAATCGCACAAGACAATCCCGATTTAACTTTTCAAGATATAGCAGATTTGTTGCTTAGTATGGCGCATGTCAAAGCAGGGAATACAACACCATATAGCTTTGGTTGAGTTCAATGAATATACAACAAACTCCCTTATTTGAACGGACAGTGAAAAAACTAACCAAGCAGCAGAAAAAAGATGTTGATAATGCCGTAATAACCGTTTGGAATAATCCTGATATCGGAGAAGCTAAAGTGGGGGATTTAGCAGGAGTATTTGTTTATAAATTTAAAATGGACAAACAGCTTGTGCTACTGGCTTACTCTGTGAGTGATGACGAAATCATGACACTCTATCTTTTAAAATTGGGCAGTCATGAGAATTTTTATAGAGACTTAAAAAGATAGGTTTACTTCAGGGTGCAGTACAAGTGTTTGTATCTTGCATTAGATCAATCAGGTCTTGAGCGACTAACAGAGTGAGCTGTTCTAGTCGTTGTAATGGATTGCCATCTAAAAAATATTTGTACTGAAAAGTTTGCTGCTGATAATGAATGGCGATAAAAAATGTCCCTACAGGTTTTTCTGGTGTGGCACTGCCGCCTGGTTTCAGTAACCCTGTGCATGCCACAATAAAATCTGCATGTTGAAATAGTTTTTTGCCTTGAACTGCCATGGCTTGTGTGACTTCTGCGGATTCAGCGGTATAGGTGGCAATTAAGTCACTATTCACATGCAAAATCTCACGTTTAATGCTTGGGTCGTAACTGACTAATCCACCAAGTAAAATATTGGCACCGCTATTTTTATAAATAGAAAACTGACTACATAAGTAACCTGAGCTGGCACTTTCGATAAAAGCCACAGTCTGTTGGCGTTGTTCAAGTATGGCACAGCATTGTTTGAGCATGATAAATCTGCAAGTGAATAGAATAAGTTGCTCAAGTGTACTGAATTTTGTCGACTTGTGCGAAAAAACATCAAAAAGTGAAATGCTAAAATAAGAATGTTCACGATTTAACTGCCTATAAATACAGCAAAATTTACAATTATAGGTTTAATCGTGGCATGAACGGTGATACAAATAAAAGTAAAGCAAAAAGTAATAAAAAGGATGCTGTGATGAAAACAACGGTGAAATATATCGTTTTAAAAAGTTTGGACTATCAACTTGGTACATCATTATTTGAGGATGAAATTGATGCTGATGCACAATATTTTGACCAAATTCCAAGCATTATTGAATATCAAAACTTGCGCTTTAAAGTCGTGAGTAAAGAACAAAAGCGTTTACAACTGATTGAGGAAAATGAGGAGCATCAAACCATCATTGTCAGAGTTCTGGTGATTTAAAGTCATTTCAATCTAAATTAAACAGAGCTTCCATATAATAGCAGACTGGTTGAGCACCAGTGGAGCGTATCGAAGTTGGTGCTTTTTGGCCGCTAGATGAAAAAAATTGTATTTCACATCACAAGAAAAATTGAAGAATTGATTAAAAATGCCAACTATGTCACATATTTGTGTTGGTGTTTTTATCGATTAGCATTTTTCAAACAGGCTTGTAATGCCTTAAATAAGTTTATGTTTTTTAGGTTAATTTTTTATTTTAACTGACTTCTAAATGGGATAGAGAAAATTAATTAAAAACATCTTAAAAATATAATCAGGACAGATAGAAAAAATATAATTGAATTTTAACGTATTTTTTGAATATGTCTTACATTTTATTTTTTATTATATTGTTAAATAATAAAGTGTTTTTCTTAGATAAAATTAAAAAAACAGTGTATTTTCTTTATTAGAATTGAGCATTTTTGTTATTGCTGTGTATAGTCCTTGCATCTCACAATAGTGAGGAAGTTTAAAGGGGCTAAATATAATGAATCATAATGCAATTATCATGATGACGCTGATCATTTTAGCTGTGGGATTTTCTCTAGGCATTTATGTGTATTTTGAACAAAAGAGAAAGCAAAATGAAGAAATTCAGCTGATCATTACAGAAGCAAGACAGGGTCTAGTAGAGTTAGATCGGAAATAATAAATCTAGGTGTAAATCGTATACTTCGATGCGGATCCAATGGGATATGTTAAAGGTGAAAAATAGACTTAAAAAAGTAATTTTATGCCACTGTTTGTCGGTCAGATGACGATAAAATAAATGAACGAAACATAGCTGTAGTTTCTTAGTTTTCCCACATTCCCATGTGGGATTTTTTTTGTCTAAAATTTAGACTAGCGCAGTATTTATTAAGATAAGTCATTATTTTTATGTACAAAAGTGACCTTTATTATAAAGATCAAAATAAGGTGCATATTCCTGCATAAACCTACCACCTATTCCTATTCGTTCCCTACCACTCATTCCTATTCCAAGTCGGCCACTTAGGGTTTATTCAGTAATAGAATTACAAGAAGAATGAACCTCATAAAAAGTATTCAAATGCCAATATTGCACAACAGCGCTACTTATATCATTTAGCGATGAACTGATTTACGATTACGTTCGATGATCGATTAAAAAATCGAACTTACACAAAATAATTTACAGGCTCTAAAATACGTTTAGTACTTTTAGCAGTATCAATAACAATACCACCACCTTTCTTCGCAACCGTTACCATCCCTGTACTAATCGCTGCTGAAAGACCATTGAGTGCTGTTGTCATCTCCTAATTTTGGTGGGTATTTAGCCTTATCGACTACAGCCCCTTAATTAATTACTTCAAGAAAATCATCTATTAAATTGAGTAAATCTAGACTTTTACATTTAGAAAAAATTACCTTATTTACAATGTTATCTTTGTATTCAAAAAAATGATCTTCATATAAAAACCAAGTAAAATAAATAGTATTATTATTCCTTGCTGCCCTTTTACTGAAATCATCAAAGGTTTCTTCTAAAGTGATTCTGTAATTCTCAGATAATAAACCTTTAGGATAGAAAAATTTTTTACAATTTTCATCATTTATCACATTGCTATAATAGTAATTATCATTTAGTAAGTTTTTTAGTGAATTTATAAAGCTAGTCACATAAGTAGGAGAGTCTAAAGTTCCTAGATACTCCCCCTCAATACATAAACGCAATGGGATGAAATTACTATTCTGATAATTTCCATCAAACTCTATAAAAACTTGATCGTTTCCAATTCTATTCATTTGCTATCTACCATTTTTATCAAGTCAGAAGGGACATCAGAAATCTTGATATTTCGTTCCTTTCCTGAGGACGTAATACCTTTTGTCGAACCATTCCAATGGAAATTGCCATTACCATCATCTTGAAACCTATGATAAATGACCTTCCCATCTTTATTTTCAATTGCCCATCTATTTTTGGATCACTATCAATTTTTACACTGTTTTCCCATAATTTTACATGATTGTCAGGAATTATTGCTTTAGTAGAGTTATAAGGCATATTTCCATCTTTCAAGTCATGATGTCCTGGATTTTCATAATATTGTGTTTCAACATTAATAACTTTATCTTTAGTTGATGGCTTGGTGCCTTCGACTATGTAATTACCAATAGTATTATTACTTTCGTCCTTATGTATGCCTAAAATCAGCAAAAAATCTATTTTTTAAATTCAGTAATATTAATAGGCTGATCTTTGACTAACTCAAGTACTCCTTCACCACCTTTAAAGTGAATAGATACACCATCATCATTGCTCAGTAAAATACCGCTACCAGATACAGCACGTTTTAAATGATAAACTGTGTCTGAATTATCTACCATTTCTGCAGTTTCAAAATTATCTGAAGATTTTAATTCAATGGTTAAATCTTTTGGGCCATTAAAATAAATAACTTGTGTTTCTGCAGGTGCATTACTTTGTACTTTTTCTTGGCTCACTTCATTATTTAAATTTGAGTTACATCCCATTAAACCGAATGCAAGTAATGTTGCCCCTAAAATATATTTCATTTTTGTACCTTTTCTAAAAAATTGAAGCAAACTTATACTAATGACTTTAACTTTTGATAAAAAGATGGAATTACACTTTTATACTAAATTTTACTGAAAGTAATGAAGCTAAAGTTGACTAAATAAATCAGGAATTGTCTTCTTTAAAAATTAATGCAAAAAAATATAGCAATATATGTTTCTTTAAATAAAACCTACATACACTCACATTCCTTGATCTTGAATTATTGTACGCTCATGTCATCTTAATTTTTGAATTTCAGCTATGAGTAAAAATAAAATGTACGATGCTCAGGTTTTACAGCAACAATATGAGCAATGGCATGATTTACATCGACAGATGCGAGAAGCGCAGCAAAAATGGCAAGCTGCAGAAAAGCTCTGGCAAGAATTACAGGCCTATTATCAAAGTGAACAATGGCTTGAGGACTATGAAAATGCGCCTGAACTTAGCTGCCGCGAAGGGGAATATTCTATATTATCGCAAGATACGCTATGGAATGCTTTAGAAGAGCGTCGCCAACATGCAATTGATTGGATGAAACTGAGTTTAAGTGTGATTGAGAATTAAACTTAATCCAAACTTACATCTAATTTATTTTGATCAATAAAACTATCATCACAGTTTTATTCAGTAAATTTACTGCATATTTAATCAGTTATGTTATTTTGAGTTGGTTTGAAGAAATTAAAAACGAGTATCAACATGAAAAAGTTATATAGTGTTTTGGCTGTTTTAAGTGTGGCAACTTTAGCTGCGTGTAGTAATCAGCCTATCAATGAACAAACTCAGGTGCCACAGACCATGCAAAATTGTGTCCCAGAATCTGCTGCGCAGTTAGTTGGTAAAACAGGTTTGACTGAAACACAAATTAAAGCGCTTACCCGAGCTGAAATTGTGAGAATGGTTACACCAGGTCAGCCTGTAACAATGGATTATCGTATGAATCGCGTCACTGTGGTGGTCGATCCGAAAACTAAAATTATTCTACAAGCTTCTTGCGGCTAAACAATTTTAAGAAATTTTCTCAATATTACCCTGAAAATTTGATCTGATTTTCAGGGTTTTTCGTTTTAATCAGCCAATCACTCAAAATTAAAGTACTACAGTGTTAATATATCGGTTGTCTTAAAATTTTAGATCAGGTTAGAAATGCACTTATTTATGTGTTTGAAAAATCAAGGAAATATACATTGATGCAAGCCTTGAATATATCGACACGTTTAGGTGGATTCTACTTTTTCTACTATGCAATTGTTGGGACGTTTTTGCCTTTTTGGAGCCTGTACTTAGAAGATCAAGGCTTTAATTATCAGGAAATTGGTGTTTTATCTTCCATTGCCATTTTAACGCGCTTTTTCGCGCCTTTTATTTGGGGATGGATTGCCGATAAATCAGGCAAACGGATGCTTTTGGTACGCATCGCAACTTGGATGGAAGCCAGCATTTGGTTGCTGATTTTTATTGTTCCGAATAGCTTTCAGTCTGTTGTATTACTCATGCTGATTTTTAGCTTTTTCCAAAATGCAATTTTGGCACAATTTGAAGGCGTGACTTTGTTTTGGTTGGGCGAGAAACGTGCAGAACTCTATGGCAAAGTGCGAAAATGGGGTTCTATAGGCTTTATTGTCGGGGTTTTTGGCATAGGTGCTATTTTAGAAATTATACCAATCTCCATGTTACCGATGTTGCTACTCAGTATTTCTTTACTGGCATTTCTATGGTCGTTCAGTATTCAAGAACCAAGCACCGCACCCATTGCACAAAAACAACTTGAACCCTTATTGCCCATTTTAAAGCGCCCAGTGGTCTATTCATTTTTTATTATTGAATTGATTTTGCTGTTTTCGCATGCACCATTTTATAGTTTTTATAGTAATTTTTTAAGTCAGGCAGGATTTAGCACAAGTCAGATCGGTTTATTGTGGTCTGTCGGGGTGGTTGCTGAAATCATTATGTTTGCCTATGCGAGTTTGTTTTTAAAGCGTTGGTCTTGGCGTTCACTGGTTGCCGTATGTTTAATTTTAACAGGCTTACGTTGGGTGATAGTTGGTTTATTTCCATCCATATTTTTTGCACATTTTTTTGCACAAAGCATCCATGCCTTTAGTTTTGGATTATTTCATATCATTGCCATGCGGGTGATTTTTCAAAACTTTTCTGCAGGGCAACAAGGTCGTGGGCAAGCACTTTACAGTACCATGTGGGGTTTAGGTGTTGCACTGGGGAGTATTTTGGCAGGGCATTATTGGGATATTGTTTCAGGCGAATGGATTTTTATTTTTGCAGGATTATCTACACTCGTTGGTCTGTGTTTTATTTGGGGATTGCCAAAGCAATTAGAATCGCAGTCAATGTCGAGTGATACCAAAGCCTAGTTGGTAATAGCGTTCTTTTATCAAAAATAGAAGCAAGCAACGTTGGATTAGCATAGTTTGCTTGCTTCTTACTCATTGCTACATCAAATACGGATTTTAGCGTATTGATGCCACCACGGTTGAGCCGTTTCAAGTTGTGCAGCCAGTTGTAAAAGCACATCTTCACGTGCAAAAGGCGCAATAAACTGCGAACCCAATGGTAAGTTATCTTTATTCCAATACAATGGCACAGACATTGCTGGCAGCCCAGTAATATTGGCAAGTTGAGTAAATGGCACCCATTTTAGGTTTTCTTTGACAATGCGATCGACCAATTTACCTTGCGCTAACCAATGTGCTTTACCTGCATGTAATAGTGTTTTTAAAATTGGTTTTTGCCATGCAGGAGTTTTAACTTCGCCATTTTTTGGTGCAACTGAGGCAGTTGCAGGGATGAGGTATAAATCATAACGCTCAAAGAATTGATTCATTTGCGCGACATATACCCCCCAATTATTCAAATTACGAATGTAATCTACTGACGTGGTTTTTGCGCCAAAGGCAGCCAAAGCCAAAGAGTCGAGCTCAAAATTATCGGAATGATTTGGCAGGCGAGTTTGAATTTCAGCAATTAAATAAGCAAATTGGCTAAACCATGTGGTAATAAAATCTTTGGCCAATTGCATACCATCAATAGCCGGACGGTCTTCAACAACTTCATGCCCTAAAGATTCTAAAAGCTGTACGGTTTTTTGAATGGCATTGATCGCATCTTGTGAAACAGCTGTACCAATCGGAGATTGGGTCGAATATGCGATTCTTAATTTTTTTGGCGCTTGCTGAATTGCATCTAAATAACTGCGTTCAGGAGCTTCAATTTTGAAAAGTGAATGACCATCTGCGCCATGCGTTGCATCGAGCATTGCCGCACTGTCACGTACACTTTTACTTAAAATATGTTGCATCGCTGCACCATGCATGGCTTCACTGAGTTGTGGCCCCCACGGGGTGCGTCCACGACTTGGTTTTAAACCAAACAAACCACAGTAAGACGCAGGAATACGAATTGAACCACCGCCATCACTTGCCCCTGCAATCGGCACAATACCTGCCGCAACTGCAGACGCAGAACCACCAGAAGAACCACCACTATTGTGTTTCAAATTCCATGGATTTTTACATGCACCCCAAGCATCTGGCTCGGTTATCCCTTTAATCCCAAATTCAGGCGTGTTGGTACGTCCAAAGGTAACGATTCCGCTATTTTCCCAACGATTTACAATTTCTGCATTTTGTTCTGCAAGATGATGCGCACGTTTTAAACCCTGACAACCAAATGAAGTCGGATAGCCTGCATATTGTTGAAATAAGTCTTTGACTAAAAAGGGCACACCTGCAAATGGGCCTGTTAATTTTGTTTGTGTGCGCTGCCGTGCATGTTCATGCATAGGAATAATAATGGCATTTAATTGTGGATTGGTTTGTTCAGCACGTTGTAACGCAATATCTAATAATTCTGAGGCCTGAACATCCTTTTTGGCAACCAGCTCTGCCAAGCCTAAAGCATCATATTGGAGGTATTCTGCAAGTTTCATTTCAATCCTGAAAATCTGTATTGTCAAATTGATGTTGTATGCTATTTTTGTTTAAGAAGCAAGAATGACCCGATTACGACCTTGCATTTTTGCCTGATATAGCGCCTGATCTGCCTGAATAATTAAATCTTGTAAAGGGAGATTGGTGGGTAAGTGTGTATGTGACACGCCCATGCTTACTGTAAAATGAATGGGTTCAAGGTTTTCTAAATTTAACGCTTGATGTTCAATACACATACGAATACGTTCTGCAATGCGTTGAGTTTTATTTAAGTTATTATTGTTCAGCAAAATAATGAACTCTTCACCACCAATGCGACAAAATAAATCGTGATCACGTAAATTGCTTTTAACGATGTTAGAGAGATGTTGCAAAGCACGGTCACCGACATAATGCCCATATTGATCATTCATTTTTTTAAAATCGTCGATATCTAACATAATTAAAGACAATGAATGATTGTTTTTATGCTTTAAAGCTTTTTCACTTAACTGAGTAAAACTACGGCGGTTCAGTGTTTCGGTTAAACTGTCATGATTTGCCAAATACAATACTTCTCTATACAACTGATTTCGGTTTTGGCTAATCACACATAAAATTAACGTGGCAAGACCTAAAATAATTAAACCCACACGAATAGAAATAATGGTGGTTAAATAACTCGAATTCACTTGATCTATAAACAAGCCTGTGACGCTGTGATACAGAGTTAAACAGACCAAGCTATTAATCAGTGCCAAATTAAAAAGTTGATAGCTGGCAGCTGCCCAAATTAATGCAGCCAATGGATACAACAATGCACCTGGTCCATAAAAAATATGGGTGCAGGCGATAGAGATCAGTAATGCAAAAAAGGGCAAGATATCCTGAATTTGAGTTTCTTTAGCATATTGATTATTTATAAGTTTTTTGAATTTAGACCAGCCTGGGGCAGCCAAAATTAAAGGTAAGACAATTACCGCATTTAAAATTTCACCAGACCACCAAGTAAAAAAATCAATCCAACGATTTTCTTTTAACATAAAGGTGTGCGGCAAATTTGGCAGCAGAAGAATGGCAAATAAAGCCCCAAAGAAACAGCCTAAAGTTACAGCAATAATATGTGGATATAGCTCTGACACATTATTATTGCTCGCTGGAAGTTTAGCGCGGGCAAAATTAAAGAAAAACAACCCACTAAAAACAGCTACAAAGTTGGAAAGCGTTAAACCTAGCGTCATCAGGAAAGTATTGTCTGTGACCAAATCGGCGCCCATATAGCCAAAAAAAGCACCCAAAATTCCACCAAAACTGTTTAAAGATGGAAAGCGAATGAGTAGCCCCAACAAGAGGGCGTTGCTTGGCCAAAAAAAAGAAAAGTAGCTAAGTGGGCGAGTAAAAATACCCAATAAACAAGAAAAAAATACCACAACGGCTAGCAGTCCAAAGGCAAATATTTGCTTTTGAGTCGAAGATATAGTTTGCGGTATGCTAAAGTTTTGCAAGTACTAAACTCACTTTTGCAATGGGTTGATAATTAAGAAAAAAACTTGAATGAGTGTGACGTTCACAACAGAAAGGCGATCATATCAAATAACCATTACCTACAAAGTCGATTAAATGTAAACTAAGTCACATTTTCGTTAAATAAAATTGTTGTCTTATGTTTATGCTTGCAGATTTGGATTAAAAATATGCTAAGTTGTCTAAACGGTTTATATCTTTAAATAAATGTATGAAAAAAATATATCTAACCACAGTTTTAAGCTTATGTTCTGTCTGCGCGATTGCGAATGAAAATACAACAATAGATTCAGCCAAGTTAACGCCAGTAGCAGCAGAAACGACCAATAAATTTCGTGTGGTGACTCGTCCAGAAATTGTGGGGCTGTGGGGCATGCAAATCCCAAATAATCGTAAATGTATTGAATATTACAACTTTAAAAGTAATAGCGATGTGGTGATTAAAAGCGGTCAAGAATGGTCTGCAGGTGTATATGATTATCAACCTTCACAAGACCCTGCAAATTCGTTACCGGCTTTAATTTTGCAAGTTAAATATGACAATAATGAAGTGGATTGTTCTGGTTATCATGAAGACCAAACAGGCGATATTTCACAATATTTTGTAAAATGGAAAAATGCGCACACCATTAATTTCTGTAGTAATGAAAAAGCAGAACAATGTTTTGCGACGTTGTACCGCGTCCTGCCTTAAACTTTTCATTATTTGGTCTATTAGAGATCTTTTATAAACTCGTACCCCTCATCCTGTAGCGCGTGTATTGATCATCTAGAGCGCTAAAGCACAAAAGTAGTGAATTTCAATCTTTCATTAGACGAATTATTGATGATCATTTTTCGAATCCAGAATCAATTAACAAGAGCGACACATTTTAGTGAGTTGAAAAGTTAGGTGAATTCTTAGAATCATTAGACTTTTTCAACCGGCAATGACCTTATTACATAAATTTGGAGCAAGCTGTGATTTAAAGGTTTGAGGAAATTTAAATATAATTAAAACATAGTGTTAGATATTTGTTTCAACAAAGCTCTTACAAATAAGACTTTATTTTCTCTTATTCATATACGAGTGTACGAGTGTACGAGTGCATTTTAATTTAATGAAAATTTTATCGTCTTGCTGAAAATAAAAACGGCTACCGAGCCATGCAAGAATTTTTGCAACACATGGCTCGGTAGTAAATTCACAATTATGCCTCGTCAATTTCTACAGGATTTAGACTTTTGGCAGAGCTTGCTTTAAATGGTGCGCCAATTTGCTTTAAATCTGAACCTGATGGTGCTTGATACACTTTTAAGCCAAACTCAGGAATAATCGCCAGCAAATGATCAAAAATATCGGATTGAATACTTTCATAATCTTTCCATGCAGTGGTTTTGGTAAAGGCATAAATTTCTAGCGGTAAACCTTCACTGCTTGGCTGTAGTTGGCGAATAATCAATGACTGAGATTGATTAATGCCAGGATGCTGTTTCAGATAAAATTCAACATAGGCACGGAACGTCCCTAAATTGGTTAAACGGCGTTGGTTGTATTGTGATTGATTTGCTAACTGCTGATTAAACTGCTCAATTTCTTCATTTTTGCTATGTAAATATTGATCCAATAACAAAAACTCTTTAAGTTTGCTTTGTTCATGTTCAGTCATAAAGTGCACAGAACTTTGATCAATTAAAATGGCACGTTTAATACGTCGGGCACCAGCTTCCTGCATGCCACGCCAGTTTTTAAAGGTATCGGTAATGAGTTTATTGGTTGGAATAGTGGTCAGGGTTTTATCCCAGTTTTGCACGGTGACTGTATGTAATGACATATCAATGACATCACCATCGGCATTTAAAGAAGGCATTTCAATCCAGTCACCAATCCGTACCATATCGTAGGAAGAAATTTGTACCGAAGCCACTAGAGATAAAATGGTATTTTGGAAAACCAACATCAAAACAGCAGCCATCGCACCAAAACCTGCGAGTAAGGTAAACACATCTTTTTTCAGGAAAGTGCCTAAAATCATGAGGGCACAGACCACATAAATAATGAGTTTAACTAACTGCAAATAGCCCTTAATTGGCTTGTTGCGTGACTTAGGGTTGCGTTGATAGAACAGGTTAAAAATATTTAAAAATTCAGAAATTGCCAATGCAATGGTCAGGAATATAAAGGCTTGCGCACCCATTTGCACAAAGCTTTCTACTTTATCTGACAAATGCGGTACGGTGGTGATGCCGTTCATAATCACGACAGCTGGGACAATGTTGGCAATACGTCGGATGACACTATGCTGTGAAATAATTTCACTATTGGCAAAGGTCATTTTAGAAATCAGTTTGCGAATCCCGCGCACTACAATTTGCTTGGCAATAAAGTTGGCTAAAATTGCCAGTAGAATCACAATACTGAGTGAGGTCAGCATTTCTAACCAAGGGTATTGGTTATACCATTCCTGAATATTTTGAATAAAATTAAATTCTTGCAAAAGGTCCTCGCTTTAAGGTTGCTGATTTTCGTCTGCACGGCACTTAGAATTTTGGCCTGCAATTCACCTTAATTCTTCATTGATGTATGAAATTGTTAGATAGTGTATCGACTAAAGTTTAAATTTGAAGGCTGAGTAACTTTTTGCTACATTTCAATTATTTGTTTTTACTGAAAGTTTTCAATCAAGTTGCAGTCATAATAAAAAAGCCAGTACAGATACTGGCTTTGAATAGATACCTAGCATAAATATTTGCATAAATACTTGCGTGATCTACCACATTAAATCATCTGGAATCACATAGGCTGCGTATGGATCTTCTTCATCTGTCGTGGCTTCATTTTTCTCGGCATTATTGACAATAATAAAGCCTTCCATTTTGCTATTAATACGTTCAGCTAAAGCTTTAGGCAGGAACGCATAACTGTCATTTTCTTTGGCAATCACCAAACTACCTGCCACGAGTGCATTGTAAATTTGTTGATTGATATACACTTTTTTAATCTTGCCATCTAAAAACTGATAAGCCACTTCACCATCGGTATCACGAATTTTATGCTGCTGAATCATTTGCATAATTGCTGCTTTCAGTTCTTTTTCCTGTAAAGCGGCTTTCTTTTCTTGCTCAATAGCTTGGTCTTTGGCGAGTTTTTCTTGCTGTACCTGTGCAATTTTGGCTTTCACTTCAGCATCTTTACTTTCACCTGTGCGCTGTTCGTGTAAGGTTTGTTTAGACAGTTTTTTTGCTTTTTTATTATCCACTAAACCCGATTTGAGCAATTGTGCCTGTAGTGCATTTTTAACCATGATAATTTCCGAAACTTAATGTTGAAGATGTCGATAGCGAAAATAAATAATCCAATACACCAAACTCAAACTTAGGCTGAGTCCTGCAGGTACCAGAAAAGAATTCAGTTTAAATGTAGGATAAATGGCTGCAGCGAGTAATCCACCCACAAAGAAACCAATTAAAATCAGTAGGTGTAAAACAATACGCCTTTTTTCAACTTGTAAGCCCCGCACTCGATAACCGAGAGCTAAGCCTAAATCGGTCAATACCCCAGATAAATGTGTGGTGCGGATGATGGTGCCTTTATAGTAGCTGATCATGGCATTTTGTATGCCCATGGCAACCGATGCCCAAAGCAGGGCATAACGTGGGAAATAAGGCAATAATGCCCAGCAGATTAAAATAAAAAATGCCACCAAACTCATGGGCAAACCATAACGACGCCCTAAGCGAAAATTGCTATTTCCTAAAATGACGCCACTATAAAATGAGCCAATCACGTAGCACAAAATCACCAGAAACAAGAAAATCATAGCTTCTGGTTTCCAGTCGATTAGCGCCATCGCCAAGATACTGACGTTACCAGTCATGTGCGAAACGGACTGGTGCAGTACGGTCACCAATCCGAGTACGTTAATAATTCCAGCATTGACGGCTAGAAAAAAAGCACCAAATTGCACCCAAAGGGGTAAAGTTTGAAAAGGCATAATGAGTGATTGCGTAAGTTTCCTAACGCATTGTATCTTAACTCAAACCACGGTCAACCGCAGTAGTAAATAGCACATCGGTAGATGAGTTAAGCGCAGTTTCGGTTGAATCTTGCAATACGCTAATGACCATACCAATCGCAACAACTTGCATAGCAATATCTGAAGAAATACCAAATAAGCCACACGCTACAGGAATGAGCAGTAACGACCCGCCAGCAACGCCTGAAGCACCACATGCCGACACCGTTGCAACCACAGATAAAATCAGCATGGTGCTAAAATCGACAGAAATCGCTAAGGTATTTACTGCAGCTAAGGTCAAAACGGTAATGGTGACTGATGCGCCTGCCATATTAATTGCTGCACCTAAAGGAATTGCAACGCTTGCAGTCGACTCCTGTACGCCTAAACGCTTGGCTAAGTCTAAATTGACAGGGATATTGGCTGCAGAACTACGGGTAAAGAATGCGGTAATACCGCTTTCGCGTAAGCATTGAAAAACTAAAGGATAAGGATTGCTGCGGGTCACAAATGCCACCATGATTGGGTTGATGACTAACGCGACAAAGAACATCGTACCTAACAAGACTGCCAATAATTGAGCATAACTGGCTAAGGTGCTCAAGCCTGCATCGGCAAATGTCACGGCAACCAAGCCAAAAATACCGAAAGGTGCAAAGTTAATCACCAAGCGAATAACGCGATTGACTGCATTGGCTGCATCATTCAACAATGCTTTGGTGGACTCTGTAGCATGGCGGAAGGCAATCCCTAAAGCCACAGCCCAAGCCAAAATACCAATAAAGTTGGCTTCGGCAATGGCAACTACAGGGTTAGCAACAAAACTAAGTAAAAGGTTTTTCAAAATTTCAGCAAGACTACCCGGCGGTGTTAAATCTGCCTGTGTCGCAACATCTAAAAATAATGTACTTGGGAAAAGTGAGCTTGCAATGACCGCACTGAGCGCAGCCAAGAACATACCAATCGCATACATCAGCATAATCGGTTTGATATAAGCATTGCTGCTTCCAATTTTAAAATTGGCAATGGATGCCATGACCAAAATAAACACTAAAATTGGCGCAACAGACTTTAGGGCTTTAATAAATAAATCACCCAAAAGGCTTAAATAAGGCGCAGATTCTGGAAATAAAATTGCAACAGCCACACCGAGTACAATTGCAATCATAATTCGGGAGACTAAACTCAAACGCAAAAAAGCTGAAAACATACGAAAATAAGGTAAAAGAAAAGCGGCTATTTTATACTGAAATATCCATGTGCTTAAAAATAATTTTGATTTAAAAGTTAAGTCTATATTTTTAAAAGTGATATTTATTAAACTGTTTAAATTTCAGCAAGATAAAAGTACTCATTGATCAAAAAGTATGTGTGTTGAACATCCAGTTTTAAAGATAAAATTAAAGATCAATTTCTTGATCTTTAAGTCAGTTCAGGCGCAAGCTCTTGCATGGCTAAATAATGTGAAAAAAAAACTTTTCCATTTAAATGCTGCAAAAGTTTTGAGTGTTGTAATTTGTCCATTACCGGGCCTTTAATTTCAGAAAAATGCAGACAAATATTCAATTTTTTTAGTTCAAGATTTAAATCTTCCAGCATTTCGAGTGCGCTTAAATCAATACTGCTAATACTCGAACAATTCACCACTACATGCTTTAACTGAGGGTTTTGGCTGACTTGATTAATAAAAAAGCCTTTTAAAGTATTGGCATTTAAAAAGGTTAGATTTTCATCAATTCGCATGGATAGCACGTGTGGCGCGGTACGCACTTGATGCCGCTGAATATTACGAAAATGTTGTGTGCCTTCAAGTAAACCAATTACCGCAATATGTGGTCGGCTAATACGCCACAACATTAGAATAAAGGTGGACACAATTCCAATAATTAAACCTGTCGAAATATCAATCAATATGACGCCAAAGAACGTCACCCACATGGCTAGACCATCGGCTTTGGAATAACGCCAAGTTTCTTTAAAAGACTGAAACTCGACTAGTTTCCAAATTGAAACAATAATGGTTGCAGCCAAAACAGCCAGAGGTAAATCTTGGAAAAATCCCGTGAAGTATAAACTGACAATAACAATCACAATGGAGGTAAACACACCTGCCATGGGTGTTTTTGCACCTGCATCGGCATTCACGACGGTACGCGACAAACTGCCTGTGACGGGAAAAGAAGAGCTGACACCTGCGCCAAAATTGGCTAAACCGAGTGCAATGAGTTCCTGATTGCTATTTAAGTGACTGCGCTGTTGTAAGGCGGTGGCTTGTGCAATAGACAATGATTCTACAAAACTGATCATGGCAATCATGGCTGCGCCCGGAAGAAGCTGCAGAACGAGTTGTGTATTCCATTTAGGGAGATGAATAGGCGGGAATCCTGAAGGAATTTCTCCCACAGTTTTAATTCCGACTTGTTGCAAATGCAATGAATAAACCAAAGCAATCGAACCGATCACCAATACCAATGGCAAGGCTTTTAAGATAAAACCATTCCCTCGAACACGTTCACGAATGGCATTACTGTTGATGATTTTAGGGGCGTAAATTAGAAATAAAATGGCAGCAACACCCAAGAGCACGCTATAAAGATGGGTTTGTCCCACATATTGCCAAAAGCTGTATAAGAACTCGGGTAAGTTATTGGCTTTAAGGGGGATGTCTAAAAGAAATTTAAGCTGTCCAATCGCAATCATTAATGCAGAGGCAATAATGAAGCTTTTAATAACAGGATGGCTAATGAGTTGAATTAAAAAACCGAAACGAAAAACACCTAAAAGTAGTGAAATAATGCCGACCATCAGGGCAAGTAAACAAGCTGCTTGAATATAAGCTGCCGAGCCGACTTCAAATAAAGGATTGAGCGTCGCAAAGGTCATCATGGAAATAATGGCGACTGGGCCAATGGACAAGGTTGGGCTGCCACCAACCAAGGCGTACATGATCATGGGGATCACGCTCGCGTATAAACCCATGACAGGAGGCAAACCTGCAAGCATGGCATAGGCCATTCCTTGAGGTACCAACATGGCAATGACAATAAACGCAGACAGCAGATCAGATTTCAATGTTTCTGCATTGTATTTTCGCAGCCATTGCCAAGCAGGTAGTACACGAGCCAAACGTGAATTGAAATCTGACATACTGAAATCTAAATCATAAATTTAGATATATTATGAACAAAAAATGCTAAGAAGTCTTTGAAATAGCAGGAGAGTATTCAAGTTTTATGGTGATGCCTGATAATACAGGCATTATCATTTAGACCTGCGGGCAATAAAGTGCATAGAGGGTATTAAGTACCTGCACCATTTTTTCATCTTTAATTGAATAAAAAATTTGCTTGCCATCACGGCGGGTATTCACCACATCACTTTTACGCAGCATCATTAATTGTTGCGATAAAGTAGGCTGATGAATTTGAGTTATTTCTTCAATTTGCGATACGTTTAATTCTTGTTGAGATAAATGACAAAGAATTAAAAGACGGTCACTATTCGCCAAAGATTTTAAAATTCCAACAACGGTATCCGCAGATTCACGCATTGATGTGATTTCAAGACCATCGTTCATTGTTTTATTCTCTTAATTTACAGCTAACCCAATATATATTAGGCGGGAGTGGAAGATAAATTATATAACATAAATCATTATTTATATATGAGAACAAGTATCATTTAAGAAAAGATATCAGCCAATCATAAATAATGGGCTGATATTCTAATCAAAAAATTGATAAAAAAGTGGCTGAGTTACAATAAAACCTATTTTTTCACCTGTTCAAAACTTTTTAATTCTTTCTCACTAAATTCACTCGATGCAGCTAATAACTCGTGAATTTCTGGGTTATACCAAGCAAAGTATTCAGACATTTTGGCACTAAAAGTATCATCTAGGCTTATCTGCGCAGCATTGTGTTGCAACAAGGCTTGCTGATCTAAACTGCTGATAAAACTTTTTAAGGTGGCACTATCAAAATAATATGCAGACTTAAATTGTGCAGAATCTGCAGCGCGTTGTAATACGGTTTTGGTCATTTTTTCCAAAACTTTCAGATTTAAAGGGATGTGTGCGCTATAATGCTGCAAAAGCCCTTGAATCAATACGAAATTATTTAAACTTGGTTTTGCCAGTTCAGCTAAGGCATAGAGTTCATGCTGTGTAGCTGGGTTCGGCTGTAATTGCAGATTTGCTTCTGTAACCCAATTTTGCTGAATAAAGTACGCCACAATTTTTTCGATTTCTTGAGAAAGTTCTTGCGCCGTCCATGCCAAGAAAAACTCTTGCTTCAAATATGGATAAATCGCCTGCAGTTTTTGCATTAAATCTGCGCATGATAATGCTAAATTTTGTTCATTAAACTGCTGCACAATTAATGCTACACACGCAGGCAAAATAAAGCAGTGCAAAATATTATTGCTAAAATAGCTCAATAAGATTTTTTGGCTTTCTGCGACTCGAATCTGTTCTACACCATCTTGATTATAACGCTCAACTTGTTTAAGTTTTAGCGCATATTCAATAATTTCTTGTGGATTTAAACCCGTAATAATCATACGTGGGTCGTAGCACAATTGTTTGAGCAAACGTCGATATTGTTCAATTCGGGCGAGCAGCTCATCTTGTTTCAATGCATGCTGATCGGCATTTAATAAAATCAGAGAGATGAGGGCGATTGGGTTAATCACCACCGCTTTATTGATATTTTCCAAGATTGCATGCGCAGTATGATCTACCGTGTGAATCACAGAGGTCGGTAGTTCATCATTTATGTTCAGTTTTACATCGCGTGCTTGGTTGGCAGTTAAAACATCATCTAAAAATACAGGTTCGCCAAAGTTGACATAGACCTGACCAAAGACTTTTTCAATTTTACGGGCAGAGTTTAAAATACCCCATAAAGATTCGGCTTCTTTCGGTTTGCCGTTTAATTCATTTAAATAAGATGTGCCTTCAATCAGTTTTTCATAACCAAAATACGTTGGAATAAATGCAATTGGTTTGGTTGCTCCGCGTAAATGGCTTTGAATGGTCATCGACAACATGCCTTTTTTCGGCGGTAACAATAAACCTGTACGTGAGCGTCCACCTTCAATGAAGTATTCGAGTGGGGTGTTGCGTGACAATAAACTGTGTAAATATTCTTTAAATACCGAGGTGTATAATTCATTGCCGCTGAAAGTACGGCGAATAAAATACGCACCTGCACCACGCATTAATTGACCCACAATTGGTAAATTTAAATTAATACCTGCTGCAATATGCGGCACCATCAAGCCACGATTAAAAATCACATAAGACAGCAACAAATAGTCGATGTGGCTACGATGACAAGGGGTATAGACGATTTCATAGTCTTTGGCGAGTTCGCGTACCGTGTCAAAGTGATGCACTTCAATGCCATCATAGAGCTGTGTCCAAAGCTTGGTCAGTGCCAGTTCAGCAAAACGCAAAGTCGAATAAGAAAAGTCCGATACAATTTCAGTTAAATAGCTTTTAGCACGGTTTTCTGCTTCAAACATACTGACTTTTTGTTCGATACTTTCTTTACGAATAGCTTGTTGTACTGCTTCACTTTTCATCAACGCATGAATCAAATTACGGCGGTCAGATAAGTCTGGGCCTAAAATCGCTTCTTTGTGTTGATTAAAATTGTGTTCCAGATGTTGCTCAATAAAGTGCGCAGGCGATAAGTGTGGTTGTTGTTGTGTGGCTTGTTCAATAAGCTGACGTAAGGAAATTGCTTTATGAAACTCGATGTAGTTATCACGTGAATAGAGCGAAATATTAATGGTTTGTTTAAGCTTGTTTGGCGTAGACCATGCATCGGCAAATAATGCTTTAAACCAAGAGTCTTCGTATTCGGGTGAACGTCCCCAAAGTACAGTTACGGGAACTAACAACACATCATGTTCAGGATGTTGCTCTAAGGTTTCAATGAGTCGAATCAATTTAGCAGAGTAGTGATAAGCACTGTGCTGTGGGTTTTTCTCACGCAAGACCAAAATGGAATCGTCTTCCTGATGCTCGGCAATGTTTAAAGGCGCATACACAGAAGGTAAACCACGAGATTGCGTCTGCTGATCAATCAATACGGTATTGCTGAGAGAGGCATCTTGCAGCACATAACAAAATTGTGTTTTTTCAGAGCTTTGTGCAACACGATGTTCTAATTCTGCAGTCGTGCCTAATACTTGTGGCGTCACAATCTTATCTAAGATTTTTTTAGTGAAATTACGATAAAGCTGACTGTAACGTTTATTAGACATTGCATTCCCTACATTTTGTTATGTGTTGCTATTGTCAAAAAATAAATAGCGAATTTCAAACCCAAGTGCCGAGAAAATCGACAATTAAACTGAGGTCGTCATCTCTTTATTCTAATTCGCATTTTGTTGAAAGCTAATCATATTTTTGTATAAAACAATTTTCGTGAAACATCGGCAAAAATTTTATAAAAAGGTATGATAATTTAAATTTTGTTTATATAGATATAACTTAGGGAATAATCATGACCACAGATGCAGCTTTTTCAACACCAGCAAATTTAGGGATTGCCGTATATAGCAATAATGCAGAAGCGATTGGTAACACGCCATTGGTACGCATTAACCGTTTAATTTCTGGCGATGCAACGGTTTTAGCCAAAGTGGAAAGCCGTAACCCTGCATTTTCTGTGAAATGCCGTATTGGTGCTGCTTTAATTGCCGATGCTGAAAGACGTGGCGTGTTAAAAGCAGGTATGCATATTGTAGAACCGACCAGCGGTAATACAGGAATCGCTTTGGCATTTGTAGCTGCAGCAAAAGGTTATGAGATTACACTAACGATGCCTGCAAGCATGAGTATTGAGCGCCGTAAGGTGTTGAAAGCGTTGGGTGCAAATTTGGTGCTGACTGAGCCTGCAAAAGGTATGAAAGGCGCGGTGGATGAAGCAGAGCGTTTGGCAACCGAACATCCTGAAACTTATTATTTGCCGCAGCAGTTTAATAACCCTGCCAATCCGCAAATTCATGAAGAAACCACAGGCCCAGAAATTTGGGCAGCAACAGGCGGCAAGGTCGATATTCTTGTTGCAGGTGTAGGTACAGGCGGTACGATTTCTGGTATTTCGCGTTATTTCAAAAAGGTAAAAGGTCAGGCATTGCATACTGTTGCAGTCGAGCCTGCTGAATCTCCAATTATCGCTCAGGCCAAGCGTGGTGAAGCCATTACGCCTGCACCACATAAAATTCAGGGGATTGGCGCTAACTTTATTCCAAAAAACCTAGATTTAGATTTGGTGGATGAAGTGAT
This sequence comes from Acinetobacter sp. YH01003, assembly GCF_013420525.1. Lineage (NCBI taxonomy): Bacteria > Pseudomonadati > Pseudomonadota > Gammaproteobacteria > Moraxellales > Moraxellaceae > Acinetobacter > Acinetobacter sp. YH01003. The sequence goes on along the minus strand of NZ_VOXY01000009.1, from coordinate 47,964 downwards.
TGCGATTGAAAGTGCTGAAGCAATTGACTGGGCGCGTAAAACAGCAACCCAAGAAGGTATTTTAGTCGGTATTTCAAGTGGTGCAGCAATGGCTGCTGCTGCAAAATTGGCGGCACGTCCTGAAAATGCAGGTAAAAATATTGTGGTGATTTTACCTGACAGTGGTGAGCGTTATTTATCTTCAGTATTATTTGAAGATATTAGTGCAGAATGATGTGTCTTTAGACAGTCAAAAGAATTTGAAAAATCCCAAAGTTTGAACTTTGGGATTTTTTATTTAGAGAATAAATTTATGAGGTGAGTTAATACGTTCTGAAAAGCAAATTTCTTTCTACTTAGACGCTAATATTTAGCGGGATCAGCAATGAATCCAACGAAGCTAACTATGTAAAAATCAAACAATCGCAGATACTTTATCTGGCGTCATCAGTGCTTGATTAATATATAGCTTGATTAAGCGTTCACGTGACCCAATAGCTTTTTGATAATGGGTAGAATTGAGTAATAACGACGCACCATAAGTTACTGTCCAAATATAAGACAGATAATCACGGATCGACATCGCGCTGTTAAAGGACTCTAAATAGGCTTGGGTGATGTCCTTAATTTCTAAAATACGCTGCTCACGAATATCGTATAACTGTTCAAACAATTCATTTAGTTTACGTTCATTATTGGTTAAGCGTTCTTCAATTGAGTGCAGCAAAATCGTACGGTTGGAATTAAGCATGTTATACAGCATGTACTGCGAAACATAAGTTTGAAAGTTATGGTGATACTGTTTGGAAATATCCAATAAACGCTGTTCATTTAAAATAATTAACTCTAAATAGAGCTGATTTTTACTTTTGAAATATTTATAAATTGTGCCTTTGGCAATATCTAACTCTGCAGCCAACTCACTTAATGTAATATCATTATGATTTTCCAGTAATAAAACCTCAGCCATTGCCAAAATTTTCTCTTTACGACGTCGGAAATTTTCTTGGCGTAGAGTCGTCATCAATCAATATTCCAATTACAACCAATTAAGCATGTTGGAGTCTAGTGCAGTTTGAGCAACTTGAAAATAGCACCAAGGTCTTGAAAAGGTAAGTTTTAACGTATGTTCATCAGTGAACCAATGAATTTAAAAAATATCATGTGAAAAATAGCACAATCCATAAGCCAAATCGGTTGTCAATAAAACTGAACCAAACAGGTCATTTTAGTGAAATAAAATTGGATTTCTAAAACTTTTATTCTATTTTTCATAAGCAAGGCCTAAAAGTCTAAGATCAATCAAGCATAGCAATTCAGCACTTTGCGAGATTGCAATGCTCATCTTTTGATTTACATTTAACGTGAATTACTTGCTAACTCACAGGGATGTTATTTGTAATTTTAAAAAGCATGGCTTTTACGGTAATCACTTTAAAAAGACGGTAATAAGGGACTAAAAATGATTGTAATTGTAGATGCTGTACGTACCGCAATGGGCGGCTTTCAAGGTTCACTGGCAAGTTGTATAGCACCTGATTTAGGCGCGGTTGCAATTCAACACGCAGTTGCACGTGCAGGTTTAAGTGGGACTGACATTGATGAAGTAATTTTTGGTTGTGTATTGCCTGCAGGTTTGAAGCAAGGCCCTGCACGTCAGGCGATGCGTCAAGCGGGTTTACCCGATAGTACAGGTGCAACCACCATCAATAAAATTTGTGGCTCTGGCATGAAAGCTGTTATGCAGGCAGCCGATGCTATTCAGGCAGGTTCAGCGCAGATTGTGGTCGCTGGCGGTATGGAATCTATGTCGAATGCGCCGTATTTGCTAGATAAAGCACGTGCAGGTTTCCGTATGGGACACGGCAAAGTCACAGACCACATGTTTCAGGAAGGTTTAGAAGATGCTGAAACAGGCTTGTCGATGGGCGTGCTGGCGCAAGACATGGCAGACAAGAAAAACTATACCCGTGAGCAGCAGGATGAATACGCAATTCGCTCTTTAAACCGCGCGGTAGAAGCCATTCAAAACGGTTATTTTAAAAATGAAATCGTGCCTGTCACTGTTCATTCACGTAAAGGTGATGTGATTGTCGATCAGGATGAACAACCGTTAAATGCCAAAGTCGATAAAATTAGCAGTTTGCGTCCCGCATTTAAAAAAGATGGCACGATTACAGCCGCCAATGCCAGCTCTATTTCAGATGGCGCATCTGCTCTGGTGATTACATCAGATGTGGTTGCGGCAGAGCGTGGCTTAAAACCGCTTGCAAAAGTTGTGGCATACGCGACACATTCACAACATCCTTCTGAGTTTACTCTTGCTCCTGTAGGGGCGATTCAAAAAGTGCTAGATAAAGCAGGGTGGTCGGTTGCCGATGTAGATTTGTGGGAAATTAATGAAGCCTTTGCCATGGTAACCATGCTTGCGATAGATGCTTTTGATTTAGACCCTGCCAAAGTGAATATTCAGGGTGGTGCATGTGCTTTGGGGCATCCTCTAGGTTCTTCAGGTTCACGTATTATTGTGACGCTCATTCATGCATTGCAACGTATAGGCGCGAAAAAAGGCGTGGCATCTTTATGTATTGGCGGTGGTGAAGCCACAGCGATTGCGGTGGAGTTAGTTTAAGTCCAGCTCGTCTAACTGCAGATTCATCTATAAAAAATAGAGTTCTCGAAAGAACTCTATTTTTTTAACTTTTAACTTATTAACAATAACAATGAAGTTTTATGCTTGGATAAACTGCTTCACTGCTTGGTTAAATTCATTTGGCAATTCTACGTTAGAAATGTGCGATGCATTGATTTCAAACAATTGGCTATTGGCAATACGTTCAACCATAAATTGACCATCGACAACTGTTGTCACAGGGTCTTGCTGACCTGCAACCACTAAAACAGGCACAGTGATGTCTTTAAGTTGTTCACGTACATCCGCTTTAGCCAAAGCTTCGCAACAGCTCGCATAACCTTCGGCGCTGCCAGCTGCCAAGTCGTTTTGAAGATTGTTGACCACTGTCGCGTTGCTTTGGATAAAGGGTTCAGTAAACCAGCGTGATGCTGCAGTCGAAGCAATCGGTTGTAAACCTTGTTCACGTACCAATGCGGCACGGTCATTCCAAGCCTGTTCTTGACCAATTTTTGCCGCAGTATTACACACCACCACCTGATTAAAACGTTCAGGGCGATGAATCGCTAACCATTGACCTGTTAAACCGCCCATAGAAATACCACAGAATGCCGCTTTTTCAACATTTAAGTGATCGAGTAGATTTACAACATCTTGACCCAATTGATCAATGCTATATGGACCTTGCGGAGCTGATGATGCACCGTGACCACGTGTGTCGTAGCAAATTACAAAAAAGTCTTGCTGGAAAAAATCAATCTGTGCTTGCCACATTTTGAAGTTTGTACCCAGCGAGTTTGAAAAAATCAGTGCAGGTTTTGTAGCATCACCAAAAGTTTGGTAATTGATTTGCGCATCATTTGAGGTAAAAGTTGGCATTTTTTTTAAATCCTTAATCTTATAAATCCCCCTAAATCCCCCTTTATGAAAGGGGAACTTTTAATGAGGATTAAACACGTTCAATAATCAAAGCAATACCTTGACCAACACCGATACACATTGAACATAAACCGTATTTACCGCCAGTTTGTTCAAGTTGGTTCAGTGCTGTAGTGACTAAACGCGCACCAGATGCACCAAGTGGGTGACCTAAAGCAATTGCACCACCGTTTGGATTGACTTTCTCTGAACCATCTTCAATGCCTAAGTCACGAGTACATGCTAATGCTTGTGCAGCAAAGGCTTCGTTCAGTTCAATCACGTCCATTTGTTCAATGGTCAAACCTGTTTGTGCCAACAATTTTTTGATTGCAGGCGCAGGACCAAAGCCCATAATACGTGGTTCAACACCAACAACAGTTGAAGCAATGATTTTGGCACGTGGTTTTAAGCCGTGTTGTGCAACCGCTTCTTCAGAAGCAATCAGTAGGGCAGCCGCACCATCGTTAATACCTGACGCGTTACCTGCAGTCACAGTACCGTCTGCTTTTACCACTGGCTTTAATTTTGCCAATGCTTCTGCTGTGGTTGATGCACGTGGATGTTCGTCTGCAGCAACAACGACAGGCTCGCCTTTACGTTGTGGAATTTCCACTGCAATAATTTCTTTGTCAAAGAAACCGCGTGCTTGTGCAGCAGCAGTACGTTGTTGGCTGGTTAGAGCAAACAAGTCTTGATCGGCACGGTTAATATTGAACTGTTCCGCTACATTTTCAGCAGTTTGCGGCATAGTTTCTACGCCGTACATTTCTTTGAGTTTCGGGTTAATGAAACGCCAGCCCATTGTGGTGTCTTCAATTTTTTGACTACGACCATAAGCAGATTCTGATTTACCCATCACAAATGGAGCGCGGCTCATTGATTCAACACCACCTGCAATAATCAGGTTTGCTTCACCTGCTTTAATTGCACGTGCGGCCATTGCAATTGCGTCTAGCGATGAACCACATAAACGGTTTACAGTGGTTGCTGGCACTTGGTACGGTAAACCTGCTAAAAGTGCAGACATACGACCCACGTTACGGTTGTCTTCACCTGCTTGGTTGGCACAGCCGTAAATCACGTCATCAACTTGTTCCCAGTTTACAGATGGATTGCGTTGCATAAGTGCTTTGATCGGTAATGCGCCTAAGTCATCAGCACGGACTGGAGCTAAACCACCTGCATAACGACCAAATGGGGTACGGATGGCATCGACGATATATGCGTTTTTCATATTTTATTTTCCAAATATCTTAATCTCTCCCAACCTCCCTTTAAAAAAGGGAGGAGATTCCCACCTAAAATTACTTGATGGAAGTCCCCCTTTGAAAAAGGGGGATTTAGGGGGATTAAAAATTATATTTAAAGACGATTAAGCCTGAGTCGCATCAATCAGCTTTGCACCAGTCAATGACTGTAATTCCTCAAAGCTCAAGCCTTCAACTTTTTCAAGAACTTTCATGCCTTCAGGAGTTACGTCAATCACACATAAGTCAGTGTAAATGCGGTCTACACATTTCAAGCCAGTTGCTGGGTAAGTCAATTCAGCCACGATTTTTGGTTCACCTTTTTTGGTGACGTGATCGGTTGTGATAAAGACTTTTTTCGCACCAACGGCTAAGTCCATTGCGCCACCAACAGCAGGAATCGCATCTGGCGCACCTGTGTGCCAGTTTGCCAAGTCGCCATTTTCAGCCACTTGGAATGCACCCAATACTGCGATGTCTAAGTGACCGCCACGCATCATGGCAAAAGAGTCACCATGATGGAAGAATGAGCCGCCTGTTAGCATGGTCACGAATTCTTTACCTGCGTTGATTAACTCAGGGTCTTCTTCACCTGCAGGAGGTGGTGGACCGAAAGCCAATAAACCGTTTTCAGAGTGTAAGAATACGTCTTTGTCTGAAGGCAGGTAGTTTGAAATTTTAGTTGGTAAGCCAATGCCGAGGTTGACATAAGCACCGTCTGGAATGTCTTGTGCCACACGTTCAGCGATTTGATCACGTGTTAATTTGGTATAGCTCATGATGTTCTCCTTCACGTGACAGTTATGCAGATTGTTCAGGTTGTTTTGCGCCAACGGCAACAACGTGCTGAACGAAAATACCCGGAGTGATGATGTGTTCAGGATCTAACGCGCCTAACTCAACCACTTCAGAAACCTGTGCAATTGTCACATCGGCAGCCATCGCCATGATTGGGCCAAAGTTACGTGCAGATTTACGGTACACCAAGTTACCCCAACGGTCGCCTTGCTGTGCTTTAATTAAAGCAAAGTCTGCGCGGATTGGGTTTTCTAGTACGTAGTCTTTACCTTCATAATTTAAGGTTGGTTTGCCTTCTGCAAGTAAAGTACCAAAACCTGTAGGGGTATAGATTGGACCTAGACCCATACCTGCAGCCTGAATACGGCATGCCAAGTTACCTTGCGGCACCAGTTCAAGCTCGATTTTGCCTGCGCGGTAAAGTTCATCAAATACCCAAGAGTCAGACTGACGTGGGAATGAACAGATAATTTTACGTACCGCGCCAGCTTTTAGCAGTTTCGCTAAACCGTAGTCACCATTACCTGCGTTGTTGTTTACAATAATTAAATCTTTGATGCCAAGTTCAATCAAACCATCAATGAGTTCCGCTGGCTGACCAGCGGTACCAAAACCACCAATCATGATGGTTGAACCATCTTTAATTTGCGAAAGGACTTCTGTTAAAGAAGTTTGACTTTTATCAATCATAATGTGTCCTAGACAATTGCCTGTCCATTAACTTTTGGAACTTTGAGTTGAAGGTAGGGGTGCTGCTGAGTTGTCGCGTTTGGTTAATACCCAATGTGCGATCAAACCAATACAGATGCCCCAAAATACAGAACTTAGCCCTAAAAACTGCATGCCAGAGGCAGTTGCTAAAAAGGTGATGAGGGCTGCATCACGCTGTGATTCTTTACTCATTGCAACTGAAATATTGGTGGCAATTGCACCCAAAAGTGCAAGTCCAGCCAAAGCTGCAATCAGTTCTTTGGGCAATAGGCTAAATAGCATGACGATGCTACCCGCAAATAACCCACCTAAAATATAGAAAATACCGTTTGCAACACCTGCAATATATCGCTTTTCTTTCAGTTCGTGCGCATCTTTACCTAAGCATAATGCTGCAGTAATAGAGGCAAGTACAATGGTAATTCCTCCCACACACGCAACGGCAAGAGAAGCGATACTGGTCGCACTAATAATAGGCTTAGCAGGCATGTCATAACCGCTAATTTTAATAATTGCCATGCCCGGTAAAAACTGTCCAGACAAGCTGACTAAAATTAAAGGTAATGCCAAGTTTAAGGTTGAATTCCACGTCCATTCAGGAACAATAAACTGTGGAATTGCCAAACTAAAATTGGTGGTGACAGGGTTAATTTTACCGAGCATTAAGCTGAGTATAATGCCTGCAGCAAGCACCCAAATCATGGCATAACGTGGACTAAAACGCTTTGCCAATAAAAATACCGCTAGCATCCCAAATACAATGTATGGCAGGGTATCGGTTGCAGTAAATAAGCCTAAGCCAAATTGAACCAAAATACCTGCCATCATGCCTGCTGCGACTTCTTGCGGAATCCAAGACAGGAGTTTGTCAAAATAACCTGTGATTCCAATCAAAAAAATCACCACAGCAGAGGTGATGTAGGCTGCAACTGCTTCATTTAGGGTAATATCGGGAAACAGTGTGACCAGCAATGCGGTACCGGGTGCAGACCAAGCGGTGACCACAGGCACTTTGTATTTAATGGACAAAAAGATACCTGCGACAGCAGCACCAATAGAAATTCCCCAAATCCATGAAATCATCATGTCTGGGGAAACTTGGGCTTGCTGTGCCGCTTGGAAAAAGATGATCAATGGCCCTGAATAGGAGATCAGCACTGCTAAGAATCCTGCAACAGTGGCTGAAATTGACCAGTCATTTTTTAAAGTTTGGAACAGGTGACTCATTGACGATTTGCCTCCTTGCGTCAAGCAATGATCCTGTTGAAGTTGGTCATGATCTTGGCTTAGCCCTGATCACCACCACCTACAGGTACAACGGTACCTGTCATGTACGATGACTCATCAGAAGCAAGGAACAGAATCGCATTCACTTGTTCCTGAATGGTGCCATAGCGACCCAAGAAGGTACGATCAATGGTTTGATCGACCACTTGTTGCATCCACTCTTTTTCAGATTCTGAAAGTGGGTTGGCATTACGTGGCACTTTACGTGGTGGCGCTTCTGTACCGCCAGTTGCAATGGCATTGACACGAATACCATCTTTGGCATGTTCAAAGGCGAGGGAAGCAGTTAAACCGTTTACACCACCTTTAGACGCCGAATATGGCACGCGGTTAATACCACGTGTTGCAATTGAAGATACGTTTACAATGGTACCTTTCTGGTTTTTCACCATTTCAGGCAATACTGCGCGGCAGCACCACATAGTAGGGAACAATGAACGATTCACTTCTTTGATAATTTCTTCTTCAGAAAATTCTTCAAAAGGTTTCATCCAAATTGCACCGCCTACGTTGTTGATGAGCACATCAACACGACCATAGGTTTCAAGTGCTTTAGCAACCACAGATTCTGCACCTGCAAAAGTTTCAAGGTTGGCTTTTACGGTTACTGCATCGCCACCGTGTTCTTCAATTTCGGCCAACACTTCTTCTACATAGGGAGAAAGGTCTGCCATAACCACTTGGGCACCTTCACTTGCCACTTGTAAAGCCACACCGCGACCAATGCCTTGAGCGGCACCAGTCACGATTACAACTTTGTTTTCAAATCTTTTTGTGCGATTCATTTTATTCTCCGACTGCGTTTATTGAATGTCTAACAAACTTAGTTGGCAGAGAATTTTTCAAATAAGAAGCTAGCAGGTTTAACGCCTTCAGCATCTAACCAACCGCGTACCGCTTCTACCATTGGTACTGGACCACATAAGTAGATGTCTACATCACCACCGTTAAGCCATTCGTTTTCGATATGACCTGTAACATAACCCTTACGCTCATGTGCAGATTCTGGGTTAGCGACTACAGTGCGATATTCGAACCAAGAGAATTTGTCTTGAAGTTCGTTTAATTTTTCAATTGCAACCAAGTCAAAATCATTGGTTACACCAAATACTAAACGTATTGGATGTTCTGAACCTTTTTCTTCAAGTACTTGCAGCATAGACATAAATGGTGCGATACCTGTACCACCTGCTAACATCACTACAGGGCGTGCTACATTACGTAAGTAGAAGCTACCAAATGGACCCGTAAAGGTCATTTTGTCGCCAGCTTTGGCATTTTGGCTTAAGAATTCGCTCATTTTGCCGTTTGGTACGTTACGTACTACAAAACCAGTTAAGCGGTTACCAGGCTTAGAGCTGAAAGAATATGAACGGGTTTCTGTTGTACCAGGAATACCCACATTCACATATTGACCTGCAAGGAAGTGAATGTCTGGTTGACCTTCATCTAACTGAATATCAAAGGTAATCGTCGAGTCAGATAAGTTTTCAACACGTGCTAATGTACCTTCAAATGCATGAATTTCAGTTTTACATACATCAGAAGTGGCTTGAATTTGGAATACTGCGTCTGAAGTTGGTTTACATTGGCATGCAAGAATATAGCCTTGTTCAGCTTCTTCTGGTGTCAATGCATCTTCAATATAAGTTTCTTCAGGCATGTCATACGAACCTGATTCACAAAACGCACGGCACGTTCCACATGCACCGTCACGGCAGTCCAAAGGAATATTGATCTTTTGACGGTAAGCTGCGTCTGACAGTGTTTCACCATCTGTAACAGAAATAAAACGTGTAACGCCATCTTCAAATTGAAGTGCAACATTGTGGTTTGACATGGCTGAATATCCTATAGAAATCTTTAAAACTTGACCTTTCAGCCAAAATTCCATCTGGCTGAAAGGTTTTTACCTAGCTGTAAATCAATACAGTCTTAGAGGTGATAAATGTCGATTACTTGGTTGATGTAATCGTTTTTCAGCACCACGTACTTGCTTAAAATTTGCGGTTTGTCGCCAGAAAAATCAATTTCATAGCGCGACATACCAAAGTAGCTGTAGTTAGTTTTGTAACGGAAACTTAAAGTGTTCCAGTTAAAACGTACAGTGACTTTATCGCCATCACGTTCAACAATTTCAATGTTGCTGATGTTGTGGCTTGTGCGTGTATCTGGCATGGTTGCAGATGAACGCTCAGTTTTGATACGGAACACACGGTCTTCTAAACCTTGACGGTCTGGATAGTAAATCAAAGAGATTTCAGACTGTGGATCTTGAGTTAAACGGTCATCGTCATCCCAAGCTGGCATCCAGAAAGAAGCAGTAGGAGCGTAGCACTGTAACCACTCATCCCATTGCTCATCATCTAAGAAGCGAGCTTCTTGATAAAGGAATTGAGCAATATTTTCTAAAGTAATCGCGCTCATGCGTTTTCTCCTTCAGTAGATGCAGCAATTTCTTTTTCAGTCGCAATACCTTTTTTGATTAGATCTAACCAATGTTGGTGCTGAGAAAGATATAAACCTTCGTCTTCAGTTTTAATACCTGAAAGTTTTGGTTTTAAACCGATTTCGTTTGCAGCATCGTCTGGACCTTGGATCCAATGCTTAGAACCACGGCACATATCGTTCCACTCAAGTGCGATACCTGCGTAGCCAACTTGACATGCACGGAATTCTTCAAGATCGTCTGGGGTTGCCATACCTGATGCGTTAAAGAAGTCTTCGTACTGACGAATACGGCGTGCGCGTGCTTCTGGCTCTTCACCTACAGGTGCGATACAGTAAATCGTCACTTCAGTCTTATCGACAGAAAGAGGACGTAACACACGAATTTGTGAACCGAACTGATCCATGAAGTACACGTTTGGATAGATACACAAGTTACGTGAACGTTCGATCATCCATTTCGCCATTGCTTCACCGTATTGCTCGGTGTATTCATCTTTCTTGGCAAAGTTAGGACGGTCTTCTGGGTTAGCCCATTGAGTCCAAAGCAGCATGTGACCATTTTCAAAGCCGTAAGAACCACCGCCTTGTTTGCCCCATGAACCTGCGCTCATTGCACGGATGTTATCGCCAGCTTCTTTTTCTTTACGTTGCTGAGTTGTTGCAGCGTAGTTCCAGTGTACTGCAGACACGTGGTAACCATCGGCACCGTTTTCAGCAGTTAACTTCCAGTTACCTTCATAGGTGTAAGTCGAAGAACCACGTAAAACTTCAAGACCTTGTTGAGATTGACCCACAATCATGTCAATGATTTTAGTCGCTTCGCCTAGGTATTCTTCTAAAGAAGGAACATCTGGGTTTAAGCTACCAAACAAGAAACCTTTATAGCTTTCAAAGCGGGCAACTTTTTTCAAGTCGTGTGAACCGTCTTTGTTAAAGCAATCTGAATAACCTGCATCTGCTGGGTCTTTTACTTTTAACAACTTACCAGAGTTGTTGAAAGTCCAACCGTGGAATGGGCAAGTATAAGTTGCTTTGTTACCACGCTTGTAACGACATAATTGTGCACCACGGTGTGAACACGAGTTGATCATGGCATTCAATTCGCCATTGCGGTTACGCGCAATGATGATTGGCTGACGACCAATGTAAGTGGTGTAGTAGTCATTGTTGTTTGGAATTTGGCTTTCATGTGCCAAATAAACCCAGTTGCCTTCAAAAATGTATTTCATTTCTAGGTCAAACAGGGCTTGGTCTGTGAATACTGAACGGTGTAATTTAAATTCACCAGATTCAAAATCATCAACCAATAATTCGTCAATACGGTCTAAGTGGCTAGTATTGATAACAGGAATACGAGGCATGTCCTTTCTCCGACTTTCCAAGGAGGGCAGTCATCGGGATGGGGCAATAACCACATCCCGATTCCATTTCAAATTATGCGCTTGCGCGGCGACGTTCAACTTCAGTAGAAGGAGCGCCTTCTTTATCTTTCTGAAGAACAACGTTGAATTGGATGTATTTGAAAGGACCTTTCAAACCACGACGTGCGATTTCAGCTTCGTCAGTTACGTCTACAGCTTCAGCAACTAGACCTTCACGAGTACCGAATGCGAAGTCGTCCCAAAGGTATTTATCACCTTCGATGTTGAACTGAGTCGTAAGCTTACGGTAGCCAGGTGCAGAGATGAAGTAGTGCACGTGTGCTGGACGTTGACCGTGACGAGAGATTTGGTTCAATACACCTTGAAGTGGACCTTCAGGGTTTAAGCCATAACCTACAGGCATAGTTGTTTGAGCAACATATTGACCTTTTTCATCAGCTAAGATTGAGCGACGTAGGTTGAAGTGGCTTTGTGACTTATCAAAGAATGAATAGTTACCGTGGCTGTTTGCATGCCATACTTCAACTTTAGCACCAGGAATGATGTTGCCGTCAGTGTCAGTTACTGTACCGTCAATGATTAAAGTTGGGATTTTGCCTTCTTCAGAACCATCGTCCATACGAGCAAAACCAGTAGATTCAGGCGCACCAGCAACATACAATGGACCTTCAATTGTACGTGGCGTACCACCAGTCAAGCCTGCTTTCGCGTCAGCTTCGTCAGCACGTAAGTCTAGGAAGTGTTCAAGACCTACAGCAGAACCCATCAATGCAAACTCATCAGCTTTTGCAATATCAATGATAGTTTCAATACCTTTCCAAACTTCAGATTGGCTTAAATCTAAGTCTTCAATCGCTTGGAATAAATCTGTAACTAAACGAACAAGTACCTGTTGTACACGTGCATTTACTGGACCTTCTGAAGTGTCCACGTTACAAGCTTTAACTACATTTTCAATGGTTTGACGATCCATTTTCATTCTCCTTGGAGGTGTGCTTCGGTGGCGAATATCTCTGGACTAAAACGAGATAATTGGCTGCCACTTTCCTTGTTTACTTGGTTTGCTAAATGTTTACTTTGGTGCTGGAGTAAGGTGCTTACTCCAGTTTCCGAGTTGAATCAGGTGTCATCTTCACGAATTGATGAAGGGTGACGGTTCAATGCCATTACTTCAATATTCATGTAAGGGTAGAGCGGAAGACCTTGCAGAATGTTGTGCAGTTCTTCATTGCTCTCAACATCAAAAATACTGATGTTTGAATATTGGCCAGTAATACGCCAAATATGACGCCATTTGCCTTGACGCTGTAATTCCTGTGAATAGGCTTTTTCAACGGCTTTGATTTCGTTGGCTGTTTCAGCTGGCATATCCAATGGAATGTTTACATCCATACGTACATGGAAAAGCATGGGTTTCTCCTAATTACTGACGACGCAAGTTGTCAATTTTGTCTTCATCCAGTTCAATGCCTAGACCTGCACCTGTTGGAAGGTGTAATTCAAAGTCTTGGTACTGAAGCGGAGTTTTTAAAATTTCTTCTGTTAGCAGCAATGGGCCAAATAATTCAGTGCCATAAGCTAAATTTTGGAAGGTAGAGAACACGTGTGCAGATGCAATTGTGCCTACAGGGCCTTCAAGCATGGTGCCGCCATATAGGTCGATACCTGCTAACTGTGCAATCGTTGCCACTTCACAGCCTTCAATCAGACCAGCAGACTGTGCAACTTTTACTGCAAAAACAGATGCCGCATTGCGTTTCGCTAATTGATAAGCACTTTGTGAGCCCATCAATGATTCGTCTGCCATGATGGCAATATCAAATTTGCGAGTTAAACGCTCCATGGCATCAATGTTGTCAATTGCACATGGCTGTTCAATCAGGTCTACACCACCATCTTGTAGAAGTTGGATACCTTTAATGGCTTCAAGTTCTGACCAAGCACGGTTAACGTCTACACGAATAGAAACGTCTTTACCTAAAGCTTGTTTAATGGCTAATACGTGTTCTACATCTTGCTCTACAGGGCGTGAACCGATTTTGAGCTTGAATGTGTTGTGGCGTTTAGCCGCAATCATTTTTTGTGCTTCAGCGATGTCTTTTTCTGTATCGCCAGATGCAAGTACCCATAACACAGGAACCGAGTTGCGTAGGCGACCACCTAAAATTTCACTTAAAGGTTGGTTTAAGCGCTGCGCTTGAATATCTAATAAAGCAGTTTGAATGGCACATTTCGCGAAACGGTTGCCATTGATATTCTTTTTAATGACCTGTAAAGTTTGCGCAACATTCAAGCCAGCTAAAGTTTTTAGCAATGATGCGAAATATGTTTCGATATTGGTTTTTACGCTTTCTGGGCTTTCTTCACCATAGCCCAAGCCGCCAATCGTGGTTGCTTCGCCCCAGCCAACAAAACCATCTTCAGTGGTGATTTTGACTAATACAAGGGTTTGGGTTTGCATGGTTGCAACCGCCATCTTGTGTGGACGGATGGTTGGTATTTCCACCAGCAAAGTTTCTACTGACTTATACATGGTTTGCCCTTCATATCATTGCTTTATTACAGTTATGTGATATACCTTAAAAGAATAAATTGCATTGGTCGAAGATCAAATATGCATTTTTTTATACTTAAAAGGTATTTTGAGCTATGGAACTCAGACATTTACGTTATTTTGTTGCTGTTGTAGAAGAGCAAAGTTTCACCAAGGCAGCAGAAAAACTCTTTATTGCTCAACCACCTTTGAGCAGACAGATCCAAAATTTAGAACAAGAGCTTGGAATTCAACTATTTGAGCGTGGAAGTAGACCGCTTAAGACCACCGAAGCAGGCCAATTCTTTTACCAACATGCCGTTAAACTTTTGTCTAATGCGGAAGAAATCAAGTCGATGACAAAACGTGTCGGTATTGCTGGTCGTACTGTGACTATTGGCTTCGTTGGTTCTTTATTGTTCGGATTATTGTCAAGAATTGTGTATTTGTTTAAGCAGCAGCATCCGCATTTAAAAATAGAAATGGTGGAAATGACCACCAATGACCAAATTCAGGCACTTAAAGAAGGGCGCATAGATGTTGGATTTGGACGCTTAAGAATTTCTGATCCTGCAGTTAAACGTATCTTATTACGTGAAGAACGCTTGATGGTTGCAGTACATTCGAGCCACCCATTTGCGGCACAAAAAGAAGGTGTATATTTGGCGGATGTTGTTGATCAACAAGTATTTTTATATCCAAATCACAACAAGCCAAACTTCTCTACCCAAATTCGTGGCGTGTTTTCTGAGTATGGTTTAGAACCTCGCAAAATTCGTGAAGTGCGTGAATTACAATTGGCGTTGGGTTTTGTTGCTGCAGGTGAGGGCTTGTGTATCGTGCCAGAAAGCGCACAAAGTATTCATTTGGCACATTTGCACTTTATACCTTTATTAGATGACTCGGCTGTAAGTCCTGTGTTTATGGCAATTCGTAATATGGATGAAAGTGAAGACATTCGATCTTTGTTTGACTGCATTTATCAAGTTTATGATTTGGAAGCATTTACTTATGATCGCAATGTATTCTAGTAAAGCCATATAAAACAAATATTTATAACTATATTTTTTATATAAAAGCACAGATATTTTTAACAAAATACTGTTATGTGAATTGCCTGAAAAAACTTTTTTAAGCATCACATTACAGTATTTTTTTCGCCTTGTTATTTTTATCTATTTTAAAATCAATATCTTACAAATTATAGACTTTTTAGGTATGTATCCATGCCTATTCAGTTTTGGACAAATTTTAACTTATTATTCATTGTGTGCATCTGAGTTGAAGTAACGGACTTCACAATTAGGAGGTGAAGCAAGATGCAAAGCAATAAAATTAATATTAATACCTTGATTGACGAGGCCAAGTTCACGCCATTCCATTGGGGCGTATTGTTTTGGTGTTTGATGATCATTATTTTTGACGGTTACGATTTGGTCATTTATGGGGTTGCATTACCATTACTTATGCAAGAGTGGGCGCTCAGTGCGGTACAAGCAGGTTTACTGGCCAGTACGGCATTGTTTGGCATGATGTTTGGTGCCATGACCTTCGGTACGTTATCGGACAAGTTGGGTCGTAAAAAAACCATTATGATCTGTGTGGCTATTTTTAGTGGCTTTACCTTCTTTGGCGCATTTGCGACTAACCCTGTTGAATTTGGTATTTTACGTTTCCTTGCAGGCTTAGGTATTGGCGGTGTAATGCCAAACGTAGTGGCATTAATGACTGAATATGCGCCAAAGCGTATTCGTAGTACTTTAGTTGCACTTATGTTCAGTGGTTATGCGATTGGTGGTATGACATCAGCATTGTTGGGTGCATGGTTAGTGCCAGAGTTTGGTTGGAAAATCATGTTTTACATCGCAATTATTCCATTGGTGGCTTTACCATTAATTTGGAAATTCTTGCCTGAGTCACTCATGTATTTGACCAACAAGAAAGAAATTGAGCAAACTCGCAGCATTGTGCAAAAAATTTCACCAAGCCAACAATTAAATGGTGACACTGAGTTTGTACTGAATGAAGTGACTAAAGGCGATGAAGCACCTGTAAAAGCATTGTTCCAGCAAGGCCGTATGTTCAGTACGTTCATGTTCTGGATCGCATTCTTCATGTGCTTGTTAATGGTTTATGCTTTGGGCAGCTGGTTACCAAAATTGATGATCCAAGCAGGTTACTCACTTGGTGCAAGTATGATCTTCTTATTCGCCTTGAACATTGGTGGGATGATTGGCGCGATTGGTGGTGGTGCGCTGGCTGACCGTTTCCATATCAAAAAAGTACTGACCATTATGTTTATCTGTGGTGCAGCAGCGTTAATTCTACTTGGTTTCAACAGCCCGCAAATCGTGTTGTATACCTTAATTGCAGTTGCAGGTGCAGCGACAATTGGTTCACAAATCTTGCTTTATACTTTCGTCGCACAATATTACCCATCTACTGTACGTTCTACAGGTATGGGCTGGGCGTCAGGTATTGGTCGCATCGGTGCAATCGTTGGGCCAGTACTCACAGGTGCACTATTAACCATGAATTTACCGCACCAAATGAACTTCTTTGCTATTGCGATTCCAGGTGTAATTGCTGCCTTAGCAATCTTCATGGTGAATTTAAAAACGTCTGTAGAAGCTAAAGCCGCTGCGGAGCCTGCTGTAGAAAGCAATCCAGTCGCACAAAAAGCAACCCAATAATTTCTTTACCTTTCCATTAATCTACAGTCATCAATGATATAGATCGCCATCGTAAGAGATGGTGATCTGTTGCTAGAATTTGATGGCACAATAACAAGCGAGTTTAGGATGAACGCGAAAATATTAACCCAATCTACACATTTTCAATCTACAACGGTTCGACCAACAATGCAGCGTACGCTCATGATGAGCATGATTGCATTGAGCATGGGCGGTATGAGTGTTGCAGCACAAGCGCAAACTCAACAGCAAAAAGAAATTGAACAACTTAGACAAGAAGTTCAGGCTTTACGTGGTTTGATTGAGCAGCAAAAAGTACAAAATGCACAAACTGCAACAGCAATTGCCAATGTGCAACGTACTGCAGCAGCGCCAGTTGCTAATCCTGTGTTAAAAACTGCCAAAGGTGCCGAATTTAATCTATATGGTAATGTGCGTTTAGATGCTTCTTATCAGGTAGAAGGTGGCGCTAAAGATATGCCGTATAACCAAATTAACGGTGTACCACTTGAAGGCAATAAAGAACAAAGTGATCGTTTAAGATCAACACTTTCTGCAACCCGTTTAGGTTTAGATTTTAAAAGCCCTGTGGGTGAACAAGACGTAAAAGGTAAACTTGAAGTTGACTTCTTGGGTGGAGCAAATCTTGATAACTTACGTATTCGTCATGCTTACTTGAACTACGGCAACTGGTTAATTGGTCAAACTTGGTCAAACTTTGCGATTCCAGACTATATGCCAGAAACCATTGATGCTTTGGCGTATGTTGGTGGTGCGGTGAAACGTACACCACAAGTACGCTATACAACAAAGTTTAGCCCACAAACCAATTTGGTGGTTGCAGCTGAAGACCCTAAAGACAGTTCAATCAACCAGCGTTTACCTGCATTAACTGCGCGTTTAAATCATCAATTTGCAGATAATTTAAATGTCAGCGTACGTGCGATGGGACATGAAAAACGTGTCAATTCTGATGAAGAAATGGCATGGGGTGTCGGTGTAGGTGCTAAATACGATGTTGTACCGGGCACGACTTTAAAAGCCGATTATTACCATGTAAAAGGTGATAGCAGCTTTGTATCATTTACCAACAAAGGTGTTGCTGTTACTAACCTTGATGACAAAGGTGCGATTACTGCAACGAGTGCTATCGCAGCGCAAAGTGAATTCGATTCAATTATGGTCGGTATTACACAAAAGTTTGGTGACAAAGTGCATGGCACTTTGGGTTATGGTTATATGAGTTTTGACAAAGACCCTAACTACATTGCAGCAACGAAAGACACAACCACGATTAACAAAGACTTATGGCAAGCTTGGGCAAACGTATTCTATAGCCCACGTAAACCGTTAAGCTTTGGTTTAGAATATGTTTATGGTGAGCGTGAAGCATTTGGTGAAGCAGCAAATGGCAGCAAAACAGGTGAAGATAACCGAATCAATGCAGTCGCAATTTATAACTTCTAAAATTGTACTGTAAACCACAAAAGAGCTGAGCCAAAAACTCAGCTCTTTTTTTATTGTCGGGTGATCGGCTTGGCAATTAGGCATGAGTATATTGCGTGATGTGCTGTTGTATCACCTCAGACAAAACATCCAATGCAGCAGCAATATCACTGTTCCAAGCAAAAGAGCAGTTTAAACGGATAAAGTTCTGGCTGACCTGTTCAGAACGGAATAACTGACTTGGCGCAATGCCAATCTTGTTTTGAATCAATAGCTGATAAATCGTATAGCCATCTATATATGCAGGCAGTTCAATCCATAAAAAGTATCCACTAGAATAGTAGTGAATTTTGCAGGTTGGGTTTAAGCGTTGTTTCAACTGCTGATAAAACACTTTTTTGTGTTTTTCTAATTGCTTGCGTAATTGACGCAAATGTTTTTCATAATGATGATGTGACAGAAAATCGACCAAAGTGTTTTGCAGTAAGGGACTTGCAGAAACCGTGCTCATGAGTTGCAAATGCTGAATAGCATTGGAAAATTGTCCTGCATAAACCCAACCAACCCGCACAGCAGAACCCAAAGTTTTAGAAAAAGAAGCGCAGTGCAGTACCCGTTGTTGTCGGTCAAAATACTTCATGGGTAGCGGTTTTTGCGTTCCGTAATACAATTCTTGATAGACATCATCTTCAATTAAATACACTTGATATTCTTCAAGCAAACTCGCAATACGTTGCTTAATTTCATCTCTGACACTAAAGCCAATAGGGTTATGAATATTCAACATCAACCAGCAGACTTTAATTGGGTATTGTTTTAAGGCTTGTTCAAATGAGTCTAAATCGAAACCTGAAACAGGGTGTTCTGGAATGGTAATCACCTGTAAACCAAGACGTTCAGCCGCTTGCCATGCACCATAAAAAATAGTTTCTTGTAATAGAATAAAATCTCCAGGTTTGGTCAAAGCTTGTAATGACAAATTGAGCGCATCTAATGCGCCAGATGTAATGACAATGTCATTTGCATGGGTGGGTATGCCTTGTAAACAGTAGCGATTTGCAATTATGGTTCTTAATTCATAATTGCCCGGTGGCATGTGGTCGTGGCTAAAATAACTGCTTTTTCGCTTGGCGTGCTGCGCTAAAATTTGCATTAACTTTGGGTTAAACAGTAATTCTGCATTGGGAAAGGCAGAGCCTAAAGGACTGACATCTGCAGACTGAATTGATTTTAAATAGCCAAAGACCAAAGAGTTCATTTGAATATGTGCATTTAAACTCAAACTGCTTGGTACAGGTCGTTCAGTTTGATTGAGACGTTCTGCGACATAAAACCCCGACTTTTGTTTAGCGTAAACCAATCCCTGAGCTTCAAGTTCTTGATAAGCGTTTAGCACGGTCATTAAGCTATAACCACTGATTTGTGATTGTTCTCTTAACGAAGGTAACTTGCTATGTGCTTTCCATGCACCATTTTCAATGAGTTGCCGAATGTTCAACGCCAATTGTTCAGATTTATACATGGTATGACTCAAGCATTTTTTGCAGCTGTTACTTATTTTGATCTATTTTTAGGTTTAAAACATTAAATAATTTCTGTTTTTATAACAGATTGGCATGTATCTAAAATCAACTGTTATAGTTTTTAATGAATATTTTGTATCTACAGCAATGCTTTAGAATTTTACATAATCTGTATATCCCCATAATCTGGCTAGATTGGAGTCGATATGCAAGAAGATAACTCACGCAAACCACAGAAATATGCCGATAGCAGTATTTCAGACAAAGCATTTAAGCACATGATTATTTGGTTTACCGTGTATGTAGCTTTATTTTGTATCGGCGTGGCTGTTGTGGTGAATTTAGATAAGTTCTAAACAGTTTTTGAATAACAGCACACCTATAATCGCTTCAAGATATGAAAAACATTCATTTGAATTTTAATGAATGTTTTTTTTGTTTATAAAAGAGATCGTAAGCGCATAACTCAAAAGCAATAAAGATCGCAAAAATAACGGAATAGGCGTAAATTATAACTTTATCAGTAAAGCATTTGTGGTTGCAATGATTTCGAGTTGGGTGCTCTTTACCTTAATGGCTGCATTTATGCAGGCATGGCGCAATGCCTTTCAAAAACAACTCAGCACAAGTGTAGATGTTTATGGCGTGACTTTGGCACGTTTTATTTTTGCCTTGCCTTTTGCATTGGCGTATTTAAGCATTTTACAATGGCAGCAGCCTGTTCAAGCCAAACTACATTTTAGTTCGGTGTTTTGGCTGTATATCATTATTGCAGCAGTGTGTCAGATTTTAGCCACGGCTTTAATGGTAAAACTGTTTCAACAAAAAAATTACGCAGTAGGTGTCGGGCTTGCCAAAAGTGAAGCAGTTTTAGCCGCAATTGTAGGCGTGATTTTCTTACAAGAACATTTAAGTGCATTGGCTTGGTTCGGCGTTGCGATAGGCGGTATTGCGGTATTTCTACTCAGTAAAGGCAATCAACGCAGTGATTTTTCATTCACGACTTTAGCCATTGGAATCGGTAGTGGACTCAGCTTCGCGGTGACTTCTTTATTGGTGCGTGAAGCCAGTCTAGAACTCGATTTCTTACCGTTTATTCATCGTGCTGCATGGGTTTTGGTGTGGGTTATTGGCTTACAATGTTTTATCTTATTGGCTTTTTTAGGCATATTTAAACGACATACCTTATATGCCATGTGGCAGCGGGTTGGATTAACTTTTAAAGTGAGCGTCTGCAGTTTTTTAGCATCATTGGGCTGGTTTAATGCCATGAGTATGCAAACTGTGGCGATTGTGAAAACACTCGGACAAATTGAAATATTATTCAGCTTACTTATTTCAGCGTATTTCTTTAAAGAAAAACTTGCTCGTACCGATCATTGGGGATTGGGATTGGTCGTGCTTGCGGCAATGTTGGTTATTTGGGCGTAGCATCATATTTCAAAGCTAAGTAATTTCAAATTCATGTCATATCCGTTGCACTTCATTTGAGCATCTCAGAAATATAAAAATAAAGATTCTCTATCCGTACAATCTCGTTAGAATACTCACAGCTTATCTTAGAGAATTGTCATGTCTAAACCACAGCAAAAGCAAAAAAACTCAGCCTTGGCAGAATTGATAGAAGAACAAAAACTGCTCTGTGAAGAATTTGGTTCAGCCTATATTGCAGTGAGTGGCGATGATGTTGTCGCAGTTGCAGTCCAGACCTTAAATAAAGACCCAATTGTGGGCTTGCGTAAAGCGCCAGAAGGTGAAGAAAAAGTCGCGTGGTACATTTATGGCGGTGAATTGGGTGAAGATGAAGTGAACTTTGAAACCATGCCTGTGCGCGAGTTGCAAGATATTTTGCCTGACGTGCTTCCATATCTGGCTTTAGAACAAGGCTACCGCTTTATGATTGATGCTGATGACTATGAAGATGTCTGGAAAGAAGGCGATGAGTCTTAAGCTTATGCGCATGTCGAACATGGCAAAAATATCGGTGAGCATTATGCTTGGACTGCAAAGTCTGAGCGTAATGGCACAAGGTATTCAAGCGCAGCAGTTGGCACTTGAAGCATCATCTACACCTATTACAATTCCACATACAGCCAATGGGTTGACCCAAACACAATATCAAGATTTGTTAAATCAATACACGCAAATTGTGAATGACAGCAAAAAAATATTGGATGATCCTACGAGCCAAGCAACGGCAGAACAACAAAAACAGGCATTTTGTGCACGCTATCACGCCTATAAAAATATTGCTGAAATTTCCGAGTACAATCTAAACTTGTATCCTGCACCTGTGATGTTAATGGTGGCAAAGCGTTATTTAGAACAGCAGCACAACAGTTTCACGGCTTCAGGTATGACTGAACAAGTTTTTTGTGCAGGAGCTACATCTAAATAGTGTGATCTGCCTTATAAGTGAATAGCAAATTTAAAGATTGAAGATGCAGGCGTATAAAACCCCAAAAACTGGGGATTCCTTTTAAGCAGATTGTGAAGTCATACTTCATTTTTTATCAATTTTCATGCAAAACTAACTTTGCAAAGACTGTAGAATCTTTTAACTTGCAGGTAGTGAACTGAGGGATAGGCGACATAGATGAAATGGGATGAAATTGGCGAGCAGCCTTGTTCGATTGCACGAACCTTGTCGGTGATTGGTGACCGTTGGACGATGCTGATTATTCGTAATGCCTTTATGGGCATGCGTCGCTTTGATGATTTTCAACAACATTTGGGCGTAACGCGGCATGTATTGTCAGATCGTTTAAAGCGTTTGGTGGAACATGAAATTTTAGTCAAAGTGCCTTATGTAGAGCGCCAAGAACGTTTTGAATATAAATTGACAGAGAAGGGCTTGGAGCTTTATCCCTTAATGCTGTCTATGGCAAATTGGGCAGATAAATGGATGGATCAAGGTTTAGGTAAGCCTGTGGAATACATCCATAAAAATTGTGCTAAGACGTTTCAACCTGTCGTGGTATGTTCGGAATGTGGTGAAGAACTGCATGCCAAGCAAGTAAAACCACATTTTACCCCAGTGTATTATCAGTACATCCAAGCACAGCAGAATTTAAAACAAGCCTAAATCAGTGCTGTATTAATCAGCAACAGTTTGTCTATAAGCAGTTGGCTGGTTTAGGAATACCCGCTAAACGACTTAAATGCCGTGCCACCAAACCTGTATTAAATTTTTCCTGCAAAACAGCGTTGTTAATCTCTGGGCTTACAGTTTTCATTAAAAATTTGATTAAAGGACGGGTTGCAGGTGAGTGTCCAAATTGCTGATAAAATTGGCGTACAGCGTGCAAAACTTCAAAATGCCAAGCTGTGAGTTCAAGCTCTAAACTTTGCGCCAATTCTTGCGCCACTTGTTCATTCCAGACAGTGTAATCCAGCAAATGTCCATCTTGATCTAATTCTAGTGTCATCTCTTGTTTCATTCACCCTTAAAAATGCTTTGCATTGGTTTCATATCATTACGGCTTGCTATTTTAAGCTGATACAGCGCTGATGTGCTAAACACAGCGTTGCAAAAGCTGCATAATTAATCGGCTGTACATTTTCCGCCAAATGACCATTCAATATTTCTGCATCATTTTCCAGTACATATATTTTGTCTAGCTGGGCACAGAGTGGATGTTGCTGATGCAATACCGCATCACCCATAAGTACAACGCTGTCTTGCGGAGCATACAAGGCATTTAGCTCTGCTAAAATTGTTGCGGTGCTATCAAAGCTCGCTTGGATTAAATATAAATTTGCGTCAGACATGCTTTTCTCTTTAGATGTTTAGATATGGTCAAATGATCAATCAGATTGTTAAACCACCGATCAACCTACCAATATAAAACTCGATCAAAGGTTTGAATCAGCTCCCGATTCAGTTCCACCCATTCAATTTCATGTACCGTATTTTTGATAAACGGCGAGTTAGCATGTTTATTTTCAATCAAAATTGGGCTGAGGTCATAAAACTCAAAGCTATCGACCAAATTGGATGCCACTTTAAAAGCATGTTTTAGTGAATCAAATGCCAGTTCCGACTGTAATAGGCTTAATGCCGCATCTTGTAATAACACTTTGACTTCACAACCAAAAGTTGCCAGTACCATTGTTGCAGACAAGCTTTCATGCACTTGTAAGCTGTTTAAATTGGCCTGACGTAAAACCACGAGTACAGTTTTCACACAATTTACCTTTTAAATGCAACAGATTTACAAAATGAATCGCTTAAAATTGAATCAGGCGTTCTGTGCTTTGCACTGCATCGGCCAGTTCGCCCAAGCCAACCAATTCAAAGCCTGCGGCTAAATTGTGTTGGCTCAGTTGATGGCGTTTGGCATTGTCTGCATCGCTAATACCACGTGCCAGTGCGGCACTTACACATACGGGTAAACGAATAGACAATTTTTGCCATTCTGTTTTGAGGTTGCGTTGATCATCGGGTACCCATTGCAACTCATTCGCTACAGCAACGCCATCTTGATAAAAAAACACACGAAAAGCCTCATTTTTCTGTTGTAAGGCTTGAGCAAGACCGAGTGCATGCCATGCATGAATAGAGGTTGGTGCGGAGGTTATTAGTAATAAGGTGCTCATCAAAATTCACTAATGCAATGTGCCAAGGCGCATTCAGACTTTATAAAAAAAGGTAGTATAAATGATTTTAGTGACTGGTGGTTTAGGCTTTATAGGCTCACACATTGCATTAAGCCTAATGGCTCAAGGGCAAGAGGTCATTATTGTAGATAATTTATCCAATGCAAGTATGCAGACTTTAGAGCGACTTGAATATATTGCAGGGCGTTATGTGCCTTTTGCCAAACTGGATGTAAGAAATACGCCTGCGCTGAACAAAGTTTTTGAACAATATTCGATTATTGCGGTGGTGCATTGTGCAGGGTTTAAATCTTTAGAAGAATCGGTGCTTAAACCACTGGAATATTATAACGATAACGTCAGTTGTATTATGAGTTTATTACGTTCCATGCAACGTACAGGTGTGCGTCGTTTAGTGCATCTTTCAAGTATAGCGGTCTATGGCAAGTCAGGATTGAATCTGGAAGAAAGCCAGAGTTTTAATTACACCTATGCCAATCCGTATGTGAAATCTCAGCAGATGGTTGAAGAAATCATCCGCGATACTTTTAGAACCGATAATGAATGGAATATTGCTATTTTGCGCTTGAGTAATATAGCAGGTGCATTTGAACACGGCATTTTAGGTGAAGTCGTTGCTCCGTTACCTAAAAATATTATTCCTTTGGCGATGCAAGTCGCAGTACAGCAGCGTGAAGCGATTGAATTACGTCAGCAAGCTAATACTGCAGATCAAACTGTAGAACGTAGCTTTGTGCACGTACTCGATGCCTGTGATGCTGTGATTGCAAGCCTGCATTGGTTATTTGAGCAAACGCATAGCTGTGAAGCTTTTAATATTGCGGGAGAAGTGGTTTCAATTCAACAATTACTTGCACGTATTAGTGAAGTCACTGACACTGAAATTGCTACAGTTCCTGCAATTCATTATGAATATCCTGAGTTAGATCAGTTAGGTGCAGTCGTAGATAAGGCACAACAATATTTACACTGGCAGCCAAAACGTAGTCTGGAAAAAATGCTAGAGGATGAATGGCGTTTTTATCAAAATACGCTTAAGCATTAAAAGTAAGCGCTATAAAATTCGTTGAGATGCGATTCACGAAGCCTCATAGCTGAAACAGATACAATGCAACGGAATTATTGATAATAATTATCATTTACTAGGCTGTCTGTTTTTTATAAGATCGAGATAAGAGCACATGACATCATTGAAATCACGAAGGAATGAGGCTGAACATGCAAACACGTATTGAACATGACACCATGGGTGAGGTTGAAGTTCCGAATGACGCGCTTTGGGGCGCACAAACTCAGCGCAGCTTACAAAATTTTAAAATCGGCAATGAGCGTTTACCACGCGCCATGATTCGCGCTATGGGTTTGGTTAAAAAAGCTGCGGCAATAACCAATGCAAACTTAGGGCAAATCCCTCAAGAGTTGGCGCAGTACATTGTCGGTGCAGCAGATGAAGTCATTGCAGGGCAGTGGGACAGTCAATTTCCTTTGGTGGTGTGGCAAACAGGTTCGGGTACGCAAAGTAACATGAACTGTAATGAAGTGATTGCCAATATCGCCAATCAAAAACTGGGGAATCCTTTAGGTGCACAAAAGCCTGTACATCCGAATGATCATGTCAACCGCGCCCAATCGACCAATGATTCTTTTCCAACTGCAATTCATGTGGCAGCGAGTTTGCAAATTAATGAACTGCTCATTCCTGCAGTAAAGAGTTTGCGCGATACGTTGCATGCGAAAAGTGAAGAATTTTCTGAAATTGTCAAAATTGGACGTACACATTTACAAGATGCGACACCATTAACTTTAGGGCAGGAATTTAGTGGCTATGTATCGCAGCTAGATCATGGTTTAAAACGTCTAGAACAGGCTTTAACAGGCTTGTATGAGTTGCCATTGGGCGGTACAGCAGTCGGTACAGGCTTAAATGCACATCCTGATTATGCGGTACAGGCAGCGGAGCAATTGGCACAGCTAACAGGCTTAGCATTTGTGACTGCACCAAATAAGTTTGAGGCTTTGGCGGGGCGTGATGCTGCGGTATTTGCTTCAGGTGCATTAAAAACTTTGGCGGTGAGTTTAAATAAAATTGCGAATGATATTCGCTGGTTAGCCAGTGGCCCGCGTTGTGGTTTTGGTGAGCTGCGTATTCCAGAAAATGAACCTGGTTCAAGTATTATGCCGGGCAAGGTTAATCCAACACAAAGCGAAGCAATGACCATGGTAGTTGCACAGGTATTGGGCAATGACACCACAATTAACGTGGCTGGTGCATCGGGCAATTTTGAGCTGAATGTATTTATGCCAGTAATTGCATATAACTTATTGCAATCTATTCAACTCTTGGGCGATGCATGTAATAGCTTTAATGAGCATTGCGCCGTTGGCATTCAAGCAAACCGTGAAAAAATAGATCACTTTTTGCATGATTCACTCATGTTAGTGACCGCTTTGAATCCTGTAATTGGTTATGAGAATGCAGCGGAGGTGGCAAAAACAGCTTATAAGGAAAATAAAACCTTAAAGCAAGTTGCAGTAGAGCTGAATTTGGTCACAGCAGAGCAGTTTGATGAAGTGGTACGTCCTGAACAGATGATTGCTCCGAATACCAAATAGTCAGTTTTAAGTAAATTGAGAGGTCTGTGTTTGTCTGCTCAAGATGACAGATAAACACAGACTTTGTTTATAAAAATCAGTGAAACTTTGAAGTATTCTTTCTTATTAAAATTATGTTGTGTATAATTACACAATGAACAGCAAAGACATTATTAAGCGTCTTGAGCAGGAAGGCTGGTACAAAGTGGGTGGTAAAGGCGACCATGAAAAGTATAAGCATCCTGAAAAGCCTGGACATGTTGTGGTACCACATCCACGTAAAGATATGCCAATAGGAACTCTACGCAATATATATAAACAGGCTGGTTGGGAGTGGAGGTAAAAATGTTATATCCAGTATATGTTCACAAAGATGAAGATAGCGCATACGGTTTAACCTTTCCTGACTTTGATGGATGCTTTAGCGCAGCAGATGAGATGCAAGATATTCAGCGCATGGCACAGGAAGCGGTTGAAGTTCACTTTGATGGTGAAGATATTCCGTTACCAGAACCATCAAGCCCAGAGCAATGGTTAGGTGATGAGCGATTTGAGGGGGGTTTTTGGTTGTTAGTTGATATTGATACAACAAAAGTAAATACAAAGTCTATTCGTATTAATATCAGCATGCCAGAAGCTTTAGTGAAACGTATTGATGCTGTTGCAAAAAAACAACATTTAAGCCGTTCGGCATTCTTAGCTAAAAGCGCGGAAATGGCGTTGCATTAATCAAGTAAAATATACTAAACCCAGCCTAAATGCTGGGTTTTCTATTGCACCTAATTTGAATGTAGAGGGGTAATTCATCCTAATACGATTTTAAATTTATGTGTTGGTGTAAAGACATAATTTGCATAACGGCAGAATAGGCTGCTACAAGGTGCTATCTAAATGTAATAGTTCAAAACCCGTCATTTAGTCGCATTAACCACTTTTAGATGCTTTCTTTTATGTCCGTTCCTTATTCAACTTACATTGATTAAGCTGCCATAATTGCTAGAATACGCAATACTTCAAAATACTGTTTTGCTAAAGTTTTGCATTTATTTTGCAAAATTTAATTTTTTTATAAGCAACTCAATATCTTAACTACGGAAATTTTCAATGCTTTCAATTTATTTAACAGATGTTCAGCAACACGTGCAATTTAAAGATTACCCGGGTGAGCAGCCTGTTAAATTTATCTTGAATTTTAAAAAGATTTTTCCAAGTGTAATGGAGCTTTTACTACCTGTATTGCCTGAAAATGAAAATCTGGAAGAAATGACGTGGGAATCGACCACTGCAGATTTAGAATTATTTAAGTTGTTGCTCAGTGGGTGGGGCGTAATTGAATTACGTTTAAATGCGCTCAGTCAGTTCAAAGGCAAGACATTTGCAGATCAATTGGTGAAACAAGCCCAACAAAAACGTAAAGACTTCGCCAAAGCCCAACAACAATTACAAACTGTAGAGCTAGATTATTTATTTATGCATGAAACACATGCCTTAATTGATGCAGAATTGGTAGAAGTAGGTGAAAAGTTCTATTTGCCAATTTTGCGTGATTTATGGAAAGGCAAAGTATCTACAAAAGTTTTGGAAGCGAAGTTTTAAGAACAAACCCATATTAAAAAGCTGCCTCGGCGGCTTTTATTTTTTATAGAATCATACAAGACGATTAGCAACCACTTGCGAATCCAGATCAACCCCAAATAGCCTAAGCAAAAATTTTAGAAATTTCCTCTCTTAAAAAATAATGTCTTGAATTTTCCTGTAAATCTTTATGCCAATACATCCCCATATTAATTAAGGGCAAATCTACAGGCACATCAAAAATATTCAATTTTTGGCTCATATTTAAATGCTTTAAAATCATTTTTGGAATAGTCAGTATCGCTTGAGGATGCTGCTGTAAAATCTGTAACGCCGTAGAATAATGCTGACAACGTAAAAAAACCTGCCGTGATAATTGCTTTTGATGCAAATAAATATCTTCTAACAACATACCTGTACGCCGTGATGAAACCCCAATATGCGCAGAAGATAAATACAGAGCGGTATTCATTTCCTGTTGTGAACTACAGACTACAAATTGGTCTTGAACTAAGGATTGAAACTGAATTTTATCGCCGAAATTTTGTTCTAAATCAATTACAAAATCAATTTGTTGTGCTGCCAAATCTGCCAATACCGTTTTACGGTCTAATTTGTGGCTCAGAAATTGAATATCCAAGTTCAACTTTTGAAAATGCGCCACCAATTTAGGAAAAATAATCGGTTCAATTTCATCATGGATAGCAATTTTGAGCGATTGCAACATATTCGGCTCAAATTGCTGTTTCTGTATTGCAATACTTTGAATCGCCAACAAGGCATTTTTAATAGTCGGATAAATTTGCTCGGCAAAAGGCGTAGGCAGCATTTTATTGCCACTTCGCACCAGTAAATCATCTTGTAAATGTTGTCTTAAACGCTGTAAAGCATGACTGGCGGCAGATTGGCTAATACACAAAATTTGTGCAGCTTTGGAAATACTGCGCTGCTCATAAATTGCAACAAACATCGGGTATAAATTGATGTCTAAACGATGAAAAACGGCAAGATCAACTTTTGCATTATTATGAACATGATTCATAGTGTTTTATTGAATTAAATCATTTTGTTCATATTAGTTTTCAAGTTAAGGTGTTGTAAAGCAATGAATACAATATTTTAAGGGATTTGAACCATGTTTGAGCTATCTGCACGCGCCAAAGACTATATAGAACGTACCAAAGCCTTTATTGCCAAAGAAATTGAGCCGATTGAAGCTGAATTCTGGGCAGAAGTTCACGAATTAAATCAGGGTGGTGACTGGACTAAATGGCAATGGCCAGCACAATTAGAACAATTAAAAGCCAAAGCCAAAGCTGCAGGTTTATGGAATATGTTTTTACCTTGTCCAGAATTAGGACAAGGTTTGTCGGTACAAGAATATGCACACATTGCAGAGTTGAGTGGACGCAGTTTGATTGCGCCAACCGTATTTAACTGTAATGCACCCGACAGCGGCAACATGGAAGTTTTATGGCGCTATGGTTCTGAAGCACAAAAGGCAGAATGGCTGACACCGCTGCTTGAAGGTAAAATTCGTTCTGTGTTTTGTATGACTGAACCTGCAGTGGCTTCAAGTGATGCGACCAATATGCAGGCAACAGCAGTCGTAGACGGCGATGAAATTGTCTTGAATGGTCGTAAATGGTGGTCTTCAGGTTTGGGCGATCCAAATGCCAAAATTATTATTTTTATGGCGCATACACCCGATGAAACCAAAGACCGTCATCATCAACACTCTATGGTTTTAGTCCCTGTGGATACTGCGGGCGTTAAAATTCAACGCATGTTACCTGTATTTGGTGATTACGACGCGCCACACGGTCATGGCGAAGTCAGTTTTGATAACGTGCGTGTGCCTGTTGCCAACTTTATTGGCGGTGCAGGACAAGGTTTTGAAATTGCACAAGGTCGTTTAGGTCCGGGGCGTATTCACCATTGTATGCGTTGTATTGGTGCAGCCGAAAAATCTTTGGAGTTGATGATTGACCGTGGCATGAGTCGTACCGCATTTGGCAAGGAAATTCTGAAACTCGGTGGCAATTTGGAGCGTGTAGCGGAAGCACGTGTGGCGATTGACCAAGCACGTTTATTAACTCTCTATGCAGCCTATAAAATGGATACTTTAGGCAATATGGCAGCACTTACCGAAATTTCTGCCATTAAAGTGGTTGCACCAAGTGTCTTGGAAAAAGTAGTTGATATGGCGATGCAGATTCATGGTGGTGCAGGCGTATCTAGAGATACACCGTTGATAGGTTTCTTTGCCCAAGCGCGTAGTTTACGTCTTGCCGATGGACCAGACGAAGTACACAAAGGCATGATTGCCAAACTTGAGTTGGCTAAACGTGGTTATCGTAGCAGCCGCAAAAAATAAGTCAGTTGCGAATTTTTTATTGTGTCGCTTGGTAGTGTATTCGGCAATATTTCTGATATTGCCGATACATCTCAAGAGAACACAGAAAATATATGTTAGATTAAAAAAATTGGAAAATTAGGGAAAAATAATGTCAGTTATTGATGTAGGCGGCACAGTACGCGAAGGCGAAGAACTCGATATTCAGGCAGTGACAGCATGGTTAAAACAACAAAATGTCGATGTCGTAGAACCTGTAGAAGTCACACAATATTCAGGCGGTGCATCGAACTGGACATATCGCCTTAAGTACAGCAATGCTGATTTAATTTTGCGTCGTCCGCCCAAAGGTACTAAAGCTAAATCTGCACATGACATGGCGCGTGAATATCATGTGCAAAAGAATTTAGCCCCGTTTTATCCTGTGTTACCTGAAATGGTGGCGTTGTGTCAGGATGAAGCTGTAATTGGCTGCGATTTTTACGTGATGCAACGTATTGAAGGCATTATCCCACGTGCAAAATTGCCACCAGAGCTTGATTTTAGCGAAACTCAAGTACATGAACTTTGTGTAAATGTCATTGATAAACTGATTGAGCTGCATCAAGTACCTTATGCAGGAACTGAGCTAGAAAAATTAGGGAAAGGTGATGGTTATTGCCGACGTCAGGTAGAAGGTTGGGATGCACGCTATGCCAAAGCACATACCATCAACGTGCCATCTTTTAAATATGTGCGTAAATGGTTGTTAGACCATATTCCTGCAGATTCAAAAACCTGCATTATTCATAACGACTGGCGTTTTGATAATGTGATTTTAGACCCGAAACATCCGACTCAAGTGATTGGCATTTTGGACTGGGAAATGGCAACACTGGGCGATCCACTCATGGATTTAGGCTCGGCTTTGGCATATTGGGTTGAAGATACCGATAATCAAATTTTTAAAGCCACCCGTCGTCAACCAACGCACTTAAAAGGCATGTTCACACGTCAGCAAGTGGTGGACTATTATTTGCAAAAAACAGGCTTGAGCACCGATAACTGGACATTCTATGAAGTGTTTGGAATTTTCCGTTTAGCGGTGATCGCCCAGCAAATTTATTATCGTTATTTCCACAAGCAAACCAATAATCCTGCATTTAAGGATTTCTGGATTGTCATTCATGCTTTGCATATTCGTGCCTTAAAGTTAATTGGTTTACAAAAACTGGAAGCAAATGAACTAGCACAAAAATATATCGCCAAATTTAAGGAATTGATGCCGAAATGACCACCATTTATTTAATTCGTCATGGGCAAGCATCTTTTGGGGCAGAAAGTTATGATCAACTTTCGCCTAATGGTGAGTTACAAGCCAAATTGCTCGGACGTTATTTTGATCGCATTTTAAAAGAAGCACCCTATGTGGTGGCTGGTTCAATGCAGCGCCATCAGCAAACTGCACAACTGGCTTTGGCAGAATGTTTTCCTGAGGTCGAAATTCATACCGACAGTGCATGGAACGAGTTTAATCATCAACAGGTTTTCGCGCAGTATGAACCGCGTTTTAATCAACCTGAATTGATGAAAGAAGATGTCGCCAAAGAGGTCAATCCTCGTGCATATTTGGCAAAAATTTTTGAAGGTGCGATAGAACGCTGGACGGGCGGTGAATATCACCATGAATATGAAGAATCTTGGCCGCATTTTAAACAGCGTGTCGAAGATGCATTGCAGCATTTATGTGATGACTTAGCCCAAAAACAACCACGATATGCTGTGGTATTTACTTCTGGTGGTGTGATTTCTGTGGCTGCAGGTAAAATTTTAGGCTTAACGCCCAATAAAACCTTTGCATTGAACTGGGCAATTACTAACTCAAGTATCACCACTTTACGTTTGGTCGGCAGTGAACCACAACTGTTAAGCTTGAATGAACATCATTTTATTAAAGCTGAAAACTCAAATTTATTGACTTGGATTTAAGGATCAAACCATGACAAAAACAATTCTAATTACAGGTGCAAGTTCAGGTATTGGTGCGGGTATGGCACGTGAATTTGCTCAAATGGGTTATAACCTTGCAATTTGCGCCCGACGTTTAGAGCGTTTGGAAACGCTGAAACAAGAACTGGAAAGCCAGTTTGGTATTCGTGTTATTGCAAAAACGCTGGATGTCACCAATTATGATCAGGTGTTTCAGGTGTTTCGTGAATTTAAACAAGATTTTGGACAAATTGACCGCATTATTGTCAATGCAGGCGTGGGCGAAGGACGTCGCATTGGTAAAGGTAATTTTGCCATCAACAAAGCCACAGTAGAAACCAACTTTATTTCAGCTTTGGCGCAGTGTGAAGCCGCGGTTGAAATTTTCCGTGAGCAAAACTCAGGGCATTTGGTGATGATTTCATCTATGAGTGCCATTCGTGGTATGCCAAAACATCTTACTGCTTACGGTGCAAGTAAAGCTGCAGTAGCACATTTAGCAGAAGGAATTCGTGCAGAATTAATTGATACACCTATTCAAGTTACGACTATTTTCCCTGGTTATATTCGTACCGAAATCAACGAAGGTGCAAAAAAACTGCCTTTTGAAGTTGATGAAAAAACAGGTTCACGCTTACTTGCTGCAGAAATTGAAAAAGCGCCAATTAAAGCCTATGTACCTAAATGGCCATGGTTGCCATTGGGCTTAGCTATGAAAGTTTTACCATTAAAATTGGTCAATAAACTCGGCTAAATAGCAGCGATATCATAGTATTTGAATAGCATCCTGAAATTTAAAGCTGATGATGAATGCAATCACTTTAAATGACACGATGCTATTTTTATATTTGAGTCTCTACTTTTGTTTGGGTTTAAAATTTGTATTTTCGGTTTTCGTATTTAAGAGTGAAATGTGATGTGGCTTAGAACAGCAACCCTTGCCTTAATTCCCGCTTTGGTGATTCAGGGAAGTCGTGTTAAAAAGAACAAGATCCGATTGCCTGAAGCCGAAGGCGCACGAGAAGGTATTACAGGGGAAGGGCAAACGCTGTCATTATTGATTTTAGGCGATTCTGCCGCTGCAGGCGTTGGGGTAGCACATCAAAATGATGCGCTTTTAGGTGCGGTGATTTCTGCTTTGCAGCATCAGTACCAAGTACATTGGCGTTTAGAGGCGCAGTCTGGAGATACTACCTCACAAGTCATTCAAAAAACGAAAAAACTGGTAAATCAAAAATATGATGTTGTGGTTACTTCTGTTGGTGTCAACGATGTAACACGCTTAATGTCGGCACAGACTTGGATTAAACAACAGCAACATTTTTATCAACTTATTCAAGCGAAATTCCAACCTGAATTAATCATTGCTACGGGGGTTCCACCAATGCATTTATTTCCCGCATTGCCCAATCCATTATCTTGGCTATTTGGACAATACGCAAAACAAATGAACTTACAATTAGAAAAAATGATTGCACAACAAGAAGATATGCAGTGGATTGAATATGATATTCGAAAATATCAATCCATGAATTTAGAAATGGCAAAAGATGGTTTTCATCCAAGTAAAGAAATTTACCAGATTTGGGGGAAAGAAGTCTCGGATAGGATTTTGGAGTGGTTTTAGGTAAATTAACTTAAATAATGGTATAGTGTTAACAATCGTCAACACTAAATTATAATTAAATCATCAAGCAGAATGAAAATATGAAGAAACATCCCAATAAACATATTCGCGAAGCAATTGAATATGCGATTGAAAACGGCTGGGATGTTATCGATTCAGGTAAATCAGCACATGCAAAACAAATCTTGCGTAAAGTAAAGCAATGTCATGGAGATGAACTATCACTTTACTGTTGTGGTACGTAACGCACGTTCTGATCTGTCTGTGCTAGAAGATAAGTTCTTTGAAGCGGGTTGTGATGATGCATTAGTTTGCAGTTATAACGATACAATTTATCTTGAGTTTGACCGTGAAGCTGAAAATGCAGAACAAGCGATTCACTCAGCATTAGACAATATTCGCTCATTAGGATTTCATGATCTGATAGTAGAAGAGCAAGGTTATTCAACTTTGGCAGTAATGGCTGAACGTGCTGGAATGACTCGTCAAGCATTATCTTTATATGCGCAAAATAAACGTGGTGACGGAAACTTTCCACGTCCGATGTATGGACTTGCATCTAGATCTGCAATGTATTTTTGGCCAGAAGTTGCGACATGGTTATTCAATCAAGGGAAGTTACATAAAAATCATTATGAAGTTGCTCGTACTGCAATGTCTTAGCTTAATTTAAAGACCAAAGGTTCAATCTATAAATGTCTGATTCTAAAATAGAAACCCATCCACTCGAACCCTTTTTACCAGCCAATGCCAAGCTGTTAATGCTTGGGAGTTTTCCACCACCTAAAAGCCGTTGGAAAATGGATTTTTATTATCCGAATTATCAAAATGATATGTGGCGAATTTTGGGCTTATGCTTTTTTCAAGATAAAAACTACTTTTTAGATTTAGAAGCTAAAAATTTTCATCTTCATAAAATTATTGATTTTTTAAACACCACTGGCATTGCTATTTCAGATACGGCGCAGCAGGTGATTCGCTTAAAAGGCAATGCATCAGACAAATTTTTACAGATTGAAAAACCAATGGATATTGCAGCACTTTTAAGCAAGATACCTTTATGTCAAAGCATTATGACCACAGGCGATAAAGCGACTGATACACTCATGTTATCTATGCCTGAATCTGCCGAAAAACCTCAAATTGGGCAGGCGACACATTGCTATTTTGCCAAGCGTGAGCTGCATTTATATCGGATGCCTTCATCTTCACGAGCCTATCCTTTAGCTTTAGAGAAAAAGGCAGAAGCGTATTTTAACTTATTTAAAGAAATAGGCTTACTATAAGTAACTTTAAATAATTGTAGACAGTGATGGCAGAGAAAGAAAAATACGCTTCCATAATTAATGTCTATCTATTGTCATTACATCATCCATTCAATAGGGAATAATGAAACTGTTTTCATCATAAAACGCTGAAACTGTGTGGTTTCAGGATCATGATGATACGTTTGAATACTGCCATCTGCCTGATGATCTAACCAAATAATTTGACCGTTTTCGTCTAATTGCAGTTCATACGCAATTTGTGGCAAATAGCGGTCTAAAGATTGAGAAACATCGTTTTGCAATTGTTCAGACTCTAACACCAAGCCAACTTCGGTATTTAATTTTGCAGAACGAGGATCAAGGTTAAAAGAACCTACAAAGACCATGCCATCTATATCAAAGAATTTGGCATGTAAACTCGAGGCGTTTTTGCCTTTGGCAGGAATTACGTTACCCGTTGCAACTTCATACCAAGTACGCTTTTTTCGTTCAATATAAGGCTTAAATTCATATAAACGAATACCTGATTTAAGTAAATCTACGCGATACTGCTGATAAAATGCATGTACCAAAGGCACATCATTGGCTAAAAATGAATTGGTCAATACACGTATCTGTATTCCTTTTTCAGCCAGTTGAGTGAGTGTTTTAAGACCATCTTCTGTTGGGACAAAATAGGCAGAAACCAGTTCTAAATGTTGTTTGGGCTCACCCATTAACTTTAACATTTGTTTGTAAATCAGTTGCTCGCCTTGAGCTGTACCCCGAATTTTATTCGGAGAATCTGCCACAAAATGCGCACATACCCACTGTACAGGATGTTGTTCTAATTTGATGCTGACTTCTTCTTGCGCGTTAGCCACACGTTCACGAATTTTATCTTTATATTTGGCATTTAATTCATAGCGATTACGCAATTCTCTCAATTGCAACGCGTTGCCTGTGCCTAATAATTGCTTTACTGAATAGCTTAGTTCGTCATTCCAAAACTCTAAAAACACGGCATTGGCTTGGGGGACAGCACTGCCATAGAATAGAATATCCATATCAGTAAATTGAAAATTTTCACTGGCATCAAAATATTCACGGCTAATATTACGCCCACCTGTCACGGCAATCGCCCCATCGGCAATAATTAGTTTATTGTGCATACGGCGATTGATTTGTTTAAAACGAAACAAATAATCCATCACACGAAAATGCCGATATTTGTACGGATTGAAAATTTTTATTTCAAAATTAGGATGCTGAGCAAGCCGTTTTAAGGTTGGATCAAGTTGCGTACCATTTTGATCATCAATTAATAAACGAACTTTTACACCACGATCTGCTGCTTTGAGCAGTTCAGCCAACATCAACTGACCAATTAAATCATCTTCCCAAATGTAATATTGTAAATCTAAATGGTGCTGTGCTTTTTGAATCAAATATAAACGCGAGGCGATGCTACTAAAGGCATCATTTAGAGAAAGATACGCTGTTAAATTTTGGGATAAATGTGCATCAATTTCCTGACCATTCAGCCAATGATCTACATAATGCTCAACAGGGCTATCTTTGCTCGCTTGATTCATCGGTAAACTGCATCCTGTCAGTAAAATAGCGAAAAAAGCCAACATTCCAAGCCAGTAACAAGGTCTTTGGATCTTCATGATTATTCTTAAGTCATTCTGTATTTATACATGGAGATTATCCTCATGTTAATGCTTGAAACTCTGAATAGAAAGAGGGTATTGTGAGAGTCTGTTGATATTTTATAAATAGCTTGCGAGATATCTCTCTCACATCGCAAACATAGACGAATTGTCAGCAGCCCCTTATCATCTGTTAATGTATTTTTTAGGGATAATTTGCTCATGAAATCACGTGCAGCCGTCGCATTCGGCCCAGGTCAGCCGCTTGAAATTGTTGAAATTGATGTTGCACCGCCGCAGGCTGGAGAAGTCTTGGTCAAAATTACCCACACAGGGGTATGCCATACCGATGCATTTACCTTATCGGGTGAAGATCCTGAAGGTGTTTTCCCTGCAGTTCTTGGCCATGAAGGTGCAGGTATTGTGGTTGAAGTTGGTGAGGGTGTGACCAGTGTTCAACCAGGCGATCATGTGATTCCGCTTTACACAGCAGAATGTGGCGAATGTTTATTCTGTAAATCTGGTAAAACCAACCTATGCGTTTCCGTACGTGCGACACAAGGTAAAGGTTTAATGCCTGATGGCACGACACGTTTTTCTTATAATGGACAACCGATTTATCACTACATGGGCTGTTCAACCTTTAGTGAATATACGGTAGTTGCTGAAGTATCTTTAGCAAAAATTAATCCTGAAGCCAATCATGAGCAAGTTTGCTTATTAGGTTGCGGTGTTACAACTGGTTTAGGTGCAGTTAAAAATACTGCAAAAGTCCAAGAAGGCGATACCGTTGCGGTATTTGGCTTAGGTGGTATTGGTTTAGCTGTTGTGCAAGGTGCGCATAAAGCCAAAGCCAGCCGTATTATCGCCATTGATACCAACCCAGAGAAATTCAAATTGGCAGAACAATTTGGTGCAACCGAATTCTTAAATCCAAAAGATTATGACCGCCCAATTCAGGAAGTCATTGTGGAAAAAACAGGTTGGGGCGTAGATCATTCTTTTGAATGTATTGGAAATACCAATGTGATGCGTTCCGCTTTGGAATGTGCGCATCGTGGTTGGGGACAATCCATTATTATTGGTGTTGCAGGTGCAGGTCAGGAAATTTCAACTCGTCCATTCCAATTGGTGACAGGTCGTACTTGGAAAGGAACTGCGTTTGGTGGTGTAAAAGGTCGTTCGCAATTGCCAGGCATGGTTGAAGAAGCCATGAAGGGTGATATTCAACTCGAACCATTTGTAACGCACACCATGGGGCTAGACCAAATTAATGAAGCCTTTGATTTAATGCATGAGGGTAAATCTATTCGTAGTGTGATTCATTTTGATCAATGATGAGTAACGCGCTTAAATAAAGACCCAACAAAAACCAAGCTTCGGCTTGGTTTTTTTAACCCCTGGATTCGCTAAAACAGTAGCTTAATTTTAATAAACACATCCAATAAA
Source organism: Acinetobacter sp. YH01003 (assembly GCF_013420525.1). NCBI lineage: Bacteria > Pseudomonadati > Pseudomonadota > Gammaproteobacteria > Moraxellales > Moraxellaceae > Acinetobacter > Acinetobacter sp. YH01003. Next base: position 9,272 of record NZ_VOXY01000009.1, on the reverse strand, counting down.
AATTATTTTACAAAAAGGATTGCCAAACGGAACAATACAGCGTATTTTAATTTTAACAGCTCATTTTTTGATGAAAACAAGATGTTAAAGCAACCTTTAATCGCAAACGCTTACTATTACTTTTGGCAGTTTCAATGATTGCCTGAGTCGCGTTCGGGCAAAAGGTTGCCCACCAGTTGATACCTGATCGGCAACCCTGATCAGGTTTTTTTATGTCTGGTGTTTTGAATTTTATAGGTTTTTCGGAGATTTAATCATGTACAACGTTAATTATTCATACTTTAGCAACTTTTATTGGTTTTACTTTAGTCAATCTATGACTCAAACCTTGCAATCCATTAGACCCATAACGCTGAAATAAATGATCGGACTGTAAAAAAGAGAAACAGTCCAAAGGAACAGACCAATGAATGCTTTAAATACTGCTTTACAACAACAGACCAACAATACTGAAATTAGTTTAAGTTTACCGCATCAACTCAAAGCGCAACTCCCACTTTCATCTGCGCTAAAACAACAAATCGCACAACATCGACAGATTATTCAGAACATTTTAGCGGGCACAGACCCTCGCTTATTGGTCATTACAGGACCTTGTTCAATTCATGATCCGCAAGCAGCACTCGAATACGCAGAAAAATTAAAACAATTACAAAGCCAAGTTTCAGATCAAATTTTCTTGGTGATGCGCGCCTATATCGAAAAGCCACGTACTACGGTAGGCTGGAAAGGCTTTTTGTATGACCCAGACTTAGATGGCTCTGCAAACATGCAATTAGGCTTAGAAAAATCACGTGAACTGTATCTACAAATTATAGAAATGGGTTTACCAATTGCTTCTGAAATTTTAAGCCCAATGGCAACGGGATATTTTGATGATGTACTGGCTTGGGGTGCAATTGGCGCACGTACCAGTGAATCACAAATTCACCGTGAAATTTCTAGCGCCATGCCGTATAGCATTGGTTTCAAAAACGGAACTGATGGCTCAATTCAAATTGCATTAGATGCAATTCAATCGGCAAGTCATCCACATCAATTCATGGGAATGAGCCAGTCGGGTTTACCTGCTATTTTGTCATCACAAGGTAATCCACACGCGCATTTAATTTTACGTGGCGCAAATTCAGGGCCAAATTATCAATTGGCAGAAATTGAGAAAATTCAGCACAAAGCCAAAGGGCAGTTGCCTGCATTGATTATTGACTGTAGTCACGGTAACAGCCATAAAGACCCACAACAACAACCGCAAGTCTTGCGTACCATTGTGGCAGAACGTGAACAGACGCAAGTCCGTGGCATCATGTTAGAAAGTCATTTGGTGGATGGAAATCAAAAGATTTCTTGCGAGATGACTTATGGTCAATCTGTTACCGATGGCTGCTTGGGTTGGGATAAGACTGAACAACTGCTTATTGAGGTCGCTGAAAGCTTAAATCGTCAGGTTTTGGCTAAAACTGCATAAAAAATAAAACTCCAGAAACCCAAAAAACCTGAAATTTCAGGTTTTTTGGGTGGGAGAGTATTTAAAAATCAACTCTTCTTAGATTAGTTTTTAAAATAACAATTCTTTTGCTGCTATTAAAAACTAAGCCTGAATATCTGCATTAGGTTGTTTAGCCACAACAAATTTATAGAAAATTAAACTGATTAAGGTCACAACAGCACAGAGCAAATACGCTGCGGTATAGTCATAACCCGCAATAATCCAACCTAGAATTAACGCGCCTAAGGCGATACCAATATCGTAACAACAAAAATACGTAGATGTGGCATGACCAATACGATCTTTAGGGGAGCGTTGAATTGAAATGGTTTGCAGGCAAGGTTGGGCAGACCCGAACCCTACACCAATTAATGCAGCAGCCAACATAAAACCGAATACACTGTGTACCTGACTCAAGACAATTAATCCTAAAGCAAATAATATAATTGCAGGATAAATCACATAACTCGCCCCTTTACGATCATAAATTTTGCCTGTAATTGGGCGCAAAATCATCATCGAAACTGCAAATATCACGAAGAATAAACTCGCATAAGACAGCATATTGCGTGATTCTGCAAAGGTGGAAATAAATGACATAATACTGGCATACGCGAAAGAAACCATCATCGCCATGAGTGATACAGGAATTGCTTTTTTCTCTACAAAATCTTGAAGCCCTAATTTACGTTTAGGTGTTGTTTCAGTTTTTACTTTTTGGGTCGCAATTGGAATCATTAAACAGAAGGCGAAACCTACCCAAACACTGACGGATAGTAAGGTAGAAATACTGGCATAAGAAACACTTTGAATCAGACTTAAACCAATTAAAGGTCCCAATACAATCCCTAAATTTACTGACACCAAAAAATAGCCCATACCTTCACCTTTGCGACTGTCTGGAATAAAGTTATTGGCAATAGGGACGGTAACTGTGGTGACAATGCTGAACCAAATCCCATGTAAAAAACGCAGTACGAGTAGAAACAGTAAACTATCTACAAAAATGTATGCCACGCTACACAGACAAAACATGATTTCAGAAACATATAAGGTTTTCTTTACACCAAATTTTTCAATAATCAAACCGCTAAATGGGCGAATCGCGATTGCAGATAACATAAACAAAGTCATGGCTAAACCTGCCTGTGACAAGCTACCACCCAACTCATTCACAATATAAATAGGCAAAACTGTCGTTTGCGCAAAATAAAATATGAATAAGAACAAGTTATTGAATAAGCAGAGAATAAACGACTTATTCCATAAATGTTCAGCATTTATAGCAGACATAATTTAAACCTATATGGTGAGTGGAGCAGCGTGTAATGTGTACTTTGTTATACAGATGCTTTGTTATTGGAAATCATCACACCGCGAGATCATGCAAAAAATAATAAACCCATTTATGTGAAAAGTACAGCTATTCAATAAAATTAAACTTAAAATTAGATTTTAATGCAATTATTTTAATTATTTTATCAAATAAAGATAATTAGGTTTATTTTCTAAAGTTGCAATACAAAAAAAATCAGCCGAAGCTGATTTCTTTGAATTTGAGCGATTAAACGCTGCAAATTTAAGGCTTATAAGCCAGATTCATAGTCTGCACTTGATAAAAGCTGTTCTACATCTGCCATATTGTCTGGTTTGATTTTATAAATCCAGCCTTTGCCATACGGTTCATCATTCACAAAATCAGGGTCATCTTCTAAATTGCTATTCACTTCAACTACTTCGCCTGAAACAGGGGCGTGAATATCTGAAGCTGTTTTAACAGACTCAACCACACCTGCTTGTTCACCCGCAATTACTTTTTGACCAACTTCAGGTGCTTCTACATAGACCAAATCGCCTAAAGCATCTTGTGCATGGTCTGAAATACCTGTGACGATCAAATCACCTTCAATACGCACCCATTCATGTGTTCTTGCATATTTTAATTCAGCAGGGTGATTCATTTGATAACTCCTTAAATTGTATCGAATCTTTTTGCCATGTTTTATACATGCTTTTTGCCAAAAACAAAAGTTTATAAATACGGATCTTTACGCCAATTGCTCGGACTGCGTCCACTCCAGCGTTTAAAAGCACGACTAAAATTAGCCACATCGCTATAACCCAATTCATCGGCAATTTGTTCTAGCGTGTAGTCGGTACGGGAAAGCAGGGAAGTCGCATGTCGATAACGGACTTCATCGACCAAGTTTGAAAATGAAGTACCTTCTGCAGCCAGTTGACGTTTGAGTGTGCGGTCGGACATGTGTAGATAGTCGGCAACATTTTCAATGCTTAAATAATGCTGTTCTGCGTGGGTTAAAATATCACGTACTCGCATAGAAATGCGGCGACGTTCACCTAAAGCAGAAAGTTCGGCTTCACATTGATTAATCGCAATTTGACTGGCAATAGGATCGGCATTAATCATTTTTAAGCCTAGATATTGCTTGTCAAAACTTAAACCTAAATACGGCTGATCAAAACGGAATTGATGATAAGGAAATTTCGAAAAATACTGATCAAAACCTGCAGGTTTAGGAAAGTCAAAATCGACTTCACCTGTAAAGTGTTCGGTACCTGTCATGGCTTTACTCATGGTAATCATGCCAATAATTAAAGCGATGGCAATTTCTGTGCGTAAAGGTTCCATGTGAATATCACACTGCAATTGCAGACTGGCTTTTTCACCAAAAGTTGAGAAAAACAATTGTAAAAAGGGCATACGCAGTTGAATAAAACGATTGGCTAAAATCAACGCATCACTAATTTCATGCGCAGTCATAATCGCATAGCCAATAAAGCCATGAATGGAAATGCGCATTTGCGTACCAAGATGATAACCGAGCGTCGATTCGCCTGTAAGTTTTAAAGCATGTTTAACCAACTCATTGGCAATAGGTGTAGGAATACGACATTCTGGGTCTGCCAACATTTCGCTATTGAGTTGAAATGGTGCAAATAAGGTATCTGCGTTATAACCCCAACGGGATACAACATCCAAAACCAATAAGCCATAAACCCCTGGAACACCTTGTTCCTGACGTGCTGATATTGTTTTCATGCATGTTCCATTGCATTTGCTAATTTTATTTTAATTTGCCTTAGCGACTGTCATCTATGCATATCTTAGTTTGCCAAACGGCGACATAAGAACGTAGATGACATATTGCATCTTGGCATGAAAATTAAAGAAATCCTATGGAAATTGTTAGACAAAACAGGCTTTGACTATATGCGATAAATCTGCATTTCATCAAAGCCTGAGTTACAGCAAAGTTGCTGGAGATGCTAATTTTTATCAGTCGATGGTTTTACGATTTTATCTTGTTCAATTAAAAAACCACCTGTTTGACGCTGCCAAAGTTGTGCATAAATTCCGTTCATAGCCACCAGTTCATCATGCGTACCTTGTTCTGCAATACGTCCTTGATCGAGCACAATTAAACGATCCATTTGTGCAATGGTAGATAGTCTGTGTGCAATCGCGATTACAGTTTTACCTTGCATGAGTTCATCGAGGCTCGATTGAATTGCCGCTTCAACCTCAGAGTCGAGCGCACTGGTGGCTTCATCTAAAATTAAAATAGGTGCATCTTTTAAGAAAACACGGGCAATGGCAATACGTTGACGTTGTCCACCTGAAAGTTTAACACCCCGTTCGCCCACGTAGGCTTCATAGCCTTTTTTGCCACGTAAATCGGTCAATTGTGGAATAAATTCTTCGGCTTTGGCTTTGCGTACAGCTTCAAACATTTCTGCATCAGTCGCGTCAGGACGACCATATTTAATATTTTCAGCCACAGTACGGTGTAATAGCGAAGTATCTTGAGTGACAAGTGCAATATTTTTACGCAAACTGTCTTGGGTTACATCTTCAATATTTTGCCCATCAATCATAATTGAGCCGTGTTTGAGCTCATAAAAATGTAAAAGCAATTGAATGAGGGTCGATTTACCTGCACCCGAACGTCCCACAATACCAATTTTTTCGCCTGCACGAATATGCAGATTAAACTGGTCAATCACGTTTTTACTGTTATAAGCAAAACTGACATCTTTAAACTGAATTTCGCCTTGAGCAACTTGTAATGGCTTCGCATTGACTTTGTCTTGAATCGCAATTGGACGTCCAAGAGTTTTCATACCATCTTGAATGGTGCCGACATTTTCAAACAGGGCAGAGGTCTGCCACATCATAAACTCGGCAATACTGTTGAGTTTAAGAATCATGGCTGTAGTGGCAGCAATAATCCCCAATTCTGCACGGCCATTTAACCAGAGCCAAATTGCTGTACCTAAAACGCCCACATACAACACCACGCTTAATAAATTGATGCTGATTTCATATTGAGCGCCCAAACGCATTTGTTTATAAACCGTCAACATAAATTCTTGCATCGACGCTTTGGCATATTGGCTTTCGCGACCTGCATGCGCAAATAATTTTACGGTTTGAATATTGGTATAAGCATCGGTCACGCGTCCTGTCATCACCGCACGTGCATCGGCTTGTTCATTAGATACTTTGCTCAAACGCGGAATAAAATAAGCTGCTGCAAGAATAAATAAAGCCAACCATAGCAATAACGGCAAAATGAGCATTGGAGAAATTGCGCCCAATACCAGACTAATCGTAATAAAGTAAATGAATACATAGGCAAGCATATCGCCCAAAATGACCCAAAACTCACGTACTGCTAAGGCGGTTTGCATGACTTTGGCAGAGAGTCTTCCTGCAAAATCATTATGGAAAAAATCCAGACTTTGTTGCAACATTAAATTGTGGAAACGCCAACGCAAACGCATTGGAAAACCACTGTATAACATTTGATGCTTCACAATTGACTGCGCACTGGCAAAAAAGATATTGGCCAATAAAATACAAAACAGCAAAGTAAGGTTCTGCTGATGTTGCGCAAGGAAAGTATCTGGCTGACTTTGACTAAGCCATGTGACTAAATCGCCAATTTTTGCATATAGCAAAGCTTCAAAGCTGGCAGCGCCTGCAGTACATAAAACCAATAACAATAAATATGGACGTACACCTGAAGCTGCTTGCCAAACAAAGGCAAAAAACGTGGTTGGCAAGGGTTCGGTCAAACCTTTATTTGGATAAGGATCTATAAGTTTCTCGAACCACTTGAGCATACGATGTTACCTTGATGACTAAACCTAAATTTAAAGATAGATAAATTTAAGACAGTAAAAACAAAAAACTTAGGATAAAGTTAAGAGCATTCCTGTGAATATTTCTTAACTTATAGTGATACAGCTTGTAGGTCTAGTTTACGCCATAACACAGCAAATGTTGAAAATAGAAATATAGATGATTAATTTGCATACAAAATCACGTTATAGATTCACTTTTATACATAAAGCTGCAACACATCAAAAATTATCCATCCACAAAAAGCGTATTGGTTCACATTTTTAATGATATTTCATCGAACCAATAGCATATAAACATTTAATTTTAATGAAAAAATTAATTTAAATTCAACATTGATTGCTATAATCACGCCCATTTTTAGCACAACCGTGCTGTAAATTGGTTTTAAGTTGATATTTTTATGATGCGTAATTTTTTAGGTGCAATTGCACTATATTTGGGATTTATTTTTCCTGCTCAAGCCATGCCATTTGATCCATTGATTGGTACATGGAAAGTCATTGATGATCATAAAGGGCATTATGTTGCAGAAATTGTGATTCGTAAGAACTCTAAAACTTCGGAATATAGTGCTGTAATTACTCGAAATTTGTTATCGGTAGGCACAATTCAATTAGAGGTATGCAGTAAATGCCAAGGCAACTTAAAGAATCAGCCCATAAAAGGCATGCAGGCATTAGAAGGCTTAGTGGCAAATTCAAATCCGAAACAATTTTCGCAAGGACAATGGATTAATCCGAAAGATGGTTATGTCTATAAAATTGATGCTCAATTAAATGCGGCGAATAATCAAATGAAAGTATATGGCAAAGCCAAGAGCGCGAATGCGATTAGCACGATGACTTGGAAAAAACTTTAACAGATTGTACGGCGTATTTTTGAAGCTACTTGATTGAAAGATTGAGTAGCTTTTTATCTTTTTGTGAATGATAAGATAAATTGAGACACCGAACACTTGAAATAAACCCATATATATCAATTGCTTAATATATTCATGTTATTCACCAATTAAAATGTCTATGCGATAAACCATTTAAAATGTCCTGTTTTTAACTGCAAGAGTCAAGAACAGGATTTAAATTTCTTTGTTCAATAACAACTTTCTGAGCTTTACGACTCGGCATACTTTTCTTGGCACGGGAACTTTTATTTTGTTTTTCCAACTCTTCATGTTGTTGCTGGATATGGGCCAGAACCGCACCTAATCTTTTATTCTCAACTACTTCATTCTGCTGCAGTCTAGCCAGTTTATTGAAAATACTGTAGTTGATCTTCCGTCCTTCGTGCATGATGGCCACAGTACCATCTGGATACTCTAAAAATGTTATGTATTGCCCAACAAGTTTGTGGTTCAGTGGTGTTGGCTCAAGCATATAAATACACTTGTCATAGCTCAGGGTCAGATTCTTGGTGACCTTACGCGGTTCCTGCCAGGTAAAAATATCATCCAGTTCAAGATCAGATTCGCTTAATGGCCGATGCAAGTTCTTCGAGTTTCTCGCACACTTGGCAAACTTCTGATTGAACTGCTCAATGAAGCAGGGCAGCCAAGCATTGGCCTCGGTAATTGAGCAGATGCCTTCCAAACGCATTTCCTTGATCAGGCGATCCTGCAGAGTTCTGTTGGCGCGTTCCACACGTCCTTTGGCCTGTGGTGAGTTGGCAAAGATAATATCGATGTTTAATTCGTTGAGAATCCTGCCAAATTGCGTGATCTGGCTGTCTTGCTTGGATTTCTGATTGACTCGAAATACTGAGTGTTTATCGCTATAAAAGGCCAAAGGCTTGCCGTATTGCTCAATGTAGGCTCGGGTTGAAAGCATATAATCAAAGGTCGTTTCGGCCTCACAAAAGCGCAGATGCAACAGCTTTCCAGTGGCATCATCAATATAAACCAACAAGCAGCATTTAGCGTCACGTCCTTCAAACCAATCGTGATATGAGCCATCAATCTGGATTAGCTCACCAAAGCAATCGCGGTTATATCGAGGTTGATATGGACGTTTCTGGCGCTTGAATCGCGGAATCCAGAGACCATTTGCAGTCATCCAGCGCCGAAGCGCTTCTACAGGGATATTCAGGTCAAACATGCTGTTGAGCTTCTCATGCGCCAAGGTGGGACCAAAGCCCAGCAGATGTTCAGAAATAATGGAAAGGCACTTTGATTTTAACAAGTCATCATGACGACGATGACCCGGTTGACCACGACTGGCATGTGCCAGACCTGAAACACCGTCTTGATTGAGCTTGTGCAATAATCGAGTAATTTGGCGTGTTGAAAGATTCAGAATTTCTGCAGCACGGACTTGTGTAATACGTTGATCTCGAACATCTTGCAGGACTGCAAGACGTTGTATTTCCTTGTCAGACATAGTGATCAGCATCTCAAGTTTATATCCAGTCCATGATGTTGATGCGCATCATAGACCAGACATTTTTATTGGTGAGAATACAGACACTTTAAATGGTTTCTAACAATACCATTGCGCATAATCTCTACATTATGTTACTTGCCACGTCCTTGATAACTTACTCGTTCAGTTATCAAGGATGTTAGAATAGGCAAGTAACACTAAGTGGCATTTAACATCAATGTTCATTATACGCAATCGAGGT
>NZ_VOXY01000008.1:0-113540 GCF_013420525.1 Acinetobacter sp. YH01003 | reverse complement strand
TGGAAGCAGATGAAATATTATTGGCGAGATTTTCAAGTCATGACAGCTGATAAAATAGAGCAATGGGTGGAGAGAGTATCAAACCAATTCGGAAAAGAATACATGTTTACTTTTTAATGACAGCTTACTAAAACAATAGTAATCTTTTTCTGAAGAATAAACCTGTGTACAAGAAACTAAAATAAATAACAAAATAAAGAAAATTCTCATAATTCTTTTAACCTTTTTTCAGCAAATAATTTCGCAGCATTCGCCGCATAACCATAACGCTTTCGACTCACTATCTGCCCACCTTCTTTTTTAGTACCAAATGGAAAGGTTGTCGTTTTAGTCATTTCAAGAAAACGCATATATCCTTTTTTTGCTTCGTTTAAATTTTTAATTTTTCCCTTTTTTTTACCTAGTGGATCATTCCATAGTCCCCAACCAAAGCTTTCACCACTTTTATTCTGCGCAATAGAACTTTCCTCAAAACTCAAATATGAGTCCAACGTGGCTATTATTTTTTTATTAAGATATCCACATTCTTTAATATTGAAAGCGGAAATAGCTCTTTTTAAGTAGTTCTCTCTATCATCGAAACCATTATATCCCCCATTAATTAAAGAGCATGTGGCTATCAAATCATTATTTAGTGCATAAGGAGTTAAGCCACCTGATTTAGAATGAAGCCAATACCACACCGCCGAACCTACCGCATGTTTTTTCTCCTTAGCAATACGTACTTTATTGGCTCCTAGAAAGTTCTCATTAATAGCTTTACCATATCCCTCATAATTTGATTTATAGGTAATTTGCATTAGGCCCCTACCTTTATATCCATCATAAACCTCACTTTCCGACTTTCCTCCTAGCCCTTCCTCCATAAGTCTATAACCCGCAGTTTCATGTAATGTATGTGCGATAAAATGTGCTTTTTCTAAACACCTATTCATACTTAATTTTTTAAATTGTTGATTCAAATCATTTAAAAAACTTAATGCAGTCGAAGTATTTGTAATCTTCTTAAATTCTTCTACAGTGATATCTCTATTACAAGCACACTCTGCGTTATCTATTCTTTTATTTATGGTTGGCTTATCCTGATTAGTGTTACCTTTAACGACATCCACATCCAAAACCAATTTAACATTATTTTGTTTTAAGCTTTTTACTAAATAAGTTTCTGGGCTTAAAGGAGAGCCATCTGGCTTAAATACAGTAATCTGAATTTTCTCACCAATCCTGCTTTGAACAGGAATTTTTCCATTGGATATAGAAAGAATTTTTTTAGTTTGAGTACCTAACGCAACAATTTCCACTTTGGTATTTTCAACCACATAATCTTGATGATTACGATCCAAAAGACTTATGAATGTCTTACTTATAAAATTTTCATAAGGCTCATCTAATTTAATTATGATCGGTGTTTGAGAGCCATTTTCTGAGTTAATAGTACTTTTCAGTACAAATTTATCTTCCAAATTCAAAACTAGAATTTCTATGTCCCGATTGGGTGAAGAAAGTACTTCTACAATTCCTTGCTCATCTGTCGTACGTTCAAATGAACTTTGTCTTCCTTTGGGACGAGATTTCACAGGGAAATTAATTAAAACTTTCTCATTACAATCTATGACTTTAAATAAAGTTGTGACAATTCCTTTTGAGCTAGGTGTAATTTTTTCTTTCCGATATTCTTCTATGCTTTTAGGTAAAAATACTTTTAGAGGATTGTTTCTAGAAGAAACAAGAGATGAGTTAAGCGTTTTAATCACAATATAATCTTTAGCATTAGGAGGCTTTGCCAAAATTTCTACAGTTCGATTAGGCGAACCTTGAAATATAAATAATCCCTCTTTATCTGTTTTTTTTGAATTTTCTCTTGATGAACCTTTATAACGCGATTTAACGTTTAAATTGATAACATATTTCCCAGAGGCATCATAAATTTTTGAGATTACTGTAACTAAATTACTCATTACTTAACCTCCTCTTCAGCATATACATCGTCCTCAGAGTTAATCTCCGTGACCTCATCCATTAGTTCATCTATATTGTCAAGATTCGATTCTTGGATCAGTTGTGTATATAAAGACGCGAAGCCTAAAGCAACAAAGTCTGTCGGTTGAGAGGTATAAAAGCGTAACGTACTCAATTGATTATTTTCATTTAATATAGATTTATTAGTTTTAATGAGCTTTCCATTCAATTTATCTAAAACAAAGATTTCTTTTTCTCCTGTAGAGGGCTGATTCCACTGATAATTAATTTTATTACTGAATAACGTTGGTGACTTAGGCAAGCTTATTTTTTCTTCAATAATCTTCTCCCCACCCTCAAAACAATGCTGTCCTGCTTTCGCCTCAAATTTAGCTGAAGTACTCACAAAAACACCTTTTGAATTAATTTTGATTTGTGAACCACCTGCCGTTAGCACAATTTCTTTTGGACTGGTAATTTCCACCCGATCTTCCGTAGAAATCAGCTTGATTTTCTGGCGTGCAATTGCATCTATAGCACCATCTTGTGCCTGAATTTCGACTTTACCCTTGGCTGCAAAAGCACGTATACCTTGCTCCGCTGCAAATAAACTGATTTTATCGCGTGCATGTGTAATCACAGATTTTTGGGTAGAAACATTAATACTGCCTGCGGCACTTTGATGAATATGTTGATCTGCAGAAAGGTGTAAATCTTGCTGAGTTGAAACTGCAATTGAGTTGGGCGCACAAAGAATCATAACCGCCTGCTTAAAACTTGCCGCTTTAGTTTGATCTTCTAGTTCAATTTGATTTAAAAATTCTTTGAGATGCTCCAGTGTTTCCAAAGGATCTGTTTGCTGATTTTGTGCCAACTCACTTAAGCCTTTGCTTGCCGCTAAACTGGACTCCAATTGCCTTTTGGCAGGACTCGCATCTAAATGATACGCTTGTGCCTGTGCTTGTGGATGAGTTGAAAGCAGTAAGCCTGCACCTGCACGCACAGCTCCCCACCGATCAGTTCTTAATTCAAAGCCTTCGCCGCGCCCAATTGAATCCTCCTGCCGCATTGGATGGCTCAAATATCCTAAATTCAACTGACTCGCAGCATGACTACTCTGCAATTGCGCACTGAATTGTTTGGTGGTGTCATTGAAGCGAAGTTGGTTAAACCCTGCACCACGTATTTCTTGTGAACGAATCCCGCTCAAGTATTTGGTATCGGGTAGAGTTCCAACTGTATCGAATTGTGTCTGTTGTCGTTCTGCCTCATGTAAACGTCCAACCACAAAAGGACGATCAATATTGCCATCAAAGAAATCCACCACCACAATTTCACCAATACGTGGGTGAAATCTTGCACCATAACCCTCACCTGCCCACGGTGTGAGTACATCCACCCACGCCGAATCGCTCTCATTGTCGTTGGCACCCGCACCACCATCATGCAAGTGGTCATCACTTCGGGTAAATAAAAACCGAACTTTAATACGCCCCCACGCATCTACATGCACGGTTTCATCCTCAGGTCCAACCACTTTAGCGCGCTGTGGATAAGCCACGGGACGATGCAGTAATGGATTAAACTCTGGAACGAGCGCAATATGTCGTCGAATCAAATTCAATTGACAAAATTGTTGAGGATCACCCTCCAACGGTAACTGAAATGTCCACTGACTTTGTTGCAGCAGACTCAAAAAATGCTGTTGTAATTCAGGTGCTAAATTGTTTTGGTTATAAAACTGTTTGGACAGTATTAAAAACTCTCGTTCAGTTTGGGGATGTTGATCAATTTCAGCATGCCCGTGTAATTCAAACCAATACCCCACTTGCGCATCACGTAAATTACTTTGCGCGGAAAAATATTTTGCCTGCAAATCATAATACTGAGCCAATTGTTGTCCCAATTGTTCTAATTGTTCTAATTGTTCGGTACTTGCAGCTGTCACCTGATCTTGCCCAGTTAAGTCTTGCATCCACGCAGGACTCACGCACCACGCCTGTTCTAAACTTAAAGCTTCACTATTTTGTGTGCTACTTTGTAAGGGCGATGTGAACTGTACTGAATTTTGGTCCTGTGCCAAAAGATCGGGTTGCCAGCGTTGTAACTGTACTTCAGTGGGTTGCAGGTTACGCTGTGCCATCCAAGTGTAAATGCTATCCCGCTGCTCGATTGCACTTGTACGCTGAAATGCCACTCGTCTACGTTTTAAGGGCTGATAATGACTATTCTGCTCAATCAGTCTTAATTTTTGTGTATCCATAGGCGTTAAAAAATACTCAACCCAAGGTTGTTTTTCATCCACCAACCAATTGATGCCTTCGCTACGCCACAAACGGGTTAAAAACTCATAATCGCTTTCGTTGGATTGTATGATGAGAGGTCGAACTGCATAACGCTGACTGAGACCACTTAAATCTAAACTTAAACTTGCAGCAAATAATGCACTGCGGTCTTGCCATTCTTTAAACAGAATTTCACTCACCTCCACCACAGTTTTATTCATAAATACCCGACTGTTGCGGCGTTTATGCCACAAAGCCGTTGCATCCTGAATCTGCAATTTATAGAGACTGAGCGCGCCATCACTTTGCCCTTGCGCTGCTGCAGTAATAATGCCGCTATGTCGAAATAATTCGCCTTGATCGGTGAGTTGATCTACAGCCACCCGACTGCCAATAAATTGTTTCAACGGCAAATTTGCATGCGGTGAGAGGCATAAGACATCCATCTGCAAACCTTGGTTGATGGCATGCTGACCATAAACGCACTGCAAAAAGACCTGATGATTTAAGGCTGAATTAGAAAACTGGATATGAATTGTGCGGTGTTGAGGGCTTAAGCCAAATTTTTCTAATACAGCAAAGAGTGAACTTTGCATTGTTATTATCGTTGCGATTTTTATAGTGGCGCTATTCTAATCAGCAACTTGGCAATTATCTAGAGCGTAAAATGGATAAAGCGATAAACGGAATTTGCAGTTAAGACCATCTCCATCGCCAATTTTGATAATCCTCAATCCCTCTATTGATGAAAAATCAACAAACATGACACATTGCGTTACTCTGCAGTCAAGACAATCTTCAATCGCTATGCTACAACTGAGTTATGCCGTCAAAAAAGGAGAGGTGAAGAAATTTATTGTTTTTTATCAAAACCTTTTTTCAATTTTATTTTTAAAGATTCAATTTCTACATAAAAGGGTCATCATTAAGCTTTAGCATAATAAAGGCATGAAAATGCCTAACATATATAACTGCTATTCGGGAGCGAACATGAATAACAGCCAAAATTATGTCAAACAAATTAAAAATGCTAAACGTGGAGGATACACGCCTACCATCGCTAAAGACATTAACAAACATAAGATTCAAAAAGCCATCCGCCTAATTGAACAATGGAGAACGCTCGCAAATGAACTCAAACCACAAATGCAACTTGATATGGCCTTTACCTTAGAAGAATGTGCACAGGATTTAGATCGCATCTTAAGAAATAAATAATCGCTTTTCACACTTCATTTCAAGTTATTTTCTTCAATGAGCCCACCCGCTGGGCTCATTTCATACAAAACCTTCTATGTGATTTCCTCGTTTGTAACGCGCCAAAATACTGTGTACAAAATCTTCAAAAACTCTATGCCCTGCATTAAACGGTTACTTTTTGGCTTGCGCACACGTAAAAATTCTGTAAAATTCTCTACACAACGCCGGCATAGCTCAGTTGGTAGAGCAACTGACTTGTAATCAGTAGGTCCACAGTTCGAATCCGTGTGCCGGCACCATATTAAACCTCATAAGTTTTTAATTTATGAGGTTTTTTGTTTCTATAAACGTATATTTTTATCTTCCTCATGCTGCTCGAATCTCCAATTTATTTAGGGCTTCGATGTATCTGCAAAACTTCAATTGCAATACAAGATTGTGACTTTTCACTTGTTAAATGTATTTTATGATTTAGAATGCTGTACACATATTTCAGATCGTATTTTTATATTGATGGTCTATTTTGTTGATGTTTCATCCATATAGACTGACATTTAAAAATATTTTTGTGAATTAAAATAAAAATTTAAAATTATAAGTCTTAGAAAATTGAGTATTAAAACAATGCTTCTCTAAAATTTTCCAGTTTAAGGAAGACCTCATGGCTCAAAGCTTTGCAACGCATCATTCCATGACCAATCATGGTGGAATCATCCTTGCCAACCAAATGCGTGTTTCTCAAATGGGAAATTTATTTTTAGTGGCGGGTGATGGACATTTCTGCCCTAAGTGCCAGCGTTGGTCCACGATTATAAAAAGTCACGATCATATTCTTTTTGATGATAAAGCCGTGGCTTATGTCGGAGATCAATTGACGTGTGGCGCAAAAATTTTACCGAAGCAGTTTCATGTGGTGGGTAGGATTTAAAGCTAAGCATGGACAACTAAACACCGAAAAATCCCATCATCTAACAGCTCATTACAATAGATTAAGCTTTTTCCGCACTCACCTGCACATATTTAATCCAGCCATCTGCATAGAGCTTGGCACATAAACGTGCGGTCATGGCAATTTTAAACCAGTCTGCATCTCGCGTTTGAATTTGATGCTTGAGATGCTGATGCACATAATCAGCAAAACCCGCCAAAACCTGTGCCGACAAATCTTCCACCTGAATCTGTTTAAATTCAAACTGTGCCAAGACCGCTCGAAGCTGACTTTCGGACATTAGATCTTTAAAACTGACATCGGCAGATTTTAATAAGGCACGATATTGCAGCTGTTTGAACGCATGCGTTGGCGCTTGTTCTGCCCAAATTAAATAATGAAAGCCCAAACGTCCATTTGAATTCAAAACCGCACTGACCTGACTTAAAAATGAATTCAAATGACTGTGATATGCCGCATCAATACAGAACACCACATCAAAACGTGGTTGTGGAAAAAGTGCTTTTAAATTTAAAAATGAAGCAGCGTGAATTTTAATATTTGAATTTAAATGTTGTCGAATCGACTGCACATGATGATCTTGTAGCTCAACAGCTTCAAGTCGTTGTATTTGATAGTGTTCCAACCAATATTTAAGACTGGCACCTTGCCCACAGCCTAAATCCAGTACAACATCTTTTGAATTTAAATGCACTGCTGCGGCCAAATGCGCTGCTAAATTTTGACATGCAGCGGGATAATCAGATCCCACTGCATCTGACCAATAACCTAAATTGCTCCACGGCAGTGCGGAAGTATCTCCCAAATATGCCGCTTGAATGGCATATTTATGTTTTGGAAAATGCTGTCGTATCGCCTGTTGCCATTTCATACTGACTCAGTCTAATTCAAAAAAGAGGGGCTGTTGATAATTCATCTATGTTTGCGACAACGCATATTTTTTAGCTGATATAAGGCATGAGGCAGGAAATTTAGTCATTCTAAATGACTGACTCATAACGCAATAGCAGCAAAAAATATGCTTGTTCCCTTGCGCAGCAAACAAAGCAGTGCTTTGTTTTTGCTCATGTGGCTAAAACTTTCTCAGATTGCGTTATGAAACTTGGCAATAGTCTCGCTATTCCCTGCGTTTCATGCCTGATCTGCTCAGTTTTAGCCTACAGCACAAACCATTTATGAAATATCAACAGACCCTAAACTTAATAACCTAATTGCGGCGCAACCTCAACTTGTGGTTTTAAATCAATAAACGGTAATGGTGCACCAAAAATTTCTGCAATATGCATAGCGGAAGTCACTGCAGATTCTAAAATTGGTAAACCATCGCACGACCATGAACCGCAGAAGAACACTTTACGATTGTCTTGGTGATGGCGCTGCTGCAACTCTTTGTTTAATGCCACTGTCTTTGAATCCACCACAGCGCGGGTTAAAGTTACCGTTGAAATGATCTTTTTCGGATCAATTGGTGTAACTGGACGCCATGTTTGGAACACTGGCGATTTACCGACCAAAGTTGGTTCGATCGAGTTAAGCCATACCGTAAATTGCTGACGAGTAAATTTACGATCCATCATATAACTTAAAACAGACCAATCTTTACGTTTTGGCGGCATCACCGTTTGATCAGTGTGAATCACCAAATCACCCTGCTCGAATTTGAACTGTTTAAGCAATTCAATATCTTCTGCAAATTGTTGATTGTCCAAGAAGTCTTGGACTTTAGTGGTTGGTGTTGCAATCACCACACGGTCAAATGTTTGCGACTGACCCTCAGAATTTTCAACAATTACACCATCTTCTTGTTGATGAACACGAGTAATCGCTGCACCACTTTGAATATTAATACCTTCAATCAACTTATCAACCAATGCAGGCGTGCCACCTTGTAAACGCAATAATGCATCACCATCAGTCAATTGGCGTAAAAATACCAACAATGGTTTTGCTGGCCATTCACCAATGGTTTTAGGGTCACAAGTACAAATGGTGTAAAGCACTGGCATCACTGCACCATGCCAAAACACTTCTTCAATTTCGTTACGGTTGATAAATTCCGCAAGGGTAATGTCTTGGTTTTTAGATTTGAAAAATTTAGCGATGGCTGTTTTTAACTGCAACATGCCTTTTACCAAACGCCAGCCGTATTGTTGTATGCCTTTACGGTTGTTAATGATTGGGAAATTACCAATACGGGTACGGCTTGTGGTCAGCCAAGTTTCGGTACGATCTTCAAATAACCAACTGCACGCCATATAAGTACGCACAGGATAAGTTTTAATGCCTAAATGTGTGGCCAAGCTGAGGGTGTTTTTCCACAAATGTGGGTTCATGACCCGTAACGGCGCATCAATTAAACCATCCTCAAATTCGATGCTATGACTGTCCATTCCACGACCAGGCAGCGCCTCAAAAATTGTAATGTTATGCCCTGCATCTTTAAGAATTCTTGCGGTAGCCAGTCCAGCCATACCACTACCGATCACTGCGATATCCAAACCGATCATCCATCTTTTTACATACTTTATGAAATTATGAACCATGCCTAAGGAAAATGAGCTATTAAAAACTACCAGATTGTGTACTTTTCACAGAGAAACAACACAAAGTACATTGGCAATATGATTACATTTTTTAACAATCAGAAAGTGCTTAAATAAGCCTTAGAATTTATTTATATTATTTCTTTAATACTATAAATAGTGTTCTAAACCATGTAGATAAATTCACCAATTTTATAATTTTCGTTTTACAAATAAATCTCTAAACGCTATGATACCAAGCACAAAAATGATAACTACATCACATATAATTATCATAAGGAATATGATCAATCCGCTAAAACTAGAAATTTGACAGCGCCAGAACAACAAAAGCCTCGGTCGGGACATCGACATGAGGCTTTTTTCTTGGCTAAGATTTTTTAAAGCTTAACCCGCTTGATGTTGAATCGGAATTTCACCAAACTTGCCTTGATTAAAATCTTCAAAAGCTTGAATGATTTCCTGCTTGGTATTCATGACAAATGGACCATAGCCTTGAATGGGTTCATTTAATGGCTTGCCTGTCAGCACTAAAAATTGCGTATCTTGCAGTGCTTCAAGCTGAATTAACGCTTCGCCATC
Source organism: Acinetobacter sp. YH01003 (assembly GCF_013420525.1). NCBI lineage: Bacteria > Pseudomonadati > Pseudomonadota > Gammaproteobacteria > Moraxellales > Moraxellaceae > Acinetobacter > Acinetobacter sp. YH01003. Next base: position 104,022 of record NZ_VOXY01000008.1, on the reverse strand, counting down.
TTGAGCAAATAACACCACTGAGTGATCTTGCACAAGTTGACTGCCATTGACCCGCACTTCACCTGCCAACACCACCAATAAAGTATTGTGATCTACCGGCACATGCAGCGCTTGGGTCTGTGCAGCTTTCAATTGTCCATCCCAAACATTGACAGGGCTAAAGGTGCTGGCAGGCCCAGATTGCTCTGCGTACTGACCTGCAATAATGCGTAAATGCCCCGCCTGATTTTCAAACTCAATTTTCGGAATATTTTGAGATTCAATGGCTTGATAACGTGGCGATGTCATTTTGTCTGCGGCAGGCAAATTCACCCAAAGCTGCACCATTTCAAACAATCCGCCTTGTGCTGCATAGTCTTTGGAGTGAAATTCCTCATGCACCACACCCGCACCTGCTGTCATCCACTGCACATCGCCTGTTTTGATGGTGCCACCACCACCTGCCGAATCTTTATGCGTCACTTCGCCCCGATAGGCAAGCGTCACCGTTTCAAAACCGCGATGTGGATGCGAACCAACACCATGTTGTGCGGTAGTCGCATCAAAATGATACGGCGCTGCATAATCCAAGAGTAAAAATGGACTGATCGCCTGCCCTAAACGGTCATAAGAAAATAGATTTTTGACTGGAAAACCATCGCCCACCCAATGCATGTTTTGGTTGCGATATAAACCGATTATTTTTTTCATGTGTTACACCTATTGCTAGGAGAATAGATGTTTTGATCTTAATCGCTCATCGCACCACAACCTAGTGCAAATTTGGCATACAGCATTGCAAGAATGGAATAATCTTGCTGAAACTTATACATGGTTAAACAAATCATGAGCATAAAAAATCCAGAAGCGAGGTTCTGGATTTTTAAAATTGAGTGCGATGATTCGATTAGATTTTACCCACCAAATCAATAGATGGTGCTAGGGTTGCATCGCCTTCTTTCCACTTGGCAGGGCAAACTTCGCTAGGGTGTGCATGCACATATTGCGCTGCTTTTACTTTACGCAACAACTCTTGCGCGTCACGACCAATACCGCCTGCATTGATTTCTACAATTTGGATTTTACCTTCAGGGTCAATCACGAAAGTACCACGATCTGCCAAACCTTCTGCTTCAATCAGCACCTCAAAGTTTTTAGACAATGTCCAAGTTGGGTCGCCAATCATTGGATATTGAATCTTTTTAATTTCTTCTGAGGTATCGTGCCATGCTTTATGGGTAAAGTGTGTGTCTGTAGATACTGAGTAAATTTCCACACCCATTTTTTGGAATTCAGCATATTGATCGGCTAAATCGGCAAGTTCAGTTGGGCAAACAAAGGTGAAATCTGCAGGGTAGAAAAACACCACTGACCATTTACCAATAAAGTCTTGCTCAGATACGTCAATAAATTGACCATTGTGGTAAGCGGTTGCGTTAAATGCTTTGACTTGGGTATTGATTAAACTCATGGATGACTCCTCAATTCGTTTCGGGGATTGCTTATCTTGTGTTGCTAGAATACGAAAATCTAAAGAATCGGTAAAACAGTACTTTTTTATAAAAATAATCGGATTTATGAATTATAAATCCTATCATAGTTTGAAATTTAATCGAGAAAATAGATATTTGCTAAATATCTGCATAAAAAACCCTTTGTCGAAACAAAGGGTTTGGATGATGATTTTCCATTTTGAATCAAATGGCTATCTCTAGTATGATTCAAAACGGCAAATCATCATCTAAATCTGCAGGTGCGGTTGCAGGCGCAGCTTGTGGCTTCGGTGCAAAACCACTTGGGTTATTGTTGGCATAGCCACCACCCTGATTTTGGTTAAAACCGCCTTGATTTTGATTCGCATAACCTGTGGCTGGAGCTTGGTTCTGATTGCCATAACCGCCTTGGTTATTGTTAAAACGTGGTTGAGCAAAGCCACCATCTTGCTGGTCAGATTGTCCACGGTTAGCAGAGTCGAGCATTTGCATTTGATCGCCACGAATTTCAGTGGTGTAACGCTCTTGACCATTTTGGTCTGTCCACTGACGCGTACGCAATGAACCTTCAATATATACTTTAGAACCTTTGCGTAAATATTGCTGTGCAATCTCGCCTAAACGGTTATGTAAAACAATGCGATGCCACTCTGTTTGCTCTTTACGCTCACCTGTGTTTTTGTCTGTCCAGACATCACTGGTTGCGATAGAAAATTGAGTGAGAGAACCACCATTTGGGAAAGTTTTTGTTTCAGGATCACGACCTAAAGTACCCACTAAAATGACTTTATTTACACCACGCATTAGACGTTTTCTTCCTATTTGTTTCTATTATTTACTTTATAAGAGTTATGCTTAAATGGCTACCTCTTTCCCAAACAAGTGCGTTAATTGTTGTCGCGCAGCATCATCAATTTGCTGTTTATCCACTTTCACATAAGCCACTTGCTGGTCAGACATCACCACGACCTCTTCAATACCACGAATTGCCAAAAGTTGAGAAGTCCATTCATCTGTTTCTCGGTTCTCAGGCAAACGCAACACCAAAGACGAAAGATAGCGCGGCTGCGCCAATCCAAAACTAACGAATAGCCAAATTATAGCAATCGCGGTCAAAATACTCCAACCCATTGCGGTGTGGTTGAGCATCAATAATTGTCCGCCAATCATCCCACCAAAGAATGCACCCAAAAACTGACTGCTGGCATTTACACCCATCGCGGTGGCTTTAGATTGAATTGGTGCAGCCTTTGACAACCACGAAGGTAATAAGGCTTCCATAACGTTAAAGGCAATAAAGAATAAACCCAAACCCAATAAAAGGATGTATTTCGATTCAAACCCGAAAATCAGCACCAACAGCCCTAAAATAATACCTGCAATCGCGGTCAGGAAAATGCCACGCATTTTGCGATATTTTTCTGCCAAAACAATACTTGGAAATGCCACGAACAGACTGACCAACAACAATGGCAAATATACCCAGCCGTGATGCTGCAAAGGAATATCGGCAAATTGGATTAATTGCGAAGGCACATAAATAAACATGGCAGTCAGCAATAAATGTAGGGTAAATACCGATACATGCAGACGGTTTAAATCGCCCATTTTCAGGACTTGCTTTAACTGAGTGATATAGCCTTGCTGAAAATTACGATGATGACGCGTGACTTTAGGCACCAATAACAACATGAGAATCGCTGCTAGTCCCATCACTGTGGTGACCCAAAATAACCCTGAAATACCAACCCAGCCCGTAAGCCATGGCCCTAAACTAAAGGCCACCACAAAGGACATACCGATACTCATCCCCATCACCGCCATGGCTTTCATGCGGTTTTCTTCGCGGGTCACATCGGCCAGTAATGCCATCACCACGGCAGATACTGCGCCACCACCTGCAATGGCACGACCAATAATCACGCCATAAATGGTGTCAGACATGGCTGCAATTGCACCACCCAAAGCAAACAGTAATAAGCCAAAAACCACCAATGGCTTACGGCTATAACGGTCTGCAATTAAGCTAAACGGAATTTGTAAAATGGCTTGGGTGAGTCCATAAACACCAACGGCAAGACCAATCAGTGCAGGAGTTGAGTATTGATATGACTGCCCTGCTACTGAAAATACAGGAATAATCATGAACAGACCCAACATGCGCAATGCAAAAATACTGCTTAAAGCAAAGGTCGAGCGGCGTTCTAAGGCATTCATCATATCAATCGACTAAAACTAAATAATTTTGAATTTGCAGATATCCTACAACATTCAGCTTAAGGATGCTGATTTTTCCCGATGTTTATTCAACAGACCCTACTTTTTCAATAAAAAAGGGCGCAACGTTGTGCACCCAAATTTATATTTTATACAGTCTTCATCACCGTATTGCTCTGTGATTTCGCGGCAATACAGCAACGGGCATCACCATAGCATTAACCCGCTTTTGCCTGACGTTTTTTAAATTGAATAGATGCAATCACCGCCCAAACAATAAAGGCAACACCAATTAAACCTGTCACCACTTCTGGCACATGCAAGCCTGTACCGCTGGCAATCATAATAAAGGCCAACGCACCAATCGCATAGTGCGCACCGTGTTCAAGGTAAATATAGGCATCCAACGTGCCTTTTTCGACTAAATAAATCGTCATCGAACGCACGAAAATTGCACCAATCGCCAAGCCTAACATGATGATCACCACATCAGAGGTGATTGCAAATGCACCAATGACACCATCAAAACTGAACGAGGCATCTAGCACTTCCAGATATAAAAAGCCCCCAATACCCGCTTTCACCACGCCTGTCGGTACGCCATTTTCGTCATGACGCACAGCATTGCCCTGTTCATCGACCTCTGGTTCACCGCCCAACATGTGACTCAGCACTTGTACGCCAATATAAATCACGATGCCCCAAATACCCGCCATCGTCACCACAAGGCGCTTATCTTCCACCACATTGGCCGCCATGATTAACAAAGTCACTAAGGCCAAAAATACCGACATGGCAGGCACGCTTGCCAGATTGCTCAAACGACGCTCAAACCATCTAAACCAGTGCGTGTCTTTTTCATCATCCAAGAAAAAGTTTAGGAAAACCATCAACAAGAATGCGCCACCAAAAGCAGCAATTTCAGGGTGATGTGCCATCAGTTTAGCCGAATATTGCTTCGGATCATTCAATGCCAGTTGCACCACTTCCATCATGCCCATATCGGCAGTGACCGCCACAATGACCACAGGGAAAATTAAACGCATACCAAAAACTGCAATGATAATCCCCACGGTTAAAAACAGCATTTTCCAGAAATGATCCCAACCGCGCAGCACTGACGCATTCACCACCGCGTTATCAAACGACAACGACACTTCCATAATCGCCAAAATTGCGGTGATGGTCAGTGCGGTGAGCATGGTCTGCACACCTGCTTCTGGGCCATGGGTATAGCCCCAATATGCAGATAGCGCAAGACACACTATCGAAAATACGATTGAGAAACCAAAATGTTTCATCATGACAAACGACCTATCGATATATTTTGATCTGAATTTTTTATCTGTCGAATCTGCACCACAAAAGCCAAGCATAGCTTTGGGTGAGCAACAACAAATCTAAAAATTCTGAAATTTGAATTGTCCAAATTTTAAATCGGACAAAAGCTGAGAATGTAAAATTTTATGCCGCAATTATGACGCTTTTTTCTCAACTTCGCCAAAATTCTTCGTATGATTTTTTTGTTGTGATGGATTTCGCCCCAACTGCGCTATTTCAATATTGATCAGTTGTGATCACCGTACAGATATGCAATGGTATCTGCATCAATAAAATTCAAATGGAAATCCAACATGCGCTTTTCTCAAGAGGCTTGGCAGCGTAACCTTGCGCTCTATCAAAAAACACTGGCGTTGCCATTTAATCAGGAACTGGCGCAAGGTACATTAAGCAAAGCTGCGTTTTGTCATTATGTGATTCAAGATTCACATTACTTAATTGCCTATGGTCGTGCGCTGGCTGTCTGTGCTGCCAAAGCTTTTGATGCCGATGATATTATTCAATTTTCGGAAGCAGCCAAAATTGCAATTGTGGTTGAACGCACCTTACACGACAGCTTTATGCAAGCATTTGATATTTCCAAACAGGAATTTGAAAGCACCCCACTGACCCTCGCCTGCCATCATTACACCTCTTATTTGCTCGCAACAGCGTGGTCAGAAAGTTATCCTGTGGTATTGGCTTCATTGCTGCCATGTTTCTGGATTTATGCAGAAGTGGGCAAAGACATCGTCAATAATTCAGTACCGAATAATCCGTATCAGGCTTGGGTAGATACCTATTCAGGCGAAGAATTCCATAGTGCAGTCAACAATGTAATTCAGACCATTGACCGTATTGCTGCGCGCTGTGATGCCGACACCATTGAAAAAATGCATCAGGCCTATACCAAAGCGGCAAAACTAGAATGGCTATTCTGGGACAGTGCTTACCATCAGCGTCAATGGCTAGGCTTAGACCAAGTTTAAACCTTAGTCACTTTAAGTGCGCACTGTATTGGCGTTTCTCTATACAGTGCGACAAGCCATGACTGATAAAGCGTGAAAAATAACACTTGAACAATTTTCATGCGCTATCATATATAAGTTTTTCATTTGTAGAATTTCGAGAATTTTTTATGAGCCAAAGTCATATCCGTATTCGAGGTGCACGTACCCATAACCTAAAAAACGTGAACCTTGATATTCCACGCGATAAATTTGTGGTGATTACGGGCTTATCTGGTTCAGGAAAATCCTCACTGGCATTTGATACTTTGTATGCAGAAGGGCAACGTCGCTATGTCGAATCGCTTTCTGCCTACGCACGCCAGTTCTTATCACAAATGGAAAAACCTGAAGTCGATTCAATTGAAGGTCTAAGCCCTGCAATTGCGATTGAGCAAAAATCGACAAGTCATAACCCACGCTCAACGGTGGGTACCATTACCGAAATTTACGACTATTTGCGTTTACTGTATGCCCGTGTCGGTACACCGTACTGCCCTGAACATGACTTGCCGATGGTGGCACAAACCGTATCAGAAATGGTTGATGCGGTAAAAGGACTGGAAGAAGGCACTGCTTTGATGCTGCTTGCACCGGTGATTCGTGAGCGTAAAGGCGAATATGTGCATTTGTTTGAACAGCTACAAAGTCAGGGTTTTGTACGCGCCCGAGTGGATGGCGAAGTCATGGACATTGACCCACCGCCTGAACTCGACAAAAAGAAAAAACACACGATTGAGGTAGTGGTAGACCGTTTTAAAGTCCGAGATGATTTGGGCAACCGTATTGCCGAAAGCTTTGAAACTGCACTGCGTTTAGGTGGCGATTTAGCCATTTTATCGTGGATGAATGCGGAACAACCTGATCGTATTTTTTCGGCCAAGCACTCTTGCCCGCAATGTGACCGTGCCGTGGCAGAACTTGAACCGCGCCTGTTCTCATTTAACAACCCTTTTGGCGCTTGTCCAACTTGTGATGGTTTGGGGACACGTAGCCATTTCAGTGCGGAAAAATTGATTCCAAACCCTGAACTGTCGATTAGTCAGGGCGCAATTCGCGGCTGGGACAGACAGCGTCCGTATTATTACAGCATGCTGGAAAAAGTCGCGGCACATTATGAACTCTCACTCGATACGGCATGGAATCAGCTGGACAGCGTGACACAAAAGAAATTCCTGTATGGCACAGATAAAGACAAAATTGACCTGAGCTATACTGATGAACGTGGACGCCACCATAAACGTGTGATTGCGTTTGAAGGCGTGTTACCGCATTTAGAACGTCGTTACCGTGAAACCGAAAGTAATTATGTACGTGATGATTTGGCGCAGTATTTATCTAATGCTGCCTGTGATGCCTGCGGTGGTTCACGTTTAAATGAAATCTCTCGTAATGTCCGCGTGAAAGACAAAACCATTGCTCAAATTACCCAAATGTCGATTGGCGATGCCGAAGACTACTATCAAGGCTTAAATCTTGAAGGGGCTAAAGGTGAAGTCGCAGATAAAATCTTTAAAGAAATTCGTGAACGTCTGCACTTTTTAGTGTCGGTGGGTTTGAATTATTTAAGTCTGTCACGCTCCGCCGAAACTCTTTCAGGCGGTGAAGCACAACGTATCCGCTTGGCATCTCAAATTGGTGCGGGGCTTATGGGCGTGATGTATGTGCTAGATGAACCTTCAATTGGCTTGCACCAGCGTGACAATGATCGCCTGTTGGAAACCCTGATTCGTTTACGTGACTTGGGTAACACGGTGTTGGTGGTAGAACACGATGAAGATGCGATTCGCGCTGCCGACCATATTATTGATATTGGCCCAGGTGCAGGTGTGCATGGTGGACATATTATTGCCGAAGGCACCTATGCAGAACTGGCCGAACATGCAGACTCCCTAACAGGGCAGTATTTATCGGGCAAATTAAAAATTGAAGTGCCGAAAACGCGCACCCAACCGCCACATCCCGAACAACAAATTAAGCTAATGGGCGCAGCAGGACATAACCTGAAAAAAGTGGATCTCACTTTGCCTTTAGGGGTAATGACTTGTGTCACAGGCGTGTCGGGTTCAGGAAAATCCACCCTAATTAACCGTACTTTGTTGCCTTTGGCTGCAACACAATTAAATGGCGCAACTACATTAACCGCAGAAAAATTCGACTCGATTGATGGTTTGCAATATTTAGATAAAGTGGTGGATATTGACCAAAGCCCGATTGGGCGAACGCCACGCTCGAACCCCGCGACCTATACAGGCTTGTTCACTCCAATTCGTGAGCTGTTTGCGCAAACCCCTGAAGCTAAAGCACGTGGCTATGCAGCAGGACGCTTCTCCTTTAACGTTAAAGGTGGACGCTGCGAAGCTTGTGAGGGTGATGGCATGATTAAAGTTGCCATGCACTTCTTGCCAGATATGTACGTGCCTTGCGATGCCTGTCATGGTAAACGCTATAACCGCGAAACTTTGGAAGTCAGTTATAAAGGTCGCAATATTTCTGATGTTTTGGAAATGACCGTTGAAGATGCAATGCATTTCTTTGATGCCATTCCTGTGATTCATCGTCGGTTGGAAACGTTAAATCAGGTTGGCTTGGGTTATATCCGCCTTGGTCAATCAGCTACAACTTTATCTGGCGGTGAAGCACAGCGCGTAAAACTGGCGCGTGAACTGGCCAAACGAGATACAGGCAAAACCCTGTATGTACTGGATGAACCGACCACTGGTTTGCACTTCCATGACATTGCCAAATTGCTCGACATCCTGCATGAGCTACGCAACAAGGGTAATACCATTGTGGTGATTGAACACAACCTAGATGTGATTAAAACTGCAGACTGGATTGTCGATTTAGGCCCTGAAGGTGGTGCAGGCGGTGGACAAATCATTGCCGAAGGCACACCTGAAACTGTCGCAAAATCTAAAATTTCACATACCGCAAAATTCTTAAAACCGATGTTAAAAGGCTAAAATAGATTATTTCAGTTTTTAAGCCCATTCAAGTTTAAATACAGATTCAGCACAAACTTGTGCTGAATCTTTCACTCTAGGCTTTTTATCACTTCGGAAATGCTCGTGGATCAATTACTGTGACTTAGTCACCAGCAACGGCATTGCGCCCACGTGCTTTGGCTCTAAATAAGTGTTTATCGGCTTTTTCCAACAATCTGCTCCATGACGCAGCACCCACCGCCACGCCAGCACTGACCGACACTTGAATATAATCATTCAGTTCTGGAATAAAAATTTCTTGATTCACAATATGGCAGCGCAATTTATCTGCCAAATACAGCGCCTCAGTAAATTCTATTTGCTCAATCAAAACCAAAAACTCATCGCCACCATAACGCACCACCAAGTCTGAGGCACGGACATGCGCTTTGAGAGTATCGGCAATACATTTTAAAGCTTGGTCACCTACCACATGCCCGAAGGTATCGTTAATGTGTTTGAATTTATCCACATCCATAATAATCAGACCAGTTTTGCTCAATTTTTCAGGTCGATGTTCTAAATATTTGATGTATTCCTCAAGCGCCAAACGGTTGGAAACACCAGTTAAGGCATCGGTATTGGCAATATTACGCAGCTGAAATTCTAAAATATCACGCTGCTCTAGGCGTTGTTTTAATTTTTGAATGGCCTCTAAGAGCGTTACCTTGTCTGGATTTTGCGTCCCTTGAGCTTCATCATCATAAGCTGCCAAGCGTAAAATTTGGCTGCGTGCCTGAATTAAAGGAATAAAGACCTTTGAGCGCGCATAGACCATGGTGAAAATAGCAGCCAATAACGAAATAATTGACGCTACTAGAGTTAAAATGAAAATACGCTGAGCTTGATGATAATCTTTGTGCGCAACCTGCAAACTGTGCGCTAATATAAATGACTGCAAACTGACCACAGTGTTGAATTTATCCACCAATTTTTGGGTGAGTTCAGTGCCTGTCAATGAATAGGGTTGCCCATCAATACTTTGCTGAATCAATTGATTGACGATAGGAATTCCCTCATCCAGAAACTCCTTTTTTAATTGATCATGCAAAATATTATATTCAGGAATTTTATGTGCTTCAGGCAAAATGGTATGGATTAAATCCCACAAATAATAAGCTTGGCGTTGGGTTTGCAAAGAGCTCGCCAAATTGGTTTCAGGAATTTTTTCAGCAAACGTTACCGCGGCAATAATATTGGATGCCACCCTTCCCGCTTGATCACGCAAATCTGAAAGAACAAAAATCACACTATAATAGGTCGATACCGATGAGTCTTTTGCCACTGAATCGAGCATGACGTGTTTCAGCACATGCTGAGAACTGTCCCATGCCGCAAACATTTTTTGAATCGCATGATCCATCTGTTGAGAGCTACGCAAATGCTGTGGAGTTGCTGCATATTCATCGACCGCCTGACGCCCTTGTTCTAAAGCGGTCTTTAATTGATGCGATAAATGATGCGCATGGATAATAAAACTTTCTTTTCTTAAAATATTGATGGTCTGTTCTACTTGCTGATCCACGCCAGCACGGTACGCTTTCAGTTCTTGTAAATTTTGCTGAAATTCAGCTGCTGAACTCGACATGACTTTGTTCGCAGGCGCTCGTTCACGCGAAATACTATTGGTCAGTTCAGCCACTTTGCCTAATACAGAAATTTCAATTAAAGCACGTTTTGTTTTTTGATAACTCTGATAACTATTCACCATCAGAGGAACGCAAATAAAAAGCAATGACACGATAATAATGATCATCGAGATCAACAGTCGCTGACTGATATGCTCTGTGCGCAATTTCATCATCATGCTAAGTTTCACCTACGTCATTATAACTGTGCAAAATCGTGGACTTGATCACTTAATCGGCGACTATATTACATGAGCAATCTTTAAATTACTTACAAAAAAGATAATTAATTCACTTATATTTTAAAGCCGTCTAACTAAGTCATCTCATTCAAGAGAATTTCTAAAAGCATGCCCTGCGCCGACTTACCTAAAACAACAAATACAAAAAATAATGTTTCAGCATGCAGAAAATATTTTACAGATGCAACATTTGGGTGCATAATGCACCTCATTAGGGCGAGTTTAGTTTTTCCTCAGCAGTAAACTAAATTTACCCGCAAATTTTGGCGAAAAATCCCAGTTTTTGAAAGAAAACTGGGATTTTTTTATGGGTTTTGATCATATCACACTCTCATACTGCACCATATCGGTGCAATTTTCGCAAAACCATTTGCGTTTTCACATGCAAAAAAAAACCCAACCTTGGGGAAAGTTGGGCAGATAAAAAGCAAATAATTATGGAGAATCAGATCGCACTACTGGATGAACCAAGCTTAGGATTTGATGGTTAAATTATGAGATAAGTCACATAATTTACAAACCCGACTTAAGTAGTAGGACTTCATGGTGGAATTATGAAATAAATCACAGTTTATGTAAAGCCTAGTCAACCAGTCTGATTTATTTTTATACAAATATTAAAATTTAATGTGACTAAACTCACATTAATTCAAATATTCCACTCAAATTCAGTCTAAACAAGCCTTCTTTATTGCTTGTTTTTTACCCAAATATCATGATTTCACCCTAAAACAGGTGAATTTTTCCGTTATTCTTCACTCTCCAAGAATTATTATTACAGATAATTTCAATTAAATTTATCGATTAATCCAATTAATGCTTTGCTTATTATTTCTACTTTTGTTGCAAAAACGAACATATCGACTTGTTATCCATACAGTTTTTAGGTTGACAGCAAAAATTTTATTTGAATATTTTTTAAACACCAAAGTCAATTGGACTTAATTCTTAAATAAAGTCCTTTTAGTTCATTGACTTAATAATTTGTTACACTAAAATGATCAATGTTTCATCCATTTTTAACAAAACTGGTAACTATCATGAAAAAACTCGGTTTAGCCACTGCATTATTATTAGCCATGACCGGTGCTCAAGCGTACCAATTCGAAGTTCAAGGTCAATCAGAATTTCTAGACACTACTGAAAACAACCAAAACTTCACTGGTGCTGTTCAAGGTACTTACTACTTCAAAAATGTTGATGCGACTAAAGGTCCATTGGCTGAAGCTGCATTCTTAAACCAAGCATCTAACGTTGCTTTAGCTTACCAATATGCTCAATACGATGCTCCGCGTGATGAAGGTCGTTCTGATGTAGAATCTCACGTTTATGGTGCTAAAGCTGAAGCGTATGTACCAACACAATTGGTTCCAGCATATGCAAGCGTTGCTTACAGCCACACACACAACGATGGCAAAAATGCTGCGACTGCTGATGACAATGGCGATCGTTACGCTTTAGAACTTGGTGCACTAGTAGCGCCTAACTTCTTAGTTGCAGTAGGTTATACAAGCATTGCAGACACTATGGCTGTTGATTCATTTGGTATTATTGCAAATGGTGCAGTTAAAGCAGTTGGTGAAGCTTTAACAATCAATGAAGATCAAGATGCAATCACTGCACGTACTAAGTACGTAGGTGCAATTGATGGTACAAACATGGCTGTTGGTTTTGAAGCTGGTTTAGTTTATGGTGAAAGCACAGCTTATAACTTAAAAACTGATCTTTACTTAACACCTGCTCTTAGCGTTGGTGCTTCTTATGCAGAAACTAGTGCTGACGTTGCTATCGACTCTGCTTGGGGCGCGAACGTAAACTACTTCATCACTCCTGCAGTTGCTGTAGGTGCTAGCTATGTAAATGCGAATGCTGTAGGCGAAGCTGTTGACACTCAAACTGTTGGTGTAAACGCTAAATTCCGTTTCTAATTTCACATTAGACACTGAAGTTAAAAAAGACGCTCATCTGAGCGTCTTTTTTATGCCTGAAATATGTCATGAAAAATTTGAACTGCCGTTTTACTCAGATGAATCATCATGGTGATGATGCGGTAGGTGGCGAATGTACTGCAATGCGATTAAACGTGACACGATCAATGCCAAATACATTACTCCACAGAACATTTGCAACATGGCAATCACCCGTGCTTCGGGACTGATCGGTATAAGGTCGGATAAGCCTGTCGCGGACTGCAAACTAAAACTTAAAAACAGTAAATCAAGCCAGCTTTGCAAACCTGCAGCATTTGGGTTCTGAAAACTTTGCGGAATCAAAATTTGACAGATGCTATATAAAAAGGCAAAACCCCAAGCGATTAAGGTAAACACCGCTGCAGCAGCAAACAGCTCATCTTTAGTTAAATAACGATCATGGAACATATAACGCAATAAGCCATAGGCTGCACTAAAATAGGCTGCAGCTTCACAAGCATGACTCATCACCAAAATAAGAGGATGCCGCACACCTAGTAAAATAAAGAATGAAAAGAACAAAGCCGCATAAACAAAACTGAGCCCCAAAATACTCAACATTGGCGTTTGTCGAATCACTTTAGCAATGAGCAACAACACCAATACACCCACCATCCACGTAATGACTTTATAGGGCATATGGTGATGCGCAAAGAGTGAGAGCAGCAAAATCACAAACTGCAAAAACAACAGCCATGCCGAAGGCAAAACCCGAAACTTTTTCCAGACATTGTCTAATATGTACATATATCTGCTGCCTATTCTTTTTATATTGCATCCAACATAGCAGCTTATTTACGCATGCAATGCAATCACTCTGTATCAAAATTGCATATCACAATAACCGTATCCATAAATGCTCACCAGCATGCTTGCTCAAGCCAACATACAGGCATAAAAAAAGTCCCATGACTGGGACTTTTTTGAGGTGTTTCAGACCTTAGTGGTCAGATGCACCAGAGATACCAATACCAGTTTGTGAGCGTACGAACTGTGCATCGAATGCTTTACGTTCAGCTTGTGCTTGCGCAGAGTTGTCAGTGATAGAGAACAACCAGCAGCAGAAGAATGAAAGTGGCATTGCAAAGATCGCAGGACCGTTAAATGGGTTGATTGGTGTGTCAGAAATTTGAAGCGTATCTACCCAAACTGCTTTAGACAATACAATCAAGGTTACTGCTGAAGCTAAGCCTGCTACACCACCAATCACTGCACCGCGAGTCGTTAAGCCTCTCCAGAACATAGACAATACAAGTACTGGGAAGTTTGCACATGCTGCTACAGAGAATGCTAAACCTACCATGAACGCAACGTTTTGTTTCTCGAAAAGAATACCCAAGATCATTGCGAAGATTGCTAAGCCTAAAGTTGCAATTTTAGACATGCGAAGTTCAGATTCAGGAGTCGTTTGACCTTTCTTGAATACGTTAGCATACAAGTCGTGAGAGATTGCTGAAGCACCAGACAATGTCAAACCAGCTACAACCGCAAGAATTGTTGCGAATGCTACCGCTGAAATGAAGCCCATGAACAAGTCACCGCCAACTGCGTCAGACAAGTGCACCGCAGCCATGTTGTTACCACCAACAAGTTCTAACTTGCCAGTAACTGCCATTTTCGCAACATCAAGGAATTGTGGGTTGTTTGATACATAAAGGATCGCACCAAAACCAATGATGAACGTTAATAGGTAGAAGTAACCAATGAAACCTGTAGCAACTACAACTGATTTACGCGCTTCTTTTGCATCTTTTACAGTGAAGAAACGCATCAAGATATGTGGTAAACCTGCAGTACCGAACATTAATGCAAGACCAAGCGAGATTGCATCAATTGGGTTAGAGGCTAACTTACCAGGACCCATAATGTTTGCAGCATCTGCCAAGCTCAAGTCATGTACTTTAGAGAATACTTGGATTGATTGCTCGAACATGTTAGTGAAGCTGAAGCCCACACCTTTCATTACCATGAAGGCCATGAAAGTTGCACCTGAAAGTAACATCACCGCTTTGATGATCTGTACCCAAGTTGTTGCCAACATACCACCGAACATTACGTAAGCCATCATGAGTAGACCCACGATTACTACAGCAAGGTTGTAGTTCAAACCAAAGAGTAGTTTGATTAACTGGCCCGCACCTACCATCTGTGCAATCAGATAGAACGCAACTACAACAAGTGAACTGAATGCTGCAAGGGTACGTACTGGCTTTTCAGCTAGACGGAACGATACCACGTCAGAAAGGTTATATTTACCTAAGTTACGTAAACGCTCAGCAATCAAGAACAATACAATTGGCCAGCCCACCATGAAGCCTAGTGAATATAGCAAGCCATCAAAGCCTGACATAAACACCATTGCGGAAATACCGAGGAACGATGCTGCTGACATATAGTCACCTGCAATCGCTAGACCATTTTGGAAACCAGAAATACCACCGCCTGCGGTATAGAAGTCCTTAGTACTCGTGGTTTGCTTCGCTGCCCATTTAGTAATGAACAAAGTTGCGCCAACGAAAATCAAGAACATAATAATTGCTGGCCAGTTGGTTGGCTGCTGTTCTGCTGCACCTAAATCTGGTCCTGCAAATGCCATACCTGACATTAATACAGTAGACGCAGCCAGTGCTTTCAATGAATTCCATTTCATCTTAGTGCGGTCCTTTCTCATGTGTAATTGCTTCAACTTCACGCATCGCTTCTTCATTCAACTGGTCAAGTTTGCCATTCGCAATTGATGAATAAACAGCACACAAAATGAAAGATAAAACGATAATGCCCAGACCCAGTGGAATACCCCAAGTCGTCACACCACCTGAAATTGAACTCAATAAGAATTCTTTGTTATAGCCCACTAAAAGCATAAAACCTACGTACACAAACAACATGATTGCTGTTAATGTCCAGCTTAGGTTACTTTTTCTGCGAACCATTTCTTTGAATTTTGGGTTTTGTAGAATACGTTCTACTTGTACCTCATCCATAACCTGCTCCTTCAAGCGCCCTGCCTTAGGCGCAAATTTTTAATTCGAATTATTTCGAACTTAAAATTAACAATGTTAGAGCCGATTTGCAATTTAGACTTTGGTCGCTAAAAAAATGATCAACCTCAGCGCAAAGGCAATGGAATAGGCTATCATAGCCCTATTGTCGATACTTTTAAGGCATCATGAACAGCTGGCTCATTATGGGGGTTTTAGCCCTCTATATCGCATTACTTTTTATCTGTGCTTTCTATGGAGAAAAACACGCCAGTCGTTTAAGCACACGTGGGCGCATGCTCATGTTCAGCTTAACTTTAGGGGTGTACTGTTCATCATGGACTTTTTATGGTGCAACGGGCGCAGCCGTTCGTGAAGGGATCATCTTTTTACCGATTTATTTAGGGCCTTTGCTGTTTGTCGCTGTTGGTTATGATATTTGGCGACGTTTAGGTCGAGTGCGACAACACCACGCCATTTCATCGATTGCTGACTTTGTAGCTGCACGTTATGGTAAAAGCGGGCCATTGGCATCACTGGTCACAATTTTGGCGGTGATTGCAATTATCCCCTATTTGGCTCTGCAATTACGCGCAATTGCGCTCAGTGCCGCAGTGGTTTTAGATCAAAGCACCAATGTTGAAAGTACCACCAATGCAGTGTTATTCCTGACAGGTTTATTGGCTATTTTGGCGATGCTGTTTGGTACTCGACAAATTGCCAATACCGAGCAACACGGCGGCTTAATGCTCGCGGTTGCCTTTGAGTCCTTTGTCAAACTATTTGCCTTGCTGGCGGTGGCTTTCTTCTTTGTATTTGAAGCACCTGACAATATTCATCAAATTGCCAATGATGTTTCAATTACCTTCCATGAAGTACAACTGTTTGGTGTGCCTGAAACTTTTTGGGTGCAAACTTTATTGGCGGCCTTAGCAATTATTTGTTTGCCACGTCAGTTCCACGTTGCTGTGGTCGAACTGCGCGATGAAAAGCATATTCGTGGTGCGCGCCGCTGGTTTGCCGTTTATCTGATTTTAACCACAATCGCCATTGTTCCCATTGCCAGTTGGGCCTTGCACGCAGCTCCGCAATATTTAGCCATCCCAGATGTAGCGGTTTTGTCTTTGCCACTCAGTTATAACCAAGACTGGTTGACGCTGTTGGCGTTCTTGGGAGGATTCTCCGCCTCAACAGGCATGCTATTGGTATCTTCAGTAGCACTGTCGATCATGCTGAGTAATGACCTGATCATGCCTGCCTTGTGGCGCATGGGCATTTTCTCACGCCATGACAAGCGCTTGCCTTTGGTACTGAAATTCACCCGACGCATTTGTATTTTAGCGGTGATGCTGCTCGGCTTCCTGTTCTTCAACTTCTTTAACGATATTGATCAACTTTCTGTGTTTGGCTTGTTGGCCTTTAGTGCAGTGGCACAGTTCTCCCCTGCCCTGATTGGGGGGTTATATTGGCGTGGTGGCAGTAAACAGGGCGTTTATGCAGGCTTAATTGTTGGATTTGCGATGTGGGCCTATACCCTGCTACTTCCGACTATTTTACGCAGCCTGCCAAGTCAGTTCAGCGAGTTTACCCGTGAATTTTTATTGCTGGGACCTTTAGGCATCAACTGGTTACGCCCTGAAGCCTTGCTTGGCTTTGAATCTTTTGCCCCGCTCACACATGGGGTGGTTTGGGCGCTCGGTTTAAATATTTTGTTATATGTTTGGGTGTCACGTATTTTCCGCCCAAGTGTGGCAGAACAGATTCAGGCCGAAAGTTTCTTTTATTATGAAACCAAGCCTTTGCCAACTCAGAACATGAGCAACGAGGTCAGCTATTCACATCAAGATGTAGCGCGTTTAAAAGTAGGCGATTTAATCACACTGGCAAAACGCATTACAGGCGAATCTCCAACCCGACAAGCCTTTGAGCAGTTTAGTCAGCAAAATAATGTGGTGCTGAATGAAAATGCCAATGCCAACGGCATGTGGTGGCGTTTTACCGAACAATATTTGGCAGGCACCATTGGTGCAGCATCTGCGCGTACTTTGCTCACCACTGCCATGGTCAATAACGGACTCGCTTTAGGGCAAGTTGCGAATATTCTTGACCAAGCCTCACAATGGCAACGCTTTAACCAAAACCTAATCATGACCATGATTGACCACATGACCCAAGGCGTGAGTGTGGTAGATGAAAATATGTGTTTGGTAGCATGGAATAATCAATATCTCAAACTATTTGATTATCCTAAAGATATTGTCTATGTCGGGTGCCCAATTGCCGATTTGATTCGCTATAACGCAGAACGTGGTGAATGTGGTCCGGGCTCAATTGAAGAACACGTGCGTAAACGTATTCACTGGATGAAAATGGGCAGTGCACACGAGTTTGAACGCATCCGTAAAGATGGTCGTGTAATTCAAATGCGTGGTAATCCAATTGAAGGCGGTGGTTTCGTGACCACCTTTGCCGATATTACCGCTTTCCGTGAAAACGAAGCCGTACTTGAAGCACGGGTACAAGATCGCACACAACAATTGGCCGATGCTTTGGCAGAACAGCAATTGGCACGTGAACAAGCCGACAAAGCCAATATGTCCAAAAGCCGCTTTATTGCCGCTGCCAGTCATGACTTATTACAGCCAATGCATGCAGCGCGCTTATTCAGTACGGCTTTAGAGCAAAGTATTCAGTCCGATGAAGACCGTAAAACCCTGCAACAACTGGATCGTGCCCTGCATGGTGCAGAAAGTATGCTCTCGGCCTTGTTGGATATTGCCCGTTTGGAAGGCGGTACGATTCAGCCGAAACGTCAGGCTTATCCACTGCATGACTTACTCAGCGATTTAAGCCTGCAATTTAAATCCATTGCGGCACAACGTGGCATTGAATTCCGTGTGCATGACGTACAGTTCTGGATTGATACCGACCCACAATGGATTCGTCGTATTATTCAAAACTTTGTCAGCAATGCGCTGCGCTATACCGCCAAAGGGCGTGTGGTCGTGGGCGTGTTACGTTCTGCAGAACATCCACAACATATTAGAATTGGGGTGTGGGATACAGGTCCGGGTATTGCCGAAGAACAACGTATTAAACTGTTTCAGGAATTTGAGCGTTGCGGACATACGTCGCCTTGGGGTGAGCAAGGTCTAGGTCTTGGGTTAGCGATTGTGCAGCGTATGACCAGTTTGCTGAACTACCCTGTGCATGTCTATTCGGAATTGGGCAAAGGCTCGTGCTTTATGATTGAAGTGCCGATTGTCGAAGCTCCAAAAGTAGTGGCTGCACCTGTGCAAGTGGTGCCGTTGAAAACCAAAGCCTATAAAATTTTGTGTTTAGACAATGATGAAACCATTTTGGAAGGCATGGCGACCCTGCTGAGTAAATGGGGCTATCACGTATTTAAAGCCACCGAACCTGAACAAGCAATTGAGTTGATTCAACGTGAGCACATTCAAGTTTGGTTGGTCGATCAGCACTTAAATGACGATAAAATCGGTTTAGATTTTATTCTGGAACATCGTCAAGCCGATGTACCTGTGGCGTTAATTACTGCTGACTCTGATCCAGAACTACCGCAACGCTTAAAAGAACTCAACATCGTCTTGCTGAAAAAACCATTAAAACCAGCATCGCTACGTTCTTGGTTATCGGGTCTGAAAATTTCGGAGACTTGATTCACATACCTAACTTTGGCTAATTTGGGGCGCTCATCCCACAGAGATAAAGCTGAGATGAACGCACCGACCTTGTTACATTTTCTGGTTTGGTTACATTTGTTAGTCTGATGACCAAGCTTCACTTTACATAGCGAAATATGGCCACAATGAAAATCCAACACATTTGCTGTCAATATTGACAGCGATTGACCTGATGCAACACCCATTGACCAAAGTTTTCAAAAATGTCGCGTTTTGAGTGCCTGCCCTTCACATTAAATACCATCACCTCACTGGCTATGGCAAAGTCTGACAAGATGGTAAGTGAATATGCTCAATAAATTTTACAATTTTTCTAAGCCCTGAGTTTGTCGTTATTTTTTGCCCTTATCGCCAAAACATTAGACTTTAGTCGTATATGCTTAAAACGCTTCATGCGCGCATAACTGAGTACAAGAAATGATCAATTGGCTGGTGTAGCCTGTATAAATACTGCGATTGATCAACCCTTCTTCTCATTTTAGGAAGTGATGTCATGAATTTAGCTGAATATGAACAGCAGCTTGCCGAACAATCTCAGCAGCTGCATCGTCAATACGGCGTCAATGCGCTCTTACCCGAAATTCAATGGAATCAACTGTTCCCCAATAGCAAACTCAGTTCCACTCATCTTCAAGCTTTGGAAACCATTTACCAAAGTGCTGTGCCCTTAGCCTTGCAGGTTTTTGAAGAACTCAATTTTGATGTGTTTCGCCCTGCGGCGTATCAACCACAAGGTTTAGGTCTGTTCAACAAACTTTCAGCACAGGAGGAGCAATTACTGGATGTTTTGGAACAAGAAGCGCAAGGCTTAGATCAAAGCACCCGCCAGCATATTTGGAGTATGTTATTACGTGGTGGTGCGGTACTGGTCTTTAAAGCATGGTTAGGCAAAGTCAAAATAGATGAGGCACAACTCGATACAGCTCAATTTGATGAATTGTCCGATTTGCTGTTCATTAAAACCTCACCTTTTGAGCTGGCAGAACGCTTAAAAGTCGATGCGCATGCACCCACTGAACATATTTTTCTACTGTATGGCAATGACGTGTATTTAGACCGTTTTAACAGTCTTGAAACGGCAGCCTTATTTGTCGATTTAGGCGTGTACGATGCTGCGTTTATAAGCCTGAGAGATGACCACGTTGCAAAATACCTGATTGGACAAGGCTATGTCAGTGAGCAGCAAATTGATGAATTGCAATGTGCCTTAAATCCTTTGAATTGTGCCGATTTAAATCCAAAACAGAACTATATTGCTTAGTGTGAGTTGAAGACTTAAATTCCAAGTAATCACATCGCAAACCCCATCCTATTCCAAATAAAAACAAGGCGTGCAATAGCACGCCTTGTGGCTTATTTCATTAACAATACACGAATGAATTTTGCTTAAAACGTCACACGTTTATAATCACGATATTCAGGCTTCCAGAAATTAGCCTCAATTGCCTCGCGTAATGCCTCATCACTCATGACCGGTGCAACCCCTGCATCCATTGCTGCTTTTGCGACTCTAAATGCAATAAATTTAGACACCTGCTGAATTTCATTTAAATCAGGCAATAAATCTGCGTTTGGATCCTGCAACAATGGTGAGCAGTCCGCCAGCGCATTACTGGATGCAATTAACATACTGTCTGTCACACGTGTTGCCCCTGCAGCGATTACCCCTAAGCCAATACCTGGGAAAATATACGAGTTATTGCATTGGGAAATATTATAAAGTTTGCCCTGATAGTTCACTGGCTCAAACGGGCTACCTGTTGCAATTAAGGCCTTGCCTTCAGTCCACTCCAAAATATCGGCAGGAAAGGCTTCAACTTGTGAGGTTGGGTTTGACAATGGCAACACAATTGGACGCTCGCAATTGGCAGCCAAGGTTTTAATCACCTCTTCAGTAAATAAACCCGGTTGCCCCGAAACCCCAATCAATACCGTTGGCTTGGCATTTTGAATGACGTCCAACAGCGAAATCACACCTTCAGGATTGCCCCAATGTGCCACACGGTCAGGACTTTGTGCCAATTTACGTTGGAAGTCGAGCAAGTTTGGCTGATTGCTGGTGAATAAGCCAAAACGATCCACCATATACACACGAGCACGTGCTTCAGCATCGCTCAAGCCTTCCACCACCATTTGCGCCACAATTTGCTCGGCAATACCACATCCTGCAGAACCTGCACCTAAAAAGGCAATGGTTTGATCTTTCAGCTGCTTGCCTGCCGCACGTGATGCAGCAATTAAACTGCCCACAGATACTGCCGCAGTGCCCTGAATATCATCATTAAAACAGCAAATCTGATCACGATATTTATTCAGCAAGGGCATGGCATTTTTCTGAGCAAAATCTTCAAACTGAATCAATGCCTTAGGCCAACGGCGTTTCACCGCATCAATCACCTGATCGACAAATTGATAGTATTCCTCACCACTAATACGTGGCTGATTCCAGCCCATATAGATCGGATCATTCAGTAATTGTGGGTTATTGGTACCGACATCTAAGGTAATGGGCAAGGTATAGGCCGGGCTAATACCACCACACGCTGTATATAAAGACAGTTTCCCAATTGGAATGCCCATGCCGCCAATGCCCTGATCACCCAAGCCTAAAATACGCTCACCATCGGTAATCACAATCACTTTGACATTCTTTTTATTGATGTTTTGTACAATATCATCAATATGGGCACGGTCTGGATAGGAAATAAAAATACCCCGATGACGGCGGTAAATATCGGAAAAACGCTGACATGCCTCGCCTACAGTTGGGGTGTAAATAATAGGCATCATTTCACTCAAATGCTGTTCAATCAGGTGATAAAACAGGGTTTCATTGGTGTCCTGAATGTTGCGCAAATAAATATGCTTGTTGATGGCATCGCTAAAAGCAGAATATTGCTGATACGAACGCTGGCTTTGTTCTTCAATATTTTCAATTGCATGTGGAATTAAGCCATGCAAGTTAAAACGGGTGCGTTCTTCTTCTGAAAATGCAGAACCTTTATTTAATAAAGGCAATTCTAAAAGGCCGTTGCCCGCATAGGGAATATATAAAGGACGTTTCTGCTGCAAATTTGCGGTTGTCATTGTTCATCTCATTCTAATCGGTTGCTGATGGCGCATGGATTGAGATGCACCATCTGACATCTGACTAGCTTAGCCCGAATTGCAGCAAATAGGGCATTTAGAAGTTTGATAACCAAATCTGAATGATTTTTATTTCTGATAGCCCATGTTATATAGGCATCGAACCTAATTTATTTGGGTGGTTGCAGTGGCGTCATATCTACAATTAAGCCAGTGAACTTACGCACCAAAGGCAGCACACATAATACGACTGGAAAAGCAAACGCCCAAGAAATCATCCAGTTATGCAACCACAGGGTAAAAAATCCCTCAATCCAGCCCAAATTTCGGATCATATTAATCAACGAAATGATGCCACTCATCAAACATGATAAAAAGAAAGGCATTACCACCGTGGCCCATTTCATGGGTAATTTGGGTACATTGCCAAAAATCATTGCACGTTGTTTCATGCTCCAGCCTTTTCGCCTCACTGAATGCCGCATACTATGCCATGAATTGCTTGCTTAAAGGATGATTTTTCAGGCAATTTGTTCATGCTTAGCTACAATCTCTGAAATTCGATAAAGCATACAATTGCACTCCCCTAAAGCCCCTGAAATTTGCTATATTTAGCGTTTTTCTGCACATCTATTTTTCGACTAAATATGAATACGGCAATACAAGCAGCGCTCGATCATGCAGTGCAATCCCTTCAAGCTGAAGGTGTACTCCCATCTGACTGGAACAATACGAGTAATTTAACCCGTACCAAAGACCGCAGCCACGGTGATTTCGCATCAAATATTGCCATGATTGCCTCTAAAGCCGCAGGCATGAAGCCACGCGATTTAGCCGAAAAAATTCTTGCTGCTCTGCCTGAAGTTGCAGACATCAGCAAAGCAGAGATTGCAGGCCCTGGTTTTATTAACTTCTTTTTAAATGCCGACCAGCGTTTTAGTGTTTTAGATCAAATTCAAGCACAAAAACAACAATTTGGATGCAGCCAAATCAATGCAGAAAAACGCATTCAGGTCGAGTTCGTTTCTGCTAACCCAACCTCAAGCCTACACGTGGGTCATGGTCGTGGTGCTGCTTATGGTATGACAGTTGCCAATTTACTTGAAGCCACAGGTGCTAAAGTTGAGCGTGAATACTATGTCAATGATGCTGGCCGTCAAATGGATATTTTGGCGACTTCAACTTACTTGCGTTATTTGGAACTGGCAGGTCAAACGCTGGTGTTCCCCAAAAATGCGTATCAGGGTGACTACGTTAAAGACATCGCACAAAGCATTTTAAAACAGGATGGTGAACGCCATGTACGCCCTGTTGCAGATGTATATAACAATGTGCCTGAAGATGTGCAATATGCGGCAGAACTCGATGCCGATGGCAACAAAGTGGTCTTGTCGGGCGACAAAGAAAAACACATTGATGGTTTGATTTTCAATTCACAAACGCTCTTGGGTGATGATTATCGCGTGTTCCATCAGGCTGCGCTGAATGCTATTTTGGCCGACATTAAAGATGACTTGGGCGAGTTTGGTGTCACCTTTAACCAATGGTTTAGCGAAGCGTCATTGACTGAAAAAATTGATGAAGCTCTGCAAACACTAGATCAACGTGGTTATCTATACGAACAAGACGGCAATATCTGGTTTAAATCGACCGCATTTGGCGATGAAAAAGACCGTGTGGTGAAACGCCGCAATGGTCAAACCACTTACTTTGCTTCAGACATTGCTTATCACCTGAATAAATTACAACGTGGCTACACAGACCTAATTGATATTTGGGGTTCAGATCACCACGGTTATATTTCACGTGTGAAAGCGGCCATTGATGCACTAGGCTACGACTCGAAAAAATTAACGGTACTGTTAGTGCAGTTCGTGAGCTTATGGCGTGGTGGTGAAATGGTACAAATGTCATCCCGTTCAGGTCAGTACGTGACCTTGCGTGATTTGCGTAAAGAAGTCGGCAACGATGCTGCACGTTTCTATTACGTCATGCGCAAATCTGAACAGCACATTGACTTTGACCTAGATTTGGCCGTTTCACAAAGTAAAGACAATGCGGTCTACTATATTCAATATGCTCATGCACGTATTTGTCGTATGCTCGAAAAAGCTGCTGCTACGCAATTGAATTTTAATGCGACAACTGCACGTCAGTTTGCCGCTAAACTTGAGCTAGATGCTGAAACTGAAATTTTAGCCAAACTGGCTGCGTATCCTGAAATTTTAGTACGTGCTGCCAACAGCCACGAACCGCATCAGGTAGGTAACTATTTGAAAGAATTAGCAGCATTGTTCCACGGTTGGTACAATGAGCATAAAGTTCTGAATGATGATGCAGCCTTGACTCAAGCACGCTTATTGCTTTCAGTAAACGTACAACAAGTCTTGCGTAATGGTTTAGAATTATTAGGTGTCTCTGCACCAGAAACAATGTAAAAGCCAAATAAAAGCATAACAAGAGGAAGTCCACGTGTTTGGAAAAACGCAACGCGGTGTATCTGAACGACCGAATAAGCCCAAAAAACCACTAATTCCAACGTGGTTAGGCACACTCGTGGTGATTTTAATCGTGTTGTGTTTTGCTGTAGCCTTAATGCTATGGAAACCGTGGGCACCTGTACAGCCTAAAGGGCAAATCAATTCTGAGCATTATCAGGAAGATACCAACAAAGACTATCGTTTTTATGATTTGCTGCCACAGCAACAGGTTACCCCAATTCCTGAGCAAGCGGTGCCTGAAACACAGCAACAGAATACCGTAGTCATTGTTGAAGCGCCTGCTGCTGTAGAGGCGCCAGCGGCCAGCGAAGCCAATGTTGGTCTGACAGAAATGCCTGCCCCTGTGGTACAAGCCAGCTATATTCTACAAGTGCGTAGCTATACCGACCCAGATGCTGCAGATGCACGTCGTGCCGAAATTATTTTGAATGGTTTATCGGCAGATGTAGTGAAAAGTGTAGAAGGTGGTGAAACTTGGTATCGGGTGATTTCAGGCCCTTATGATTCAGCCGATGCTGCAGTGATTGCTCAGCAAACTTTGCAGCATAGTGGAATTGATTCAATTGTCGTGAAACGCTAAGCCTCATTGTTATCAATCGACCAAAATCAATTAAAAAAAGATGCCTCGGCATCTTTTTTTAGGTCTATAGAACGATGTACTCACAAAAATCATCGCTAGATTTGCATTAACTGCTGCTCACGTTCGCGTGCACGCTGAAATGCAGGACGCTGTTCCACGCGTGCCAAATAAGCCGCAATCTGTGGATAATGATGCCCGGTACGGCTTTGCAATGCTTGGAGCGGGAAACCCATTTGAATATCGGCAAAAGAAAAATCCCCTGCAAAATAATCATGTTTGCCCAAATAATCTTCTAAATAAGCAATATGATCTTTTAAACGAGGCTGAATAAACCCTGCTTTAACACCTGCAGTAATTTTTTGCGCCATTGGTCGAACTAACCATGGCACATGCTGCGGCACATTGGTTATCACCAATTGCATCACTAACAATGGCATTAGCGAGCCTTCGGCATAATGCATCCAGTATTGATATGCTTGCTGTGCTGAAGCCTGCTGCGGTTTAAACTGCCTTTGCGTATCATAATGCTGCTGCAAGTACTCCAAAATGACTGCAGATTCTGCAATGGTCTGCTCTGCATCCGTCAAAATTGGTGCTTTACCCAATGGGTGAATCAGCTTCAATTCATTGGGCGCACTTAAATTGGGCTGACGGTGGTAAAACTTGATTTCATAGTCCAAACCCAGCTCTTCGAGCGCCCACAAAATGCGGAAAGAGCGGGATTGATCAAGGTGGTGTAAAGTAATCATAAACGTCCTATTTTGTTTTTATTACATCTGTTTTAAGTGATTGTTATATCTTCTGTTTCACGCAACATTATAAAAAGGCATGTCCTGCATGCCTTTTTATAAGAGACGGATTCAACTCTAGGTTTAACCCAATTCAGTACGAATTTCCACACTGCGTAACAAGGTTTTCGTCACAGGTGTTTTTTGACAGATATTCAGTACTTTTTGCTGTAATTCTGCATCTAACGCTGCTTCAGTTTGTACACGGCGTTCAATCCACTCCTGCCCTTCCTGATTGGTAAAGAAGTCCGCCTCGACCTGAATTTTGCCAAAATCCAAACCCTTATGCTGTGCATACATACGCAAGGTAATCATGGTGCAAGCGACCAAACTGCTACATAACAGATCATAAGGTGCAGGACCTGCATCTTGACCACCTAACTTTTCAGGCTCATCTACCTTCCATTGGTGCTGACCACTTTGGATCTGACCTTGCCATGCCGTGTCTAAACTGCGTACCTGTGCTGTGCCAATCTTGGCCATAAGATGCTCCCTATAGATTGATATTCCATCATTTATTTTGATGCACGCATTTTTGCGGGGAAAGTCGGCGCTTCTAAACGTGGTCCATCGTAGTCTGGTATTGTGCCAAAACGAGGATCATGATTGACCCATTGCTCACGTGCAATGCTGAGTTCCTCTTGGGTACGACCGACGAGATTCCACCACAACAAAATTGGCGACTCAAAAGGTAAACCGCCCAATAGCAACAGACGCGCACCCGCATGTAAATCTAGCTGAATTTCGGTTAAGCCCGGTTCAAGCACCAGCATATTTTCATCGTTTAATTCATGCCCATGCACAGTGGCTGTGCCTTCCAGCATCATCAAACCATATTCAAATTTAGGATTCAGCGGCAAACGGGTTGTCGTGCTGGTTTCACTATAAATATCTACCCCTAGCAACTCACTATGTACTAATACTGGTGAAGTGGTATTTAAAAATTCACCAACTAAGATGGTAAATTCCACTCCATCTAGCAAAACCACAGGCAAGTCAGGGTAATGATCAAAACGTGGCGCCATATTGCGCTGATCATCAGGTAAAGCAATCCACAGTTGCGCTGTATGCATGTGTGTTTCGGTGTCGGGAGCAACTTCGGTATGTGAAATACCATAACCCGCGGTCATTAAATTAACCTGTTTGGGACGAATCAATTGCTTAGTACCCAAACTGTCGGTATGCATAATGCTGCCTTCAATCATCCAGGTGAATGTTTGCAAACCAATATGTGGATGCGGCCCGACATCTAAGCCTTCACCTTGTGGAAAATTAACAGGACCTGCGTGATCTAGAAAACACCATGCCCCAATCATGCGTTTATGCCGACTCGGTAAAGCACGTTTAATTAAAGTTCCCTGCCCAATTTCAGCACTACGCAGTGGAAATTCCTGTATAAATTGCTTGACGTACTTATCACAATCGTCTGAATTGGAAAGCTCGGTATAATTGCTGTTGCTCATCCTATACCTCTTATATTTCTGTAAATTCCTTGACTATTAAATATAGTAAATCACTAACGAAGAGCAAGATGAAATTTGTTGTTCTGATTTTTATGGTTCAAACTTGAACTACACCTTAAAATATATGGCATAATTTTGACCAAAATTTAAAAAAAATAGAGAAAATACCCAAATTTAGGGAGGTTATTTTTTCTGCATTTTGCGCATAATCCTCACTATAAGTTGTCAATTTGAGTAAATATCGCTATGTCTGTAAAAGCTCGAATGGGGGAACAGACCCGTTCGAAGATTTTAAGCAATCAGGAAGCCTCAGAAAAACTTTTAAAAACAACTGAGTGTGATCTTGAAAACCGACAAGCAATTGAAAAAGCATTGCAGCACCCTGCTGCGCAACTCCCGCCGCAATTTGAAACACATTTTTATCAACACCAGAATTTACATCAGCGTCGTTATTTACGCCAAGTCAATTACATTGGGCAAATGACGTTCCTGCTGTATTTCTTTATCGATTATTTCATCATTCCAGATGTCACTACACTCTCGGCCACACTCCGTCTCAGTGCTGTTGTATTGGCGCTGATTGGCAATTATTTCTGCTTTAAATTGATCAAAGATATTCGCCTGCTAGATTTAATTTTACCGGTCAGCGCCACACTGTGCTGCGGTATTTGGTTCTATATCCTGTCGCAATCACAAAGCCCTTGGATTTCCACTTATGTGTATGCCTCGGTCATTTTTGTGCTCATGGCGAACCTATGTATTCAAGTGCGTTTCCGCCCTGCGGTCTACAATTCATTGGTCATGAGCGTACTCATGTTTTTGGGGGTGATTTCCCTCACCAATTTGCAGGATGCCTTAGTTTTTATGGTGGTGTATATCCCTGTATGTTTGTTGAGTTTGTATATCAGTTGGATCAACACCCTAAATGCCCGCCATCACTTTTTACGCAGTTTGCTGGATGACTGGAATTTTCATACCTTGCAAGCCTTGGCACACACCGATGAACTGACCCAACTCAATAACCGACGTCAGTTTGTACACATGGCAGAACACAAAATTCATGCATGGCCTAAATCTGAATCGGTCTGCTTACTAATGTTTGATGTCGACTTTTTTAAACAAATTAACGATACCTATGGGCACGATATTGGAGATCGGGTCTTACAAAATATTGCAGACATTGCTCGTAAAGAAATGCGCCGCAAGGATATTTTGGCACGCTTTGGCGGTGAAGAGTTTATCGCTCTGCTTAGTGAAACCAGCTTAGATGAAGCACTGATGATTTCAGAACGCTTAAGACAAAAAATTGCTCAGCATGAAATGTGCATTGATAAAAAATGTTTTAATTTCACTGTCTCCATTGGAGTATCCAGTTTAAAACCACAACAAACCGACTTACAGACCCTAATTAAAGAAGCCGATTTGGCCTTATACCAAGCCAAACAACGTGGACGAAATTGTGTCATCAGTTTTGATGTGGGGATGCCTGAGCCCCCTAAATCTACGGTAAAAAAAGAAATTAAATCTTGGATTGTTTAGCAGGCATAAAAAAGAGCACATGGAGTGCTCTTTTTTTATGTGCAAGAGGAAAGCTAGCTGCCGCAAGCATCTTGCACCCATTTTAAAAGCCGTGCTTTAAAATGGGCTCATGTCGTAAAACTGGCAAGCAGCAGTGCTGCTTGAAACCCCTAGCTGCCGCGCGCATAGCGCTTGGCGTAATTCAGGCACGAAGCAGTGCTTCGTGAAATCCCTGAATTACTCCCATTCAATGGTTGCAGGTGGTTTAGATGATACGTCATAAACCACACGTGAAACCTCTGCAATTTCATTCATGATGCGCGTTGAAATACGGTCAACCAAATCATACGGCAAGTGTGCGAAACGTGCAGTCATAAAGTCCACTGTTTCTACGGCACGTAGTGCGATTACCCATGCATAACGACGGCCATCACCTACGACACCAACTGATTTTACAGGTTGGAATACTGCAAATGCTTGAGCTGTTTTGTCATACCAGCCACTTGCACGTAATTCCTGCATGAAAATATCATCAGCTAGACGTAAAATGTCTGCATATTCTTTTTTCACTTCACCCAAAATACGCACGCCCAAACCTGGACCTGGGAATGGATGGCGGTAAATCATGCTGTGTGGCAAGCCTAAAGTGGTGCCAAGTTTACGAACTTCATCTTTAAACAAGTCACGTAATGGTTCAACCAATTCAAAAGCTAAATCTTCTGGTAAACCACCCACGTTGTGGTGTGATTTAATCACATGCGCTTTGCCTTGTTTGCTGGCTGCAGATTCAATCACGTCTGGGTAAATCGTACCTTGTGCCAAGAATTTCACGCCATCCAGCTTACGTGCTTCTTCGGCAAAAACTTCAATAAATTCACGACCAATGATTTTACGTTTTTTCTCTGGATCAACTTCGCCAGCCAATGCACCCAAGAAACGCTGTTCAGCGTCGGCACGAATCACGCGAATCCCCATGTTTTCTGCAAACATTTGCATCACTTGATCGCCTTCGTTCAAGCGCAACAAACCATTGTCTACAAATACACACGTTAATTGATCGCCAATGGCACGGTGCAATAACGCAGCAACCACAGATGAATCGACACCACCAGACAAGCCAAGTAATACTTTCTCATTGCCAATTTGCTGACGTAATTGTTCTACACGCAAGTCGATAATGTGTTCTGGTGTCCACAAACCACGACATCCACAAATTTGATGTACGAAGTTAGACAGTAATTCTGCACCTTTAGCCGTGTGCGTTACTTCTGGGTGGAATTGAATACCATAGAAACGGCGTGTTTCATCAGAAATCATCGCCACAGGGCAGCTTGGTGTGCTAGCCGTAATTTGGAAGCCTTCTGGAATGCGTGCCACTTTATCGCCATGGCTCATCCAAACGTGCAATTGGTTTTCACGGTCTTGCAAGTTACCAATCAGTTTGTCACGTACCAAAATATCGACTTCGGCATAACCGAATTCATGTACTGAACCCGCTTCAACTTTACCGCCCAGTTGTTCTGACATGGTTTGTAAACCATAGCAGATACCCAGTACAGGTACGCCTAAGTTAAATACAATTTCAGGTGCGCGTGGACTACCCGCTTGGTGAACACTTTCAGGTCCACCCGATAAGATAATACCGTTTGGATTAAATGCACGAATGTCTTCTTCCGACATATCGTAGGCATACATTTCAGAATATACGCCCGCTTCACGAACACGACGTGCGATCAGCTGGCTATATTGCGAACCGAAATCCAGAATCAGGATACGATCTTCAGTAATTTGAGTATTGGTAGTCATGACAAACAACTATAGAAAGGCAAACGAATTAAGCGCGCTATTCTAGCATTTTTCCACGCCTTGCGCACACTATTCAGACAATCCTAAAAATGGCTATTTTTCTTCGTGATATTGCAGTGACCACATACTCTAAGTTTTAAAAGACTATGCATTTTCTATGGCATAAAAAAAGCAACCGTCTTGAAGATTGCTTAAATTGTTGAGCTGATGTGGAAATCAATGACTTACTTTTTTGCTTCCAAAAGATGGTCTAGACTTATTTTGCCTGCACCGTAAAGCATGATGTAGAAGAAACCGCCAGCCAAACCAATATTTTTCATAAAATTCAGCGCATCTTCTGGTGCAGCATGGAATAAAAATGCAGTTAAAAGACTAAAAACACCTAAACCCAAACCCACGACACGTGCTTGTAAACCGAATAGAATTGCCAAACCACCACCAAGTTCTAGCAAAATCACCAAAGGTAGCAATGAACCTGAAACACCCATAGCTTGCATATAGCCCACTGTTGCATCATAGCCTGCAATTTTTCCCCAACCAGATACAATAAATAAATACGCTAAAAAAGCACGTGCAAATAAACTTACAATGGCTTGCACACTTGCTTTTTCGACCACACTTTTTAACACAACATTTGGATTAAACATCAGATCACCTATATTTTTGATTCATTCTTGAAGACAAATACATCTTAGTTTTTTCAAAATTCAGGATAAATACGCATTTAAAAGACATGTTGTTGCATCTATGCAACGAAAAAGAACCGATGTGGCTGGTCTAGCATCCCTAAAATCACTGTGAAAATTATTTACCTTTTCATACTGACTTTCCGCCTGTGGACTGCTAGGATTTGAGCACACTTTCGCTTGTTTTTTCCCATGGAACTGATTGATTTTATATTACACGTCGATGAACATTTGCTCGAATTCATCACCCAATATGGGGTATGGATTTACGCTATTTTATTCCTGATTATTTTTGTAGAAACGGGCTTGGTGGTCATGCCGTTTTTACCTGGCGATAGTTTACTGTTCGCGGCAGGCGCATTGGCTGCATCGACAGGAGTGATGGATCCGTGGATTTTGGGTATTTTATTGTTTACTGCTGCGGTACTCGGTGACACCCTGAATTACCACATTGGTAAATATATTGGTCCACGGGTTTTTGAACTGGAATCACGTTTTATCAATAAAAAACATTTGATCGAAACCCAGAAGTTTTTTGAGCGACACGGCGGAAAAACCATTATTTTTGCGCGTTTTGTGCCTTTTGCGCGTACCTTTGCGCCCTTCGTGGCGGGTGCAGGCAGCATGAATTATAAATACTTCCTGACCTATAACGTGATTGGCGCTTTTTGCTGGATCGCGTCGTTTATTACACTCGGTTATTTGTTTGGCAATATGCCAATAGTGAAAGACAATTTCACCCTTTTAATTTTCGGCATTATTATTTTAAGTGTCTTGCCTGGAGTGATTGGTTTTATTCGCCAAAAACTCAAGAAAAAACCTGCTTAAGTTGTGTAATTCTTTGGGCATGCCTGTTACAGCGCTGCCCTCATACATTCAAAACAGGTGAGATGATTGCTCAACTCACCAAAAGTCTCTAAATCTTTAGAAAAAACGTGCCACCACAGGCAGCATACACACCACCAACAGCAAAGCCGAGCCTTTATATAACAGATCTGCCGTCACTTTATTGGTTTCTCGCGCCAAAACTGCTCGCCCAAAAGACATCCAAAATAACGCTGTTGGCAATAAAATCAGACCAAATAAGACATAGACCATAGCAAAGTTGGTCGGGTTATCCCACGTTTCTGTAGGAAAAATACCTGCAGCAAATAACAAGGCTTTTGGGTTTTTAAAAGTCGAAAAAAATAATTGTGCAGGGCGAATGGCAGAGTGTTTTTGACAATGTTGCTCTAAATGTGACTGCTTCCATAAATGAAAAGCCATCCAAAATACATAGCCCGCACTTAAAACATGCAGAATATCAATCAAATAAGGCCAAATTGGCGCACTCAAATGAATGAATAACGCCCACAGACTAATGGCATACATATAACCAAAAAACTCTGCGGGAATCAGCAGACTGGTTTTGGCAATGCCTTGTTGGTGGGCTGAGCTTGCCAATAGCGCATTGGTCGGGCCAGGAATCATCAAGACCGCAATCATTGCTAGGACAAAGAGCCAACTTTCAATCATAAACACCAGAGCATGCAAATCAAAAATAGGAGCACACCTTATATGAAAGCCATTGAAAATGACAAGTTTTTCTATCTGGCAGGACTGACCCAAGGGTGTAAATAGAACAGAAAATAAAATTAAGTTTTTGTTTTTAAAATATTAGATTGAGATCAACCTTGAATTATCTTGCTACATTTTTTAAGCAATGGTGCTGCACAAATGGCAGCACCATAGACAAAATATTCGCAAATCCTAAAATTTAAGATGTTACAGGTTTGGGCTTAACAATAATCGGGCAAGCTTTAAATTTTGCTGCTTGCACAATGGCTTCTTGCTCACCTAAAAGACGTGCCAATTCTGTTCTTTTGGTATTGGATGACTGTCCCATATTGACAGAAACACTCGGTGCAACGCCCCAACCGCCACGGCTGCCCCAACCACCGCCTAAACCGATACCCACACCAACACCTGTACGTTTCGGTGCTTCAACACCGCTTTCAATATATTGCTGAATACGGTTATATTCGCTTTGTAATTGTTGGCAATTCAAAGCCTGATAATGTGTAGGCGACACATAGCTAGGTTTCACTGTGGTCGCACAAGCCCCTAGCAATAAACTACTTGCCGCGACAAGACCAATTGCAAATGTTTTCATGTCTACCTCTGTATCACGCTTGCTCAATTTCATTGAACAATG
Organism: Acinetobacter sp. YH01003; assembly: GCF_013420525.1. Classification (NCBI taxonomy): domain Bacteria; kingdom Pseudomonadati; phylum Pseudomonadota; class Gammaproteobacteria; order Moraxellales; family Moraxellaceae; genus Acinetobacter; species Acinetobacter sp. YH01003. The sequence goes on along the minus strand of NZ_VOXY01000008.1, from coordinate 69,871 downwards.
ATTGATAGGCCTGCGTCAATTTATGATCTGTTGCCAAATGAATTAATGGCAAATTTTTATGATGTGATTCTTTCATCAACACCGAAGGCGGTAACATACTATTCAAAACAGGCAAACCTTCATCTTTGAGTTGCTGCACCACTTCACGCGGTAACTTGGCCTGTGCCTGATATTGATTCACCACAATGCCTTCAATTTGCAAGTTTGCATTATGGTCATCCTGAGTTTCCAACACATTTTCAATCAGGCTTTGCAAAGCGCGTTTAGAAAAGACATCGCAGTCAAATGGAATGAGCACCCGATCTGCAGCAATTAATGCCGATAAGGTAAAAAAGTTAAATGCAGGCGGGGTATCAATAAACACGCGGTCATATTGATCGGACAATTGTTGCAAGGCATCGCGCAGCTTATAAATTTTATGTTTCGATTCAAGTGCATGTGCCAAGCCGCCCAATTGCGGACTTGCAGGAATCACATCCAAATTTTTAAATGGCGACTGATGCACATAGGCTTCTAAACCTTTGCTTCGGTTTTTTAAAATTGAGCCCAAAGCATTGCCCAATAAACCTTTGGATTGATTTGCACCCAACACTTCTTCAAAGTAATTTTCGATGTTGGGTTCGAGCGCAGGCTTGTCGGCAGAATAAGTGGCATCATCACCCAATAAGTACTGGCTGGAGTTGGCTTGCGGGTCAAGGTCAATCACCAATGTTTTTAAACCCTGATGCGCACTGATTGCAGCCAAATTGACGGTAATACTGGATTTTCCAACACCACCTTTCTGATTAAACACCACACGTGTGCGCATTGCCGCCCCTCTTTTCAATTTTTGTTGTGACATCACTTCAGTTTAACTGAGCTGTAAATATTCTTGCCGAATTATGTCTAACAATTCGCCAGTGCTCAAATATGCAGCCAATCTTTTGCCGATATTTACATACATTCAATGCCCGTGAGTTTGCGGCCACGAGCAATATCTACAATAAGACCTGCTGACTTAGCCAAAGCTTGGCTTTAACATCACTAAGCCTAAAATGGCAAAAAATGCGACTAAAGCTAAGCCCCAACCAACACGGCGTTGAATCAACAAAATACTGTCATCTTTTTTATACGCTTTGATTAAAGATGACAGCATCACCAAAAATAAAATAATTTTGGCATAAAACCATGTTTCGACTTGAAAGTCTTTTAAAAACAAAGCAATGACACCTGTCACTACAATCAACGTCAGTGCTGAATGTTGCAATGCCACAAAGACTGTCCACGCTTTAGGATTAGGCGAGTTATTTTGTGTGCCCTTAAACAAAGTCATGGCACGCACAAACAGCACCAATAATAATAAAGCCGCCGCAGCAACGTGAATGGTATTCAGCATTCCTAAATTTTCCATTTATTTCATTCCATTACGATGTTTTTGGTGCGTGGGCGCATTCTGGGCTGCTGGTGTCTTGTCCCTGCCATTCAGATGCAACAAAGGCATGAATCGCCAGTGCATGAATTTTATTTGGCGCAAGTAAGTCACCTACAGCAGCATAAATTTTTTGATGGCGTTGTACAGCGCGTAGCCCCTGAAAATCTTCACTCACCATCACCACTTTAAAATGCGACTCTTTACCCGGGAAATAACCGCCATGTCCTGCAGATTCGTTCACCACCTCTAAATGGCTTGGATTGAAAACGGCTAAGCGTTGTAGCAACTGTTGTTCTAAGCTCATGCTTGTATTTCCCCGAATGGTTTTAAAAGCTCTCTGAAGTATAACGTGTTCTGTGTGATTCGCAGCATCTTGCCGTGAGGATTCTTCGATTTACGATTCGCACCACTTTTCGTTATGAAATTTAGGCTGATGACTGCTGTTTTTTCTAAAAATGTTGTTTATTTATTCAGTCAGTACAACGATATGCAAAAAATGATTGACCCTATTTTTGCATCATGTATTATACACCGCATGCGGGAATAGCTCAGTTGGTAGAGCACAACCTTGCCAAGGTTGGGGTCGCGAGTTCGAGTCTCGTTTCCCGCTCCAGAATTTCAAAAGCCTCAGTCGAAAGATTGAGGCTTTTTTTGTTGATTTTATTCAATATTTTTCTTCATAAGAGATCTTTATTCTAAAAAAAGTAAGTTTACAAAAGTGCTCTTTCAAAACTGTGAACAAAAAACCGTGTAGATGATGCTCCAGAGTATCAATCATACAAGATAAAAAAAACTCCAAAACAAAAGATAGTATTAGCTACTACTAAGTGGCTTATGTTAAACAAGATCAGCTTGCCTAGATCCTAAATATTGATGCCGCGGAGCCTGTTAATAATTTCTGTCATTGCTTCTTAATAAAAAAGCAACTAATATGCTTCTTACACCACCAAAAAGCAATAAATATGTCTACACTAAATAAGTCTTTACTACAGCAAGTCAAAAAAAGACGAACCCAATTGGGCTTAAAGCAAGTTGATATGCAATCACGTACAGGCATTTCAAGACAGCAGTACCAAAAACTGGAAAGTCAAGGCAATCCTCGATTAGATACCTTAGAAATTATTGCGGCAGGACTAAATGCTCAACTGATGCTCATCCCAGATGATAAGGTTCATTTGATTAGACAATTATTGAATGATGAAATTAAAGTCACTATTGAAGATCAAGATGACTTAATGTCTAACCCATGGAAAGGTCTTCTCGGAGGAGAGGAACCATGAATACTGTTGCAGTCCTGAAATTAACATTACATCATGTTGTCGTTGGATACTTGGCAGGATTTCAGAGCGGAAAAAATATTCTGGTTTTCAGAGATTCTTTTCACTTGGATCAGCAACGTCCGACCTTGAGCTTGCTTACTTCCCCTTTATATCCTCAAGCGGATAAGATTTTAGAAAAGACCTATGTTACACATCAGCGCTTACACCCCTTGCTATCAAATCTGCTACCAGAAGGTGCATTACGCGAACTCATAGCACAAAGCCTCAAAATACATATAGACAATGAATTTCAGTTATTGGCAGCTTTAGGTCATGACTTACCTGGGGCACTGATTGCAACCCCAGTAGATCCAGAAGAAATCCCAGATGGAATAAAATTTAAGCTTCAGATCTCGAATCCAGATCAGATATTAAAACAAGAGATTCGGACAAATAATAAGTTTTCCTTGGCTGGCGTCCAAATGAAGTTTTCCATGAAAGCCAAAGATGGGCGTTTTACATTAGCACAGGCAACGGAATCTAGCCTACTCGGTGATTGGATTGTCAAAACTCCTTCTACCAGACATGCTTTTGTTCCGCTGAATGAATACTCTATGATGATCCTTGCCAAAATGGTCGGAATAGATATCCCAGAGATTCGTTTGGTAGATATGGCACTCTTACAAGACCTTCCACCATTAAATCTACCCCAAGAGCAATATGCTTTTGCAATTAAGAGATTCGATAGGCAGAGTACTGCTAATACTACAGAGCTTATTCATATTGAAGATTTTGCTCAGATCTTTGGTTCATATCCACACCAGAAATACAGCACCACAAATTATGAGCAGATCGGTAAGATCATTTATCACTATTCAGATAACAAAATTTTTGATATTCAGCAATTTGCCAGCCGTTTACTCGTCAATATTTTACTCGCCAATGGAGATGCACACTTAAAGAACTGGAGTATGATTTATCACGATAAAACAACGCCAAGATTATCCCCTGCATACGATATATTGATGACAAGTGTATATATTGAAAATGAGCGTCATTTCGCCTTAAATCTTGCCAAAAATAAAGATTGGTATTTAGCTGAGATGAAACACTTTGAACAATGGGCTGAAAAAGTCGGTGTTCCATGGCGTGTTATTGAAAAACAACTTCACGCGATCATGGACAAAGCACGGTCGGTATGGCCAGTGCTATTACTAGACTTACCTATGATTTCTGTTCATAAAGAAAAATTAAGAGAACATTGGAAAAAATTGCATCCGGACTTTCAGATACTTACAGATGATTAGGGTAATCTGAAACCAAACTAAAATTTCTCAAACAAGTTCATCACGTCATTTTCCGTCAGTTTCGCTTCGCCTTCATGATCTGTACTTAGAATAGAGTGTGCCAGTTCTGCTTTATTTTGCTGTAAGGCAAGAATTTTTTCTTCTATGCTTTTATTAGTAATCAGCTTATAGACAAATACTGGCTTGTCCTGTCCAATCCGCCATGCACGATCTGAAGCTTGATCTTCAGCAGCAGGGTTCCACCATGGATCATAGTGAATGACCGTATCTGCGGCAGTTAGATTCAAACCGACCCCTCCTGCTTTCAGACTGATTAAAAATACCGGCACTTGTCCAGACTGAAACGCTGTAATGACTTCATCTCGCTTTTTGGTCTTTCCAGTCAGCTTCACATAGCCAATTTCTGCGTGATGGAACTGTTGTTCAATCAGTTCCAACATTGAGGTAAACTGAGAGAAGATAAGAATTTTTCGCCCCTCTTCCACCATTGGAACGACCATATCCATCAACTGTTCAAGTTTGGCAGAATGCGCCTGCCCAATTTTCACTGAATCCAGCTTTAGTAAGCTAGGATGGCAGCACACCTGACGTAGCTTCAGTAAGGCATCTAAAATTTGAATTTGACTACGTTTAAAGCCTTTTTCTGCCACAATTTTCTGAATGCTTGCCTGCATCGTGGCACGAACAGCCTCATATAACTTGGATTGCTGGTCATTCATATCAATATTGACTTCAATCGTGGTTTTTTCTGGCAACTCTTTGGCTACGTCAGTTTTCAAGCGACGTAAAATGAAGGGCTTAATCCGGTTGACCAACTTTTGTCTTAACTGCTCATCACCGCGCTTTTCAATCGGATGACGGTACTTTTTATTAAAAATTTCTTGTGAATATAAAAATCCTGGCATCAGGAAATAAAATAGTGCCCACAACTCACCCAAATGATTTTCCATAGGTGTACCGGTTAGACATAGACGATGTCGCGCTGTTAATTGCCGTACTACCTGTGCAGCTTTGGCGCGCGGATTTTTGATATTCTGCGCCTCATCCAAAATGAGTTGATGATATTCATATTGCTTTAGTTGCTCTTCATCTCTCGCCAGAAGCGGATAGGTGGTTAACACAATATCATAGTGCGGAATCTGCTCAAAATACTGATGGCGATCGGGCCCCTGTAGCAGCAATACCTTGAGCTCTGGGGTAAATTTCTCCGCTTCTTTGAACCAGTTATGCATCAGCGATGTGGGTGCAACAATTAAGGCGGGACTATCCTGCAAATATCCAGCCTGCTTTTCCATGAGTAAATGGGCTAAAGTTTGTGCTGTTTTCCCCAAGCCCATATCATCTGCCAGAATCCCGCCATGCTGGGTTTCCCTTAAAAACTGTAACCAGCCTAAGCCCTGCTGCTGGTATAGACGCAACTCCCCCTGAAAACCTTGTGGTGTTGGCAGTTGTTGCTGATAGCCTTGTTTGAATTTATGTACAAATTTCTGCAGGCGATCACTGACCTGCCATGTCATCCCAAGATTATGCTGCAATTCTAATAATTGACTCGCATCATAGCGATCAATACTGCGCTCTTCTTGCTGTAAAATGCTCTGCAGATGCAATAATACCGGCTTAATATCCCTAGCGGATAGCGCCAAATCAGGTTGATCAACTGCAGTTTTCACGGTGAAAATTTGACTGTCATGCAGATGAATAAAAGTCCGCGGATCAAGTAAATCAGGATTTACTCGCACCAAAGCTACGAGCGCATCAAGTAAATTATAAGAATTGCCTGCACTGTCTTGAACCGTCGCCCCGATATTGAACCAGTCCTGCTGGCCTTCAGATTCAGTGATAGAAATATTTAAATTTTCAACATATTGCAGGTTAAAGGGGCTGTTTTCCAGATGCTCTATCTGACAGCCCATCAACTCAATTTGATTGATGGGCATCAGCTGTTTGATCCAGTCTCCATAGAAAGCAAAAACCATAGAATCGAGACGTTGTTTATCCAGTTTTAATTGCTGGTCATAACTAAGATCTTTCACCCACTTCAGTGATTCGACCAATAGCTGTAAACGCTGGATTGACTGTTGTTCCTGAACTAAGTCCCGAAGCTGTCGCACCATTTTGTCATGCTGCTCACCAATGAAACTGTCACCTGATGTACCTGCTTTAATTCGCCCGCCTGCATAGGAGAATTCAATTTCAGCACAAACAGACTCTTCCCATTTCCAATCAAATTTATCTAAAACACCGAAGCGTAAAATTGGCTGGGGACTACCCTCAAGGACATCAATATGCTGAATAGACTCGGGCTGAGGCAGATTTTTCACGTCTGAATATTGATGAGTCAGTTTCTCAAACTCTGGCAAGAGCATAGATGGAAGATCAGGCATCTGTAAAAAATGGTACAGAAGATTTGCCGTATATTCACCATATAACTGGCCCACCGTGTTCTGTTGAATATCCACATAACACGGTGGCTGGCTAGCGAGAATTTGGATATGTGGATTTGATTTTAAATCGAGTCGAATATCACCATTGACCAATTCAATATTTAAATGCTCTGTCTGTTTGTTTACACCTTGTTGCCAGATCAGTTCGATGTGATAGCCTTGTTCTGACCATTGAAGTGCAGTATGGCTCTTTTTTTGCCAGTACACATCGCCACTTTGAATAAAAGATTTGAAATGCTCCAATAAAATTCCGGAGATATCAAGATTGCTTTGATAAAAACGTTCGTCACTGTTTATTTTGGCATAATAATAAATCTGGTTAAATAATTGTCGTTTTTGTTCAGGTAAAGTCAGATGCTTTCTGGTGATATTTTCATATTGGGTATAATAACTTTCCCCCGCAATTGAGCCGTTTTTATTGCGTCTGGCCTTCTGAACATCAACTGTCAATTTCTTTAAGCTGACAGACTGATCTAACAGGTAAATTAAATAATTGTTTGTTTTGACAGATTGCTCTGGTTCAGTCTGTTGTAAATACCGTTTAAAATCATTCAACCAGCGCTGTGCCTGATCATCCCCCCGTAGGCGTTTTGCGATTCCCTGCGGGGATTGAGAGTCAGCATAACGCTGCTGAAATTCCTGGCGATATTCCTGAAAGAATAACCGCGCTAAAGCAGCAGCATGTTTACAGTTATATCCAACCGGACAAGTGCAGTCGTCATCGATTAAACGGTCTTTTTGGGGATTATAGGTAATTGCAGTATCGTAATAATCTGTCCCTTCAATTTGGGCATACATCGTAACCCCGTCTTTTTCCTCAAAGAACTCAATCGTTTCCCTATCAATGCGTTTAGCATAGCTAAGACTGCGCTGAAGAGTTGCTGTACTAAAGCGAGATAGAAAATTGATCAATGAGGACATAATTACCAGACACTAAAAATGTTTATACAATTATAACGGACAAAGGTATCATTTCAGAATAGTAGCCGAACGGCCCAACCTGAGCATAACTTGGATTCACTCAAAAGGAATATTGTAAATAAAGACTACTTTTTGCATAAACATTCAAAGCCAAACCTCAATATGTCTACATCATCACAGCATGCATTTCCCACACATATTGACTGCGCATCAATTGCTTTAATTGTTTAAGGTCTTGATATTTTTCCAGTATCTCTTGCGCTCGAGCTAATTTTTGTTGAACATGTCGATAGTCTTGCTCATATTTTCGATACAAATCCTGCACTTTAATTTTACGGTTAGAATATAAAAACTGACTCCAATTAAAAGAGTAAATAATGTCATCTACTTGCATTTGCAAAGTTTCTAACTGTTCTTCTAAAAGCAGGTTATACGCTTTTAATTGTTGATTGGCAAAAGACAAATTATGCTGCTGACCCAACTGAATTTGCAAATTTAACAATGTCAATAAATCATTGGCTTCATAAGCCTGATTGGCTTGCTGCATCAATACGGTTTTTTCTTGTTTTTTCTGCTCATCTTGCTCACGATCTGGGTGAATCCACGCTGTAATTTTTAAGTAAATCGCTTTAATGGACTGATTTGCTAGTTTCTTGGCTTCTTCACGCTGTTGCTGTTTTTTTGCTGCTTTGGCTTTTTCACGGGCAATTTGCTGTTCGGCAAAAGCTTTTTGCGCACTACTCAACTGACTTAAAAAATCCAGCTCCTCTTGTTCTTGCATTTTTTGTTCAAATTTTTTTATAAAGTCATCTAAATCTAATGGATCATGCTGAAAATCAAAAAAATCTAGATCTAGGTCATATTCTTCACAAAGAAAATGCTTCAAACTTTCTAGCTTGAGCTGTGCCAAGCGCTCTTGTTCAGACTCATCATGTTCAAAACTATTTTGTTCACATTGTTCAACATTTTCGTCTTCTGACTCTGTTGCTGTTTTAGCTTCAGATCTTAAATCCACATCATCTGTGTCTAGCAATTCAATATGATGCCCATAACTGTTCAGCAATTCTGTTAAAAACTGAACTTGTTCGGTAGACATCTGCTGCGAATCCAAAAGTTGTAAACTGAGTTGCTCAATTTTTTGATCCAGCTTAGTTTGCTGGGCTGCCGTCACTTTTTGTTGTTTTTGCTGAAGCAATTGTTGAATTTGCTGAAATATAACTTCACGCAATTGCGCATAAGTCGGTAAAATTTCACGGCTGGCACGTGCCTGAATATCGGCTTGTGCGGTCTGCCATTCATTCAAACGTAGCTGTTCCTGCTCAATTTTTTGGCATAATTTCTGAAATTTTTTCTGTGGCGCAGAAAGTTTCTGCTCTGGCTCTAAAGTACTTTTCTGTAATTTCATCTTCAATCATATCGAACACATAAGTCTGAGCCGTATTTTAACCAACTTCTTACTCAAGAAAAAACACCCTTGCCCATCACCACATCTTTTCTCATCCATAGTCTTTGACCTGAAACATCTTCAAGCAATTGATCTTCCATTCTATACAGCACATTACACACAGTTCGATTATCATAGGCAGCAATACGATTTTTCCAAATATTTAGGACAATACATGAGCACATTAACCTGTTTTAAAGCCTATGACATTCGCGGAAAATTGGGCACAGAACTCAATGAAGAGATTGCCTATAAAATTGGTCGTGCTTACGGACAAATTTACCAACCCAAAACCGTTGCGATTGGCTGCGATATTCGCCTTAGCAGCGAAGGCTTAAAGCAGGCCACCATTCGTGGTTTAAATGATGCAGGGGTCAATGTGCTCGACTTGGGAATGACAGGCACAGAAGAAGTCTATTTCGCAGCCTTTCATTTAGACGTGCAAGGTGGCATTGAAGTAACTGCCAGCCATAACCCCATGGACTACAACGGCATGAAACTGGTACGTGAAAATGCACGTCCGATTAGTGCCGATACCGGCCTAAAAGACATTCAGGCTTTGGCAGAATCGGGCGAATTTACCCCAGTTGAGCACAAAGGTAGCACTCAAAGCTACAATATTTTGCCTGAATTTATTGACCATTTAATGACTTATATCGAGCCTAGCAAAATTTGCCCAATGAAACTGGTCATGAATGCAGGCAATGGCGCTGCAGGACATGTAGTCGATGCAATTGAGCAAAAATTCAAAGCCCTGAATATTCCTGTTGAATTGGTCAAAATTCACAATGATGCCGATGGTACTTTCCCCAATGGTATCCCCAATCCAATTTTAGTGGAAAACCGTGATAGCACCCGCAATGCCGTATTAGAGCATCAAGCCGACATGGGCATTGCGTGGGATGGTGACTTTGACCGCTGTTTCTTGTTCGATGAAAAAGGCCAGTTTATTGAAGGTTATTATATTGTTGGCTTATTGGCGCAGGCGTTTTTACTCAAACAAGCAGGCGAAAAAATCGTGCATGACCCGCGCTTGGTCTGGAATACCTTTGATGTAGTCGCGCAATATCAGGGTGAAGCGATTCAATCTAAATCTGGGCATGCCTTTATTAAAGATGTAATGCGTGAACACAATGCCGTGTACGGCGGTGAAATGAGTGCACACCACTATTTCCGTGATTTCGCCTATTGTGACAGCGGCATGATTCCCTGGTTATTGGTGCTTTCTGTGTTATCTGAAACAGGACAATCGCTATCAAATCTAGTCGAAGAAATGATTGCCAAATTCCCATGTTCGGGGGAAATTAACTTTAAAGTGGCCGATACTCAAGCCACCATCCAAAAAATCTTTGAGCATTATGCTAGCCAAAACCCAGCAATTGACCAAACCGATGGCGTGAGTCTTGACTTTGGGGCATGGCGTTTTAATGTGCGTGCGTCAAATACCGAGCCTTTATTGCGCTTAAATATTGAAAGCCGTCGTGACCACAATCCACGCCCGATGCAGGACTATGTGGATGAGTTGACGCAACTCATTCAAGCCTAATCTGAAAAATCAAAATAATATAAACAATGGGAGTCAAAACTGACTCCCATTGTTTATGCCCTAAACTTTGTGGCTGAGTCTATAGGATGATTAATCTTGACGATAACCATTCGGATTCTGCTTTTGCCAGTTCCAGCTATCGGCCAACATATCCTCTAAAGCATATTGTGGTGTCCAGCCCAGTTCTTGCACGGCACGACTGTTATCTGCAAAAGACGTGGCCACATCGCCTTCACGACGTGGTGCAAACTCAAATGGAATCTGCACACCATTGACCTGTTCAAAAGTATTCTTCACTTGCAGCACCGAAATCCCATTGCCTGTACCAATATTCCAAGCACGGCAACCCTGTGCAGTCAAACGGTTATTCAAGGCACATAAATGCGCATTGGCCAAATCGACCACATGAATATAATCTCGCACGCCTGTACCATCTGGCGTGGCATAATCCTGCCCAAAAATTGACAGTTTTTCACGACGTCCCACCGCCACTTGGGTGACATAAGGCATTAAATTATTTGGAATACCTTGTGGGTCTTCGCCAATGCAGCCACTTTTATGTGCCCCCACAGGATTAAAATAACGCAATAGCGCAATCGACCAACGTGCATCGGCAAGGGCTGCTTTTTGTAAAAGCTGTTCCACAATCAGCTTGGTATAGCCATAGTTATTGCTTGGCATACCCGTTGGCATCTCTTCATTCAACGGCGAAATATTGGCTTCATCATATACTGTAGCCGATGAACTAAACACCAGTTTAAACACATGCGCGCGCTGCATCGCCTGGATCAAGCTAATTGAACCCGCAATATTGTTATCAAAATAACTCAGTGGAACTTGTTGGCTTTCTCCCACTGCTTTAAGTCCTGCAAAATGAATCACTGCATGAATTTGATGTGCAGCAAATACAGCATCCAAAGCAGCAGCATCACGAATATCACCCTGAATAAACTGCAAGGTTTTGCCCGTCAGTTGCTGCACCCGCGCCAATGACTCTGCCGAGCTATTGGACAAGTTATCTAGCACCACCACGCTGTGCCCTGCATTCAGCAACTCGACACAGGTATGTGAACCAATATAGCCAGCACCGCCTGTGACTAAAACATTAGCCATCTATTTTTCCTAATAAAATTTTTAATAAACCTTGAGTCGATGCATCGAGTGCCGATAAATCCTGTTGCTGCCCATTTAAAATCGGCAAGAGCTGATTGGCAATTTCCTTGCCTTTTTCTACGCCCCATTGGTCAAAGGGATTGATATTCCACAGCACCGATTGTACAAAGACTTTGTGTTCATACAAAGCAATCAACATGCCCAAGCTATACGGATTGAGTTCTTGCAATAAAATACTGCTACTTGGCTGATTACCACTATACTGCTTATACGCCGCTAAGCCATCTAATTCCTGCTGATCTAAAGCCTGATTGCCAAAGGCCAAAAGCCGCGACTGCGCCAAGCAGTTGGACAGGGCCAAATGATGCTGCTCCACCAAAGCCTCGGCATTTTCCGCATAAGTAAATTGATTGGCATTATAACGCTGCACAGGGGCAATAAAATCACAACTGACCGCATGCGTCCCTTGATGCAACAATTGATAGAACGCATGCTGTGCATTCGGCCCGACTTCACCCCAAACAATCGGGCAAGTATCCAGACTAACCGCCTCGCCATTACGCTGAATCGACTTGCCATTGGATTCCATTTCCAGTTGCTGTAAATACGAAGCGAAGTATTTTAAGCGTCCATCATAAGGCAAGACCGCATGAGTCTGAATATTCAGGAAGTTATTATTCCACACCCCCAGCAAACCCATCAGCACCGGGATGTTCTGATCAAATGCAGCAGTTTGAAAATGCTGATCAACCGCATGTGCACCTGCTAAAAACCGTTGAAAACCCGCAACGCCAATGGTCAGGGCAATCGGTAAGCCAATACACGACCATAGCGAATAGCGACCACCCACCCAATCCCACAGCAAGAGCTGATTTTCAGGACAAATGCCCCAAGCGGTCATTTTATCAGCTTTGGTGGATACCCCAATAAAGTGATGTTTCAGAATTTGCGCATGTGTACCCAAAGCCTTTTCCAGCCATTGTTTCACCGTTTGCGCATTGGATAAGGTATCAATGGTGCCAAAAGACTTGGACGAAATAATAAATAAAGTGGTTTCAGGACGCAGACGATGCAGCAATTCGGATAGCTGGCTGCCATCCATGGTCGATACAAAATGTACATTCAGTGGTTTTTCAGTTGCGACTTTAAAATCAGATAAGGCTTGGGTCACCATCAACGGGCCTAAATCTGAGCCACCCACACCAATATTGACCACATCCTGAATCACTTCACCCGTGGCACCACGGTATTGGCCTGCATGGATTTTTTCCACCAAGGCATACATACGCTCAAGCTGGGTATGCACTTGCTCAGTCAATGCAGCGTAAGCATCGGTCTGATCGGAAGCGCTTGCTGCTGTGCTAGTCGCAGGCAAACGCAAGGCCCAATGCATCGCATCGCGCTGTTCGGTATAGTTGATTTTCTCTGAGCCTGTTGCCGTTGAAAATAAACGTTGAATCCACTCAGCAAGCTGACTCTGCTGTGCAAACTGAACCAGGGTCTGCAACACCTTGGCATCAATCCGATGCTTGCTATAGTCAAACAGCACACTGTCCAAAGCCACCGAGAAACGCTGAAAACGCTGCGGATCTTGAGCAAACAGCTGATTTAAATGCAGCTGCTGAAACTGCTGCTGCAATTGTTGTAACTGCGGCAAGGCATTGTCATTTGGAGAAATCGAGCTTTGCATCTGTGGCATTGTGCTACGAATCATTAGCGCCCCACTCCCATATAAGCAAAACCTTGTGCCTTCACAAATTCAGGATCATAAATATTGCGACCATCCAAAATCAGTGGATGCTGCATCTGCTGCAACAAAGTTGGATAATCCAAACTCCAATATTGTTTCCACGCGGTCAGCACACATAATGCCGATGCACCTTCGACGGCTTGATATTGGTCTGTACATAAAATTAGATCATCGCGCTGACCATACTGTGCCACAATTTCAGGCAAGGCTTGTGGGTCATGCAATTTGACCGTCACACCCTGCGCCCACAACGCAGGCAACATCACATGAATGGGGGAATGTTGCACCCGTGCGGTATTTTCTTTAAAGGCTGCGCCCCAAATGGCCACAGTTTTGCCGTTTAAATCGCCCTGATAATAATTCCATAGCTTTCTAAACAAGAGTTCTTTTTGTTGTTCGTTAATGTCCCAAACCTGCGCTAACAGCTGACTTTTCACCCCTGTGGTGGAGACGGTACTGGCAAGGGTCAAAATATCGTGGCTAAAGTTTTCACCGCCAAACCCCGCACCAGGATACATATATGATGCACCAATACGGCTATCTGCCGCCATACCCTGCCGCACATGCTCAATATCAATCCCTAGTTTTTCTGCCACCACTGCCAAGTCATTGATATAACTGATACGAGTCGCCAACATGCCGGAAATACTCAGTTTGGTAAATTCTGCATCCAACACGGGCATAAACAGGTATTGCTGTGCACGGGGAAATAAAGGGCGGAGTAATTCTTTGAGTTTGACTTGTGCACGTTCATTTTCACAACCCACCGTGAGTTGCTGTGCCCGAGTCATACTTTGAATGGCATTACCCTCTTGAATCATGTCAGGCAAATACATCCAGTCATCTTGTGGCAAGATTTTTTTCAGGCGCTGTGTGCCATTTAAACCCAAAGTCGAGGCATTGATCATCAATTTAGGGTGAATGATCGGACGTTGTTGCAACTGCCGCAAAACAGTTAAGGCGTGAGCTTCTTCAGTCGGGTTCAAACTGAGTAGATACACATCCACATCTAAAGGCAATGCAGCAAAATCACAATAGTGTAAAAAGCCCTTACTGCATTGTTGTTGTAATAACAGGCTCAAGGCTTGGTCTTGAAAGCTGAGATGTTGCTGTTCGAGTGGATGGGCAGCATCCTGAAAGATATCACACCAATAGACTTGATGCCCACATTCTGCCAAGAGTGCAGACATCACGCCTGCATAGAGGGTTTTTCCGAAGACTGCGACTTTCAAAATGTGGTTCCTGTGTATTGGTTGATGCTGTTTATTTCACGTGGGTTCCTCCCTTTTTTAAAGGGAGGTTAGGAGGGATTTTTACATTTCATCCTTTCCTACATCATATATGAATAACTTTTCAGGTTTTTTAATCCCCCTCAATCCCCCTCAATCCCCCTTTGAAAAGGGGGAGGTTCGCACAAGCAAGGGCTTTGTAATGGGATGTTCCTCCCTGAGCCAGAGTTTAAGCACTGCTTTAAATTCTTGCGTAAGAAGGGAGGCTAGGAGAGATTTTCTAATCTTTCCTCCCTCAACCCATCCTTAAGATTCAATCTTTAATTCTTGAATCAAGGCTTTAAAATCAGCGCCTAGTTTTGGATGATCAAGCCCATAATGCAACACCGCCTTTAAGTAACCCAACTTACTGCCACAGTCAAAAGTCTGACCTTGCATACGGTAAGCTTCCACCACACTATTTTGCTGCAACATGGCAATCGCATCGGTCAATTGAATTTCATTACCCGCCCCTTTAGGGGTGTTTTCGAGCAAAGTCATAATTTCTGCAGGCAAGACATAACGCCCCACCACCGATAAATTAGAAGGTGCCGTGCCTACTGCGGGTTTTTCGACAATGCCCTGCATCACGGTACTTTCACCTTCAGCAGGTGCTGCAGCTACATCGACAATACCGTATTGATCGACCAGATGATCTGGCACTGCTTCGACCATAATCTGTGCAGCCTGAGATTGCTCAAAACGCTGAATCATGCGTGCCAAGTCATTTTGTGCAGCATCATCTTTAACCAATACATCGGGTAACAATACGGCAAAGGCATCATTGCCCACTACAGATTTAGCACATAAAACCGCATGCCCTAAGCCTAAAGGTTGTGGCTGACGTACACTCACGACACTGACATGTGCAGGTAAAATTTCGGTAATTTCTTTGAGCAAATCCAGTTTTTGTTTTTGTGCTAATGTGGTTTCTAGCTCAAAGTTACGGTCAAAGTAGTTTTCAATGGAGGCTTTAGAGGAATGGGTCACCAAAATAATTTGCTCAATCCCTGCTGCAACTGCCTCCCGTACTACATATTCAATCGCAGGACGATCGACCACCGTGACCATTTCTTTGGGAATGGCTTTACTGGCAGGTAAAAAGCGGGTGCCTAAACCAGCAACGGGTAAAATGGCTTTTTTAATCATCTCAGATACCTAATTTCACACAAATTTTTTAGTTAAATTTTACTCATCAGCAAGTTGAACTGACTTACTTCAACTTAGTTTTTGAAATTTAGTTCACCTTAATTTCTGTACCACGGGCATAACCATCCACATAGTGTTCAAGCTGTGCTAAAGCCCAGTCGATATCACTTTGAATTGCGGTTAAGTCATGCATACGCTCAAACACCATCAGTAATTCATCCAACGGATACATTTTTTCATAAGAACGTAAAATACGACTGTGCTGGGTCACTTCGGTATTATCGGCATCAATCAACAATTCTTCGTAAAGTTTTTCGCCTGGGCGTAAGCCTGAATATTGAATTTCAATATCCCCTTCCTGACTGCCTGTTTCTCGTACTTTTAAACCACTCAGTGCAATCATTTGACGGGCTAAATCCTGAATGCGTACAGGTTCACCCATATCCAGCAGGAATACATCACCACCCTGACCCAAAGCACCCGCCTGAATCACCAATTGCGAGGCCTCTGGAATGGTCATAAAGTAACGGGTGACTTCAGGATGAGTCACGGTAATGGGCCCACCTTTGGCAATTTGCTGTTTAAACAACGGCACCACCGAACCCGATGAACCCAAGACATTCCCAAAGCGGACAATGCTAATTTGGGTCTGATCTTGCGCGTCTGCCATCGCCTGACAATACAATTCTGCCATACGTTTAGACGCCCCCATGACATTGGTTGGACGCACGGCTTTATCGGTAGAAATGAGTACAAATGTTTCTACCCCTGTTTTGACCGCTGCATTTAAGCTAAATGCCGTACCAATGGCGTTGTTTTTCAAACCTGCCAATGGGTTACATTCCACCAAGGGCACGTGTTTGTAAGCAGCCGCATGGTACACGGTTTGAACCCTATACTGTTCCATCACTCGCTCTAGTTTGGCCTGATCGAGCACTGAACCTAAAATCGGGATAATCGTGACATCGCTATTTAAGCGTAATTCTTTGTCAATGCTGTACAACGCAAATTCGGTCAGTTCATAAATTACCAAGGCTTTGGGTTTGTTTTTGACAATTTGACGACACAATTCAGAACCAATGGACCCCCCCGCCCCTGTAACCAAGACCATTTTGTCTTGAATATTTTTAGCCAACAGTTCGGGTACTGGCGGCACAGGGTCACGCCCGAGCAAGTCAATAATATCGACTTCCTGAATATCCGATACGCGAATTTCACCATCGACCAGTTTGGTTAATCCTGGAATTTCGGTAATTTTAATATGTGCTGGCTCTAAGAATTTGACGATCTCGCTTTTACGCATCCGCCCGACAGAAGGCAGTGCAATCAAAATTTCATCAATATGCTTTTTCGGCATGACTTTTAATGCTGTTTCTGCATCATAGACTTTTAAACGGCCCAACTGCTGCCCAGTGAGTGAGGGATCATCATCTATAAATAATACGGGTAAGTGTTCATCGGAATTGTATAATGCTCCTGCAATTTGCTGTCCTGCATTGCCTGCACCATAAATCGCCACACGTTTTTTTTGTACATCGGCTTGTAAATAAGAACGCACGATAAAGCGAATAAAACCGCGGCTAAACCAAACCCATGCGAACATGAGAAATCCGAACATGAGCGGAATAGAGGTGGGGATAAAGGCATCGGTAAAGTAAGCCAACGCATACAACCCTGCCACAGTCAAAGAGGTACCTAACCCCAGTTTAACCATAAACAGTTCGCTGTAGGTGCGCACAATAAAGCGATATACCCCAAAAATAAACAGCGATACAACGGCAATCACACTTGCCCATACCGAACCAAAAGCTAAGTTGGGCACCACTTCTGCGCCTAAATCAAACTGGCGGATGGCATAACATAGCCATAGCAAGACAGGAAATACACAAAAGTCCAGCACCATTAAAAATGCAAGTTTGACTAAGCGGGGGGATTCTACAGCAGGTTCGATAATGGATTTCATAAATATACAATTATTAATATTTGAATTTTAAAACACCGTATTACTTTAATGCAGAATACAGGTTCCAACCTCTAAAAATGAATGTGCGGCGATAGTTTGACCACCTGCGACTTTTACCCCCACGCTTAAATGGGCAAATTGCTCAATGACCACATCATGATCTAATAATGTACCAATATTTAAAATTACACCATCGTTGATCACAGTTTTACGACTAATTACACACCCTGCCATCACACTGACCCCTAAACCGATTTGAGTGGTTGGACTAATCATGCTGTGTGGATGAATAACCGATGTCAATTCTATACCCAAGGCTCGCAAGGTCTGTTGCCATTGTTGACGTAAGGCATTATTGCCTACAGCCACAATCGCTTGAAGATGCGTAATCTCCAGCTGATTTAAACTGGCAATATTTGTCACAATATTATAGCTATCTACATGCTGTGTTTCAGGCCAACGGTCATCGGCAAACATAATCTCTTGCCATTGTCCGCTAAGTTCTGCAGCTTCTGCAACAGCCAAACCGTATCCACCTGCACCTAAAATTAACAAGCTGGGTTTAAGCATCTGGATGACCTGCCTTGAATTTTATAGCCACAATTAACAATGGTATATAGGCAATCAGTACTGCCAGTTCAGGGTACGCCCATGCTTGTGTAACCGTCATATAAGCGATAGGAAATAACCACAATAGATTAATTGCGGCAACTGCCAACGTCACGGGGGTATGACTCCCGCATTTACGTGATAAAATTTGATAGCTATGGCTTCGATGTGCATCATACATTTTATAGCCGCTCAATACGCGTTTTATTAAGGTATAAGTCGCATCGACCACAAACACACCTAAGCAAATGATCCACGCACAAAACAGTGCCAAGTTTTCTTTGAGGGCGATGAGCGCCAAAATACCCAAAGTGAGGCCGAGAAATCCGCTACAGGCATCGCCCATGAAAATTTTAGCCTTGGGAAAGTTCCACAGTAAAAAGCCAAATACACAGGCTGCCAATAACCACAATATGTCTGAGTTTAATGTGATATTGAGTACATAATACAAAATTGCCATACTGGCTACAGTGGTGATTGCTTCGACACTGGCAATGCCGTTGATGCCATCCATAAAGTTGTACAGATTCAACAACCACACCAAAAATAGTACCGCAATGATATTGGCTATAAAGCCGAGTTGCAGACCATTAAAAGCTGTAACTTCGCTAAAGCCACCCAAGCTGATCACCACGCCAATGGCCACCAAAAAATGTACGGCTAAACGCAGCATGGAGTTAATATGCCCATGGTCATCTAAAAAGCCCAGTAAAGCGATAACAAAACCCGCTGCTATCAGGGTTAAACCAATATGTAGAGTCAATTGTTGGCTATAGATCAACACCGTCAGTGCCAATAAGTAGCTACACACCACCGCAACCCCACCACCGCGGGGCGTGGGTACACTGTGGGAGCTACGTTCATTAGGATTATCTATGATATTTTTCTTTAAGGCGTAGGCGCGCATAAAATAGGTCATCGCAAACGCAAGTAAAAAGAAAATAAAAAGGGATAGCATGGACATATTTGTGACTAGGCTCAGTTTTGATGCGCTGTGTTAAACATTTTTTCTAGGCTTGTATCGACATTATACGGTGCTGTCCAACCTAAAAGTTGTGTATTTTTAGTGGTATCTACCACCAGTTCTGAACATAAACGTGAAGCCACTGCTTTTTTCCCCACCAAGCTTGCAAGAAAACTGATCAAGCTTTTCGGTATAGGTAACATTAATAATTGGTTATTTTGGTATTTTGCTAATTTTTCAAATAGTTGTTTGACTGAAATGTCATCCTGATCACTGGCTAAAAATACTTCACGGTTGGCATTTGGATGAGTCATACAAGTATGAATCAGGTCAGCCAAGTTATAGACACTCACCATACTGCGTTTATTGTTTAAGCAACCAATAGGTAAAGGCAATTTTTTAGTTGCCAAGTTCACCATACTTTTAAAGTTGGCTTTTACATTAGGCCCATAAATGAGGACTGGACGAATAATAACAACTTCTAAACCTGTACGTTGAGATAGCTCAAGTAAGGCTTGTTCTGCTTCATATTTAGATAGGCCATACGGGTCATCTGTGTGGACATCATCATTGGGGTGAAAGGCTTGCGTAGTAGTTTGTTCACCATTCACTTTAATACTGCTTAAGTAAATAAAGCGTTTAACGCCACTTTGTACTGCTTTTTGTGCAAGGTTTAATGTGCCTTGTACATTGGTTTGGCGGTATGCTTCAAGTGGTGATGCTGCAGTTTCATGCATTACATGCGCACGACCTGCACAGTGAATAATAACCTCAACCTCGCTTAAATCAATATTGTCTAAATTGTCATTTAGGTCAAAATTAATATTGCTAATATTTGGATTATCAAATGTTTGGGCTTTACGTGTATGCGCTAAAACTGAAACGCCTTTTTCAGCCAAAAATTGCGATAAATATTGACCTAAGAAACCGTTACTGCCTGTGATTAAAGTATGTGAAACAAAAGGCATAAATTTATTCCTGAAGTTATTTAATTAACGCCATAACATCGTCAGCTAAATTATTCATAATATTACTCCGTGTATATAAATGAATAAACTTTTCACGAGGCTTAATGTCATAATCTATATTATTAAATGCTTTTATGGCTTCATCCGCATTACAAGGTTCAAAGATATATGCCCCATGCATACTATCATTTAAAAAGTCGACAACATATCCAGACAACCCACCCCAAATTGGCTTATTATAACAAGCATATTCAAAAATTTTTGATGGAATTACTTTCTTAAAAGCATCATAGTCATTTAAATGTAAAAATAGAACATCAGCATTTTCATAAAATTTTAACAATTCAACTCTATTTACAGGTGCAATAATTTCTACATTATTTACATTTAATTTCTCTAATTGCTCTTCTAGTTCTTTTTTTCTCCCACCATTGCCAATCAATTGAAAAACCACTTTATTTTCAAGCTGTTTTGCTAAGAGTGGTATAATTTTATGTAGACCTTGCCCATCACCAAAATTTCCAGCATATACAACAGATAAAGGTTTATCCTTATCTATATTAGGTGATTGTTTTTCTATTTTATTTAAAAATATTGAGTCAATTCCATTTGTATAAAAGCTATACGGTATATTTTTAAATTTACTTTCAAAATATGGTAAGAATCCTCTTGAAACCAGATTTACCTTATTCGCCTTAGTAATAGTAAATTTTTCAATTACTGAAAGTATCGGCAAAACTAAAACTGTCATTTTTTTTGGAAAAACATCTTCTACTGTATCAATAAAAATATCCCGTATATCTAAATATAAAGGAGCTCTTTTTATTGTCGCAACTAAAGCACCTAAAAAAGCAGTCATTAACCGTGAAGATGTTGCATAAACTAGATCATATTTTTTTCCAACAACTAATTTAAATGCGAATAAAAAAAATAGCATAAAGCTAATAATTTGACCTAATATTCCAGAAAATTTTGTACTAACATCTGCTCTGTAAATTGTCACATCTCCATTATACTCAATTCTTTTACAATCTTCAGAAAAGTCGTTATAACGGTTAGGTAAAGTTGAGATAATATCGATTGTAGCTGAGGGATATTTCTGTTCGATACTCTCTACCAATGCTGTAGTCCTAAATGAACCTGCAGACAAGTCAGGTTTATAGAAAAAACTTATGATCAGTAAATTCATTTACGACTCCACGAAATAGTTGTTTCTAATATCCCTTTTAAAATATTCACACTTACACATTGATTTTCTATTTTTTTTCCAAACTCAGGATGCCACGTACCTTTTACAATATTTAACTCCGAGTCCGTACTGAAACTTATTTCACCTTTGTATTCATCTAATTCAAAATTTAACTTATTATCATTTAAAGATGTAATTTTAACATTTGGATGTAAATGAAATTTTGCCTCTGCATTTTCATACTCTCCTAGAATCAAATCAGATATAATCAAATTTTGCTTATTAAACATCCAACTTCGTTGGTGGGAAATATTAAGTCCTAAATTATAATAACCATTATGTGAAGCTTTAAAACCATTAATTATACCATTATCATTAAATTCCAGGGTTTCTAATTTTGGATATGCTCTACGCGCCACTCTAAACCCCGCCCAGACCTCACTAGAATCAATATTATTTATAACTACAGTATTATGTGCAGAAGTACTACGCTGACGGTTTCGCTCCTCACCTAAACCATACTGAGAAATACCAGAGTTTACGAATAAACGTTCTTTTCCAATACTCAACTCAAAACTCAATGTATCTGCATGCGCATGGCCTGGTTGATAATCGGGACCAACTTTTGCAACATCTACAATCATTTTATAGTCATCACCATAAATTGATATATAGCCGCTTTCTTCCAAATAAGCATCAGTTTTTTTTGCTACTTCATAATCATCTATAATATTCAAAGCAGTTGCATAGCGTTTTAAGCTTTTAAAGGTTGGAGCAACACCTAAAGTAGAATCATTAAAAAATGAAATATCACCATCAGGATGACACATATGGCTTAACCAGACCAACATCTTTTTTATGACAGATGATAGATAAATTTTATCTAACTTTTCATCCATAGAGTAAAGGCTTATTAATTGATATATATCTAATAAGTCTTCTAGAAAAATTGAATGATACATTGGAGTTAATTCAAAATTACCACCATCTGCTAATATTTGCTCCTGTATTTCTTTTTGATATATTTTCAGACCTTTCTGCAGCCATATCTTAGACTCTTGAGAGTTAAAAAATAATCCAGAAAAAATTAATGCCTTAGCATTAGCAAAAAGATGATTAGCTAAAATATGCCATTCAATACTTTTAGATAAATGTTCAGCTTGCAAAGCTAACGACTGTAATTGAGCTGCATTTAGGTTATTTCCAGCTAATGCCCATTTAATCCAATTTACAATTCTTAAAGATGTTGGATAAGGCTCCCAAGCATTACCTAATGCATATGGGTTCTGTTCTATCCATTGATTAATCAAGCTATAATGCCAAACTTGACGTTCTAATGCTTCTTTTGCATTGAGATCATCGAAATAATGTAAATTATAAAGCCATAACTTATCTTGTTCTTTTGCATTCCAATCTAAACTAGAATTTACTTTTCCTTTTTTATTTAGAAAATAAAACTCTTTTTCACCAATCATAGAAATTGATTTCTCTATAACATTATCCCATTTTTTCTTAACTTCTCTTAGGTTTAGAGAAAACTCTTTTTTCTGCACTTTAGGCTTTAATAAGATATAGTACAGTCGATAATACAACTGTACAAATTTTAAATACTTAATAGTATGAATAAGTTTTTTAAGATCCATAATACTACTGTGCTCTCAAAACTTCAGCAGCTTGAATGGTCATACGTGCAACTTCAAAAATTTCATCTGCTGGAATAGGTGACTCTTTGCCTTGACGAATACTCTCAACAAAAGCAGCCGCACAAGCATCTTGTCCTTTGTCCTGACGCCACAAATTCATTTTGTTAAAGCCAGACCAACCAAAACCTTTAAGTTTACGGAAGTTGTCAAGTTGTAATACACGACCTGCAGCAAAGACTTCTATTCGCTCTTTAGGAAAACTTGATGCTCCGTTCGCCAAGTAGAAAATTGTTCCAAATGAACCATCTTCAAAACCTAAAGTAATGCTTGCTTTATCTTCAAGGACTTGTACAGCATCAGTTTCACCCATACGTCTAGCTTGAACAGACACAATTTTTGAACCTGCTAAAAAGCGCATTAAATCTATGAAGTGACATGCCTCACCAATAATACGCCCACCGCCTACCGCATTATCCTGTGTCCAGTGGTCTGCAGGAATTGCGCCTGCATTCATGGTCATAATAAAGCTTTTAGGTTCTTTCACTGTGTCGAGTAAGGCTTTCATTTTTTGTACTTGAGGTGCAAAACGACGGTTAAAGCCCACCATGACACGGGCATATTGTTTATTTTCTATATTTTGATTATAAGCCTGTTCAACTTTTTCTATTTCTTCTACCGTCAACGCCAATGGCTTTTCTACAAAAACATTTTTACCCGCTAACAGCGCTTTTTCTACAAAATAGGCATGGCTATTATGTCGTGTTGCAATTGCTACAGTATTTACATCTTGATTGCTTAATAAGGCATCTATATCTGTCGATGCTTCTGCAAATCCTGCCTTTTCACCATGAATCACCCCATTGATACCACCAGAAGTTACAATGGTATGCAGTTGTGACGCCGCTTTTTTAAATGCAGGAATTAAAATACGAGAAGCATAGTTGCCTGCACCAATAAAACCAACGACAGCATTTTGTGCATCAATCTGAATTGGTTTTAAAATGACTTTCTTTTCTGTTCGTGTTTCTACGGCCGAATTGTATTTAAGTAAAATACCCAAACCTGATTTATCTTCTGTTAAAACATCATAAGCTTTTGGCGCATCTTCAAATTCAAAACGATGGGTAATTAAGGCATCTACATTTAATGTGCCTGCCGCCATCATATCCAACACTGCAACAAAGTTACGCTGTTCTGTCCAGCGAACAAATCCTACTGGGTAATCCTGTCCTTTTTCTTCATAAGCAGCATCGTAACGACCTGGTCCATAAGAACATGACACCTGAAAGCTCAGTTCTTTTTCATAGAAGTCTGCACGATTTAACTCTAAACCTGTTACACCAACTAAAATAATACGGCCACGTTTACGGCTCATACGCGCGGCTTGTGTAACAGGATCGCTCACTTTGGTTGATGCAGTAATAATGACACCATCTACTCCTGCACCACGGCTAAATGCTAAACCTGCAGCAACAGGGTCTTCACCTTTGGCAGGGTTACAGACTTCTGCACCAAACTGTTTGGCAAGTTCGAGTTTGCTTTGGTCAAAGTCAATAGCCAATACACGGCAGCCATTTGCTCTTAGCATTTGAATGGTGAGCAAGCCAATTAGGCCCGCACCCGTAACCACAAAGCTTTCACCTATGGTTGGTTGTGCCAGACGAATACCTTGCAAGCCAATACTGGCAACAACTGTAAAGGATGCAGCTTCATCCGAAACATTATCGGGTATTTTTGCACATAGATTTTTCGGCACTTTGACCATGTCTGCATGCGGACCATTTGAAACGACACGATCACCTACTTTAAAATCGTCTACACCCGCTCCAACCTCATGAACTACACCAACATTACAATAACCAAGTGGTAAAGGTTGTGCCAGTTTGGACTTTACTGCGTCATAGGTAGTAAGCAGCCCATCTGTTTGGACTTTTTCAAGTACCATTTTTACTTTTTCTGGTTGTTGGCGTGCTTTGTCTAACATAGATGCCTTACCAAAGCCGACCAACATTCGCTCTGTGCCCGCTGAAATAAGCGAAGTAGTGGTGGAAATAAGTAAATGCCCTTTAGAGCACTGTGGTACTGGGGCTTCTGTTACGGTTGTACCGCCTTTTGCCATGTCTTGAAGGATTTGTTTCATTTTTAACCTATTAAATCTTTCTATAGCGAATAATTTTGGCCGGATTTCCGCCCACAATTGCATTTTTAGGAACATTCTTGGTTACAACAGCTCCTGCTGCTATAACAGCACCTGACTCGATATGTACTCCATGCATAATAATTGCCCCATGTCCTACCCATACATTATTTTCAATAATAGTAGTTAAGAAAATATCTCTACCACTTTTATTCATAGTAGTTTGTATATTGTCAAACTTATGATCTCCTCCAACTAGACTGACATTAGATGCAAACATAACATCATCTTTTATTGTCACATTAGAAGAGATATGGCAATTACGGCCACAAAAAAAATTATGACCTATTTTTATTTCGCGGCCTTTACCTAAAAAAGTATTTTTTCCTATCAAAGCATAAGAGGAAAAATGTACTTGTGGCCGATAGAATAAATAAAAAAATCTTTTTAAACTAAAAATAAAACGTCTATATAGATTAATCAAGAACATAGGTAATAGCCTGATGGATAACATTTACATAATTATTTATATTAAAATTACTTCTTTCAAAATTTTGAGCATTTTTTCTCAAACTTTCAAGTCTTTCCGGCGAGCTAAATATACTAACTATTTCAGTGCATAAAGAGTCTAAGGTAATATTTTTTAAAATAACTCCATTATTTGTTACTAAATCTTTTTCACATCCATCTCCAATTCCACATAGCACGGGTACTCCATGGATCAAAGAATCTGAAATTGCCAAGCCACCCAAACCTGGTAAAACCATCAAACTTGCATCATATAAATAAGGAGATAAAAAGGTCTGATTACCTTTGAATGAAATTTCAGAATTTAGATTTAACTCATCAACCAATTTTTCGAGAGAGGGTCTCAAAGGTCCATCACCAATAATATCTAGAGTTAAATTAGGTAAATGTTCCAAAGCTTTTTTAAAGGATTTTATTAATAAATCGATATTTTTATTCTCAGATAAACTACCAATAAAAACTAATTTATTTTGAATAGGAACTGGAGATGGATATCTAAGATTATTCTCATTACAATATCTTTTTAGCTCAAAAATTCTTTTTTCAGTATCAATAACATTGACAGCTGTAAAAACAGAAGACTCAGCTAATCCCAAATTTTTATAGTATTGAGCACCGTAGGAACTATAGGCAATTGCAGCATCCGATTGACGTTCAATCGTATGAAAAAACACATCTGCCAATCTTCTATGGATTGACTTCTTACGACCTTCAAGCTCCCCTAGTCCCCATTGTATTATTTTACATTTTTTTCTTTTTGCATAAAAAAAACACACTAGGTTATTGAGTATATTTGAAGCACCTTCAACAATAATTACATGCGGGCAAAACTCATCCAACTTATTATATAAATTAGGATTATAAGGTATATAAGCATGTCCGTTCGACGTCTTAAATGAGATTTTTTTTGTTGGCAGTTTTACGGTTTTAAAATTCACAATACCGCTATAGCTTTTAACCTTAGTTCCTTCGAAATCATCGGCATAAAATACGCATAAATCAATACCTTTTATTTCAGATAGTCGCTGAAACACAGGTACTCGCCAAGATTGTAAAACTCTATAACTAATAGCAACACGAATCATGATTTAACGACTCTCATCAGAAACTTTAAAAACATTATAAGAAATAAAAGAAATAATACTACACAAAATTAAGTTAGATAATAACGTAGCATATACAGCCCCTATTAAACCATACAAGGGAATAAATATAATATTAGTAAGAAAATTAACCAATAAAGACAAAAAAGTAGAGTACATTAATAAATTATTCTTACCTTTTTGAATTAAAAAATAATTAGAAACCAAATAAATTGGCAGAAATAAGTGTGCTAACAACAACAACAACAACTCACCAGGAAGGTAAGCATAGCCATTTACAATATTAAAATTCGTTATAATGACATATAAAATTACACTTACAATCGAGCCAAACAAACCAAGGATAAACATATAAATAAACGTTGATTTAATATTTTTAAACAATTCCATATTATTATTTGATTTATATATTTTCTTTTCCATTACAATACCAATTATGGAATACAAGAAAATCAAACCAGATGCAAATATATACAAAAAACTATAATTACCAACCGTTTTCAAATCCGTAAAATATTGAAGAATAAATCTATCAATTAATGCTATCCCGAAAATAGATAAACCATGTAACATTAATGGAAAGCCATGAAAAAAACGCTCTTTCCACTCTACATCAAAACTTATACCATTTTTAAACACCATAATTAACATATAAATAGTTACCATTAATCCTGCTGCAAATTCAGCAAAAATATAGTTACTATCAGTATAAAAAAAATAAATGACTATAATTACTACAAAAAATCTCAAAGAAGAGTATATGATTCGATTACAAGCATAACTTTTAATTTTTTCAGCTGATCTTAAATAAGTTAAGTAAATTTTATTTAGTGCCAATATAAAACCAACTAGTGCTAATAAAAAATAATTAAAATAAATTAAAAAAGGACTTAAAAATAGTAATATAAAAAAACTAAAAACCAATGATCTATTTATTTCAAGATTAGCATCATTTCGTAGAATTAACCGATCCTGACCAAATAAAAACAAAGGTATTAAGAATATTATTATCGAATAATATAAAACAATTTTACCGTATATTTCTGGAGCAGAAAAAATTGGTATTATTGCCAAAGTCAACCAAGCCAATGCTTTTGAAAAAAATTCAGAAAAACCAACTAAAAAAAATTGATTATTTAATTTCATTTTTCTTCTCATGAATATTAATTTTCTCTTCTCTTAAATTCAATTGACAACCAATTAAACCTAAAGCTGCAAATAATATAGGTGCAAAATATATTGCACCACTGAAAAGATGCATACATAGGCCTAATATTAAAATTAAAGGAATTAAATAACCATTTTTAATATTACTTATAATTAATGAATATAGACTTAAAAATAAAAAAGGAATACCAAATAACACTAAGCCTATCAAACCAGTGTTCATTAATAATTCAAACAATATATTATGAGGATATACCCCACCTACCTCTAAATAACCACCAAATAAAGGACTTTCCTTAAAGTATATCCAAGCTTGATTCCATAAATCTAATCGTGATGTTGAAGATGAGTTACTATCTATATCACTTTTTATATTAAAAAACCGTTCAAATGCATTATTCCCTGTTGAAATAGTTACCCAATATACTAAATAAGTAAAAATAGGCGCAATAATTATAGATGTAATTTTATTTTTGATTGATAAAAAAAACCAAACATAAATAAAACATAATATACATGCTATAAATGCACCTCGTGATGCTCCTAAAATAAACATTGGTATTGAAAAAAGCAACATTAACCAAGCTAAAATAGTAAGCTTTTTATTTTTTACTTTATAGTCTTTTATATATGAAAAAAATATTATAAAATTAAAGACAGAGGCGTATGAAAGAGCTAGTGGACTAATAAAATTATTATTGTCTTCATACATCATTTGACTAATTCTCCCTCCTCCACTAAGAAAGAAATCTCTATATAAAATAAAGCTTGTCAAACCCATTAATAAACCTGCATATATAAAGTATTTAATTGCTAAATTAATTTTATTTAAATCAAAATTTAAAAAATAAAAGAATATTAATATGCTCCATGTTATTAAGTAAAAAATATATTCAATTTTATCTAACATGTAAAGTTGGTCATGAATATTTAAAAAAATCATCATAGAATAATGAATAAAAAATAAGCTCATCATTACCAATAATACATATAAACTATAATTATATCTTTTATTAATTTTTTTTATTAAATAAGATAAAATTGCTATAGAAATTAAAATACGAATAGGAATAGAATAAAATCGACTATAATCTTTAAAACCTAATGAAATTATTAATTCTAAACCTGAATAATATCCAGTGTAGAGAAAGAAACTAACAATAAATAATATTAAATTATCTACATTTAAATGTAATTCTTTATTCATAAAAATCACTTACTAGTTACACCTAATATTTTTCAGATATTAGGTGCAATAATTAAATTATAAATTTTTCAAATTATTCCTTTAGTATCTAAAATATATTTTAATGAATCTAAATTGACCTGCTTAAATTCTTTGTGATCAACTAAAATTAAATGGATATCAGCAACTTCATGTTCTTCTAAACTAATCAACTTTACATTTGAAAGCAATTTAGCAGGAAGTTCATAAATATTCGGCTCAATCGCTAAAATATTTAAACCTTGCTCTGCAAGCTTTTTGGTAATTTCCAAAGCTGGACTTTCACGCAAGTCATCAATATCTGGTTTAAACGCTAAACCATAGCAAGCAACCGTAACCTCTTTAATGGTTTTTTCAGGATTTTCTTGTAAAAACTCTGCAATCTTAATTTTAACCTGATCTATCACCCACTCAGGTTTTGCATCATTGACTTCACGTGCAGTACGAATTAAACGAGCTTGCTCTGGCGTTTTAGACACAATAAACCATGGATCAACCGCAATACAGTGCCCGCCTACTCCAGGACCTGGCTGTAAAATATTGACTCGTGGGTGACGATTCGCAAGTTGAATCAACTCCCATACATTAATGTCTAATTCTTCACAAATAATAGAAAGCTCATTGGCAAATGCAATATTTACATCACGGAATGAATTTTCTGTCAGCTTACACATTTCTGCGGTACGTGCATTGGTTTCAATACAGTCACCTTTAACAAAAACCTTGTATAAATCAATTGCCGCTTGCGAACAACGAGGTGTCATTCCACCCACAATACGGTCATTACTAATCAACTCTTGCAGCACTTTTCCTGGCAACACACGCTCTGGGCAGTGAGCAATTAAAATATCGGCTTGCTCGCCAGCTTGTTGCGGGAAACTTAAATCTGGACGTGCTTCACTTAACCATGCTGCCATTTGCTCAGTTGCACCTACTGGCGAGGTAGACTCTAAAATAACTAAATTTCCTTTCACCAAATGTGGAGCAAGCGCTTTCGCCGCAGACTCAATATATTTTAAGTCTGGTTCATGGTTATCTTTAAAAGGGGTCGGTACAGCCACAATATAAGCATCTGCAGCAACAGGACTTAATTGTGCAGAAAGCTTTTGTTGTCCAACAACATCACGCACTAAAGCATCTAAATCTGGTTCTACAATATGAACCTTCCCCTGATTAATCAAATCTACCGCGTGCGGATTAACATCTACACCTGTAACTTTTACACCATGGGCAGCAAAAGTTGCTGCTGTTGGTAAACCGATATAACCTAAACCAATGACACAAATATGCTTAAACTGTTGCATTCTTTTTAACCTTCTTTATTACTTTAAAGCTTCAATAATCTGTTTACAGGCTGTTCCATCCCCATACGGGTTATGTGCTGCTGCCATTGTTTCATATAATTCAGTATTTTCTAGCAGCTCAACCACAGACTGTTGAATCAAAGCTGCATCTGTTCCCACCAGTTTTACTGTACCCGCCTCTACCGCTTCTGGTCGCTCGGTGGTATCTCGCATAACCAATACCGGCTTGCCCAAAGAAGGCGCTTCTTCCTGAATACCCCCAGAGTCGGTTAAAATTAAATAACTTCGGTTCATTAAATATACAAAAGGCAGGTAATCTTGTGGGGCAATTAAATAAATATTTGAAATATCTGACAGCAACTCATTGACTGGTTGTTGTACATTTGGGTTTAAATGCACAGGATATACAATTTGCACATCAGGATACTGTTTTGCAATATTCGCCAATGCTGTACAAATATTTAAAAAGCCCTGACCAAAATTTTCTCGGCGGTGACCTGTCACCAAAATTAATTTTTTTGTAGAATCTAAAAAGTTAAATTGCTGCTCAAACTGAGCAATAACCGCCCGATCTGTTTCAACCTTTTCTTTTACAGTAAGCAAAGCATCAATAACCGTATTGCCTGTAATGGTAATATTTTTCGGGTCTATATTTTCTTTAATTAAATTATTATAAGAAGATTGCGTCGGCGCAAAATGATAAGTGGTTAACGCACCAGTAAGTTTACGATTTGCTTCTTCAGGCCAAGGTGAATAAATATCGCCAGTACGCAAACCTGCTTCTACATGACCAACCGCAATTTTATGGTAGTAAGCAGCTAAAGAGGCGGCAAAAGTTGTGGCCGTATCGCCATGCACCAACACAACATCTGGTGTCCACTCAGCAAAAACCTGCTCTAAACCTTTAAGTACGCCAGAAGTAATATCAGACAAGGTCTGTCCTGGTTTCATCAAGTTTAAGTCATAATCTGGTGTTAAGTTAAAAAGTTCCAGCACCTGATCCAACATTTGCCTATGCTGACCTGTTACACACACTTTAGTTTCAAAACCGCCTTCTTGTTGTTTTAATTGTAATGCCAATGGCGCCATTTTAATTGCTTCTGGTCGTGTACCGAAGACCAACAATACTTTCTTTTTCACAATACTACCTTATAACCGAATTGAACTATCTTGTTTATTTAATGCATATTTTAAATCATAGAGTACGTGCTTAGCTTTACCCAAAGCATGTATTTCTGCCGCTGTCATTTGTTTAAACTGATCATGAGCAACTGCTAAAATAACCGCGTCATATTCATTATTCTGCAATGCACTGATTGGAGCCAAACCATATTCATGCTCCACTTCTTTTGGGTCCACCCACGGGTCATAAATATCTAAATCCAGCTCATACTCTTTTAAAGCCTGAACCATATCAATAATTTTAGTATTACGAATATCTGGACAGTTTTCTTTAAAACTTAAGCCCATCACTAAAATTTTTGAACCCACCACTTGTATACGCTGCTTCACCATCTCTTTAATCAATTGCGTTGCAACATATTCACCCATACGGTCATTTAAACGACGTGCTGCTAAAATAATTTCTGGATGCAAGCCTAAAGACTGTGCTTTATGGGTTAAATAATACGGGTCTACCCCAATACAGTGCCCACCGACTAAACCTGGACGGAAAGGTAAAAAATTCCACTTGGTTCCCGCAGCCTGTAAAACCGCTTCAGTATCTATACCCAACTTATTAAAAATAACAGCCAATTCATTAATTAAAGCAATATTCACATCACGCTGGGTATTTTCAATGACCTTAGCTGCTTCAGCCACTTTTATACTCGGTGCTTTATGTGTACCTGCAGTCACAATCAGTTGATAGACTGCATCGACAAAGTCTGCAACTTCTGGGGTAGAACCCGATGTTACTTTTAAAATATTGGTCACACGGTGCAGCTTATCGCCTGGGTTAATCCGTTCTGGACTATAGCCTGCAAAAAAATCCTGATTAAATTTTAAGCCTGAGACTTGTTCCAAAACTGGAATACAAGCTTCTTCTGTAGCACCTGGGTATACCGTAGACTCATACACCACTACATCGCCTTTTTTGAGTACTTTTCCAATACTAGTAGACGCTTTAATAAGTGGGGTTAAATCAGGTTGTTTAAATTCATCAATTGGCGTTGGAACAGTCACAATAAAAAAATTGCAGCTATTCAAATCATCTAAATTAGCGGAATAAGTCAGTTGTGTTGCTTGTTTAAGTTCTTCTGGAGACACTTCTAAAGTGTGATCTTGCCCACTTTGTAATTCTTGTATGCGTTTTTGCTGAATATCAAAACCCACAACAGGCAGCTGCTTGCCAAATTCAACCGCTAGGGGTAAACCGACATAGCCTAAACCAATAATGGCAATTTTTAGGTCTGAGAGCTGTAGCATTTGAGCGCCTTTAAATTTATATCTGTATTTTATGAAGAATGAATCTTTCGGCAGGGATACTAGCAGAAATTTATGAAATTTCTATTATGATTTGTGCTCAAATTAGTTGAAAGATGCATCAGTGTGTAGTTTTTGTGAATATTCAACTTTTTAATTTTAGGTTAAATTCACAATTTACGGATTGCATCATCTTCTTTGTAAAAGATTTGACAGAATATGCAAATTGATTACAAATTGCTATGTACCTATTTTACAAGTTCGGTAAAATGACAGCAATTTATTTAAAAGATTTTAAAAAATTAATAATGGAATCTCGCGTGCGACACTTTCAACTGGCTGTTTTATTGGCATGTGGCATTGCCACTACGGGGTGCGCTGTCACCTCTGGTTTACAAACCTCTGACTTACCTCGCGAAGGGGTTTATACCACTGACTTGGGCACAGCAGTCAATGTGATTAAACTCACGCAAGACTCAATGCTTGCGGTGCAGCCTGCAGTTCACAATATTCAACAAGACTATGCGCATTTATTTCATACACCACAGCGTCAATACACCTTAAGTTCAGGTGATATTCTCTCTATTTATTTATGGGCATATCCTGAAATTACCCCGCCAACCAATACCATTAGTAACGAAAAAGCCGTTGAGTCAAATGGTTATCAAATTGACTCACAGGGTTATATTCAGTTTCCGATTATCGGGCGTTATAAAGCTGCAGGTAAATCTTTAGCACAAGTGAATCGCGAGTTACGCGGACAGTTAGCACGTTATTTAAAAACCCCAGACGTGATTGTGCGGGTGCTGTCTTACCAAGGGCAGCGATACTCGGTACAAGGCAATGTTATGAAAGGTGGGCAGTTCTATTTAAATGATCAACCGATCAGTGTATATACCGCTTTAGGTATGGCAGGCGGGGTCAATGCCCAACAAGGTGACAATGCTTCTATGACTTTAGTGCGTCAGGGGCGTAGCTATCAACTCAATACCGTAGAGTTGGAAAAAGCAGGCTTGTCATTGCACAACTTACTCATCCAGCCAAATGACACCTTGTATGTCAACAACCGTGAAAACCAAAAAATTTATGTCATGGGTGAATCAGGTAAAAATCAATCGCTCCCTATGCGTGATCAAGGCATGAGCTTAAGCGATGTATTAGGTGAAAGCCTAGGCTTAAACCCACTGTCTGCCAGCCGCAGTAAAATCTATGTGGTTCGTAGTCAGCCCAATGCAGCACATACCGAAGTCTATCACATGGATTTAACCAGCATTGCCGACTTTGGTCTGGCCAATCAGTTTAAAATGCGCAGCAATGATATTGTGTATGTCGATGCTTCAGGCTTGGCCCGCTGGCAACGTGTGGTTAACCAAATTATTCCATTCTCAAATGCTTTATACAACCTAGATCGTTTGGGGAACTAATGAAAATTAATCACATTTTGGTGGTGTGTATTGGCAATATTTGCCGTAGCCCCATGGCAGAATACTTTTTAAAACAGCAATATCCACACTTACAGATTGAATCTGCAGGTATTTCAGGCTTGGTGGGTCATGCAGCCGATGACAAAGCCCGTTTATGTATGCAACGTCACGGCATCGACATGAGTCCACATGTAGCAAAAAAACTCAATGCAGAGCTGATTAAAAAAGCCGATTTAATTTTGGTCATGAGCCAAAATCAGCAAAAGCATGTGGAACAAACTTGGCCATTTGCTAAGGGCAAAACCTTTAGATTGGGGCACTGGCAAAGTAAAAACGTCGCTGACCCATATCAGCACGATCAGGCCGTATTTGATGAAACCTGCACATTAATTCAAGCCTGCATTGCCGACTGGAAAAAATATATCTAGTTTCTTGATATTCTAGATTTTTTTGATATTCTACTTTTTTGATATTTAAACTATGAGCCAAACCGCCAACACCGAAGACACCATTGATTTAAAGGAATTATTTTTCTCCTTAATCGCACAATGGAAACTGATTATTCTTTGCGTTCTACTCAGTGTAGTCTGCGCTTTACTGTATTTAAGAACCACACCAGACACCTATGCAGTAGATGCCTTAGTACAGGTCGAAGACAGTAAAGGAGCCTCTGCAGCACTATTGGGTGATCTGTCCAGCATGATTGAGCAGAAATCGCCTGCACAAGCTGAAATTGAAATTTTAAAATCACGTTTGGTGTTGGGTAACGTGATTGATCATCTAAATTTAAATATTCGCGTTTCGGGTACAGAAGACAGTTTCTGGAATCGTTTAATTGCCAAGCATGAATATGACAGCGAGTATTCAGCGCAATCGGTACTATTTAAAGACAATCAAAAAAGTTTTGATATCCGCCAGTTCGATATCCCACAATACTTTCAAGATAAAAACTTAATTTTAAAATTTGCACAAGGCAAATACAGCCTAACCGATGCAGCAACCGAACAGGTGGTTTTTTCTGCACCTTTAAACCAAGTCAGTCAATTACAGTCTGAATTTGGGGTGTGGAAAGTGGCTATTTTTAGTCAAGACAGCTTTAACGCTACCTATAACATCCAAAAACAAAGCTTACCTGCTGCCATGAAAAGCTTAACCGCTGACTATTCTGTAGCAGAAAGAGGCAAGTTAACAGGCGTGTTGGGGCTGAATTATCAAGGGCAAGACAAACAACACATTACCCAAGTGTTAAATGCAATTTTAGTTGCTTATAGCCAACAAAATATTGAGCGTCGTAGTGCAGAAACTGCACAGACCTTAAAGTTTTTGGAAGACCAACTCCCAGAACTGAAACAACAGTTAGATGTGGCAGAACGTGAATTTAACCGTTTCCGCCAACAGTTTAATACGGTCGATGTCACCAAAGAATCTGAGTTGTACTTAACTCAAAGTATTACTTTGGAAACCCAAAAAGCGCAGTTAGAGCAACAAGTGGCTGAAGCTGCTGCCAAATACACCAATGAACACCCTGTCATGCAGCAAATGAATGCTCAATTGGGTGCGATTAACAAACGAATTGCTGAATTAGACGGCACACTTAAACGCTTGCCAGAATTACAACGCCAATATTTACAACTGTTCCGTGAAGTAGAAGTCAAACAACAGCTGTATACGGGCTTGCTTAACTCTTACCAACAACTGCGGATTGCTAAAGCAGGTGAAATTGGTAACGTCCGTATTGTCGATACTGCGGTAGAGCCGATTGAGCCAATTAAACCAAAGAAATTACAAATTTTAATTTTGTCCATTTTCTTGGGTGGTTTTCTGGGCACATTATTGGCCTTACTGCGTAATATGTTGCGCTCAGGTATTAAAGACTCGAATCAGATTGAAAATGAACTGGATTTACCTGTTTATGCCACTGTGCCACGTTCACCTGTGCAAGAAAGCCGTATTAAAATTCTGAAAAAGAAAAAGAATATTCCTATTCTTGCGGTTAAAAATAGTGATGATATTGCCATTGAAAGCCTGCGCAGCATGCGTACTGCTATTCACTTTGCCTTAAGCAGTGCCAAAAACAATATCATTATGATTTCTGGCCCTGCACCAGAGT
This sequence comes from Acinetobacter sp. YH01003, assembly GCF_013420525.1. Classification (NCBI taxonomy): domain Bacteria; kingdom Pseudomonadati; phylum Pseudomonadota; class Gammaproteobacteria; order Moraxellales; family Moraxellaceae; genus Acinetobacter; species Acinetobacter sp. YH01003. Next base: position 33,501 of record NZ_VOXY01000008.1, on the reverse strand, counting down.
TGGGTAAATCGTTTATTTCAACCAACCTAGCGACTATTTTGGCGCAAAGTGATAAGCGCGTATTATTGATTGATGCCGATTTACGTCGTGGTTATATGCACAAATACTTTAATTACGACCCTAAGCCTGGCTTAACCGAATACCTGAATGGTCAACAAGAGTTAGGCAGTGTTGTGCGCAATACTGAAGTTGAAAATTTAAGCTTCATCAGCCGTGGTAAAAGTCCTGCCAATCCGTCAGAGTTGTTAAGTACGCAAAAATTTGCAGACATGCTCACGCACTTGTCTAGTCAGTTTGACCATATTCTGATTGATACCCCGCCAGTTCTTGCGGTCACCGATGGGATTATTATTTCACAATATGCGGGTGTGAATTTGGTTGTGGCACGTTATGCCAAGACGCAAATGAAAGAGCTTGAACTGACTGTCAACCGCTTTGAACAAGCTGGCGTGAAAGTCAACGGCTTTATTTTGAATGATATTCAACGTGAAGCGGGCGGTTATGGCTATGGTTATAACTATGCCTATGCCTATAAAGCCAATAAGAATGAGGATTGATTTATTCAATCTGCACTGCTGGTGCTAGGCTTCCCCCTTTGTCAAAGATGAGCTATATCTCGTGCTAGCCTCCCCCTTTGTCAAAGGTGAGCCATATATGGCGCAAGGAGGGGGATTAAAAAAATCTAAAACGTGAGCTATATACAGCAAAAGCCACCAACGTTAAAATCCCTCCTAACCTCCCTTTAAAAAGGGAGGAATGTTTCATTACAAAGCCTCTGCTTGTGCTAGCTTCCCCCTTTGAAAAAGGTGAGCCATATATGGCGCAAGGAGGGGGATTAAAAAAATCTAAAAAGATGAGCTATGTATGTCACAAGAAAGCTAATTAAAAATAAACCACTTTTTAAAACAAAGAATAAAAAACCATGCAACCCTATAACAAAAATTTAAAATATAACGCACGACAGTTAAGAAACAATATGACCGAAGCAGAACAAAAACTCTGGTTACGACTGCGTCAAAAACAACTCTTGGGCTTACAGTTTTACCGGCAAAAGCCTATTCTGAATTTTATTGTAGATTTTTACTGTCCTGCGGCAAGTTTAATTATTGAATGCGATGGCAGCCAACATTTGAACGAAAAAGGCTTAAAGTATGATTTATTACGTGATCAGGCTTTAACACAGTTAAATTTAACGGTGTTAAGATTTAACAATTTACAAATTTTGCATGAACTCGATGCAGTCGTCCAAACGATTGAAAATGTGATTTTAAGTCAACACGCTGATAATCCCTCCTAGCCTCCCTTTAAAAAGGGTGGGAGCATTTATTACAAAGCCCTTACTAGTGCTAGCCTCCACCGTTTACAGAAGAACTTTCTTCTGAAATTTACAACAATACTCAACAATTCACATTGCAAAAATCCACTCAAAAACCTATCTTGGTTACAGTTTATAAACGCTGAGAATATATAAGAATGTTTCCACCCAAAGCGCTGTTGGCGACACTGGCATTAAGCTCATCCTTAACCTTTGCCCAAGGCATTGTCTTAAATGACCAAAACTTACGTACCGATTTAAACTGGCTAAATCAGCAAGGCGTCATTCAAATTAGTACGTCAACTTGGCCTATGAGTGGTGATGAAATTCAACGTGCACTTTCTCAAGCCAATGTCAGCAACAACAATCAACAAAAAGTCATAGATGCAGTGGTGGCACATTTAAATGCCAATAACCAACTACTCAAAGCCTCGCTTTTTGCAGAAACAGATCAAAAGAATATTCCACAAGCCTTTGGCGACCAACAAAAAGCGCAATATCAAGCAGGCTTGGAACTCAATGCAGGCAATCAACACTGGGATGCTAAAATTCGGGTCAATGCAGAAAAAGACCCACAAATTGATAACGATCAAGATGTCAATGTTGAAGGTTCCTATATTGCAGCCAAGCTTTGGAATCAATGGCTCATTGCAGGGCAAATTCCAACCTACTGGGGGCCTGCCCATGACGGCAGTTTAATTCGTGGTGATGCCAGCCGCCCAGTTTACGGCGTAACTATGCAACGTGCCGAACAACAAGCTTTCAGCAACAAATGGTTATCATGGATTGGTCCATGGCAATACCAAGCTTTTGCAGGTCAATTGCATGATTACGATGCTGTGCCCGATGCAAAACTGATAGGTTTACGTGTTACAGCACAACCACTGCATTATTTAGAACTTGGGGCATCACGTGCAATCCAATGGGGTGGTGAAGGTCGACCTGAAAGTTTTGATTCACTCTGGGATGCGGTTATTGGTAAAGATAATGTGTATGGTGATACCACCAATCCCTCTAACCAAGTGGCAGGATTTGATGCACGTTTGAACCTACAGCCCTTGGTACAAGTTCCAATGGGAATCTATGCACAATATGCAGGTGAAGATGAAGCAGGTGGCTTACCCGCTAAAAAAATGTATCTGGCTGGGGTAGATTATTCATCAAGCTATCAAAATATGCCGTTCCAACTCTATACCGAATGGGCAGATACCCGTACCAATGGTAAAGCACAAGGCATTACTTATAATCACAGTGTCTATAAAGGTGGTTTTTATCAACATGGCTACCCTTTAGCGCATGCCATGGGTGGTGATGGACAAATGATTTCAGTCGGTGGGGATATTCGTTTTGATCGTATGAACCGCGTGAATGCACGTATGTTGTTTGCCAAATTGAATGAATCCAATCGAAATACGAATTATGCTTTCCCAGAAAAAGACCAGTTAAAAGCTTTGGATTTGACTTGGACGCACTATTTACGCCCAGATATTCCACTTAAACTGAATGGTTGGATCAGCGATTCAGATATCCATGGCAATGATGGTGGTGCATCGATTGGAATTGAGTTTCCTTTAGAAAAAGGGCTGTTTTCTTATTAAGTCTATAATATAAGCTAGACCGAAAATACATCATGGATGAGATCGACACCGATTTCATCCATTTTATTTTGCATCATGCTCTAAAGCCCACACAGGCTAAACTTAACGTAAAATTTCAGGCAATCCCTTATAATTACGGTTTTTACCCAATTCAATTTTCATCTTTTGCAGCATTTGATACGGTTGTTGCTGCACAAACATATTCACAAAGCTTAAAGGAATGGCACCTTCAGGGTTGGCATAGCCATAGGTACTGACCTTTACTTTCTGATTGCCCAATTTCTGAAAAGTCCAATCGCCCTCATACTGCCGAATACGCACATAGTCAGGATTTAGCGGATAGCCGCCTTCAATGGCTGTGTTTTGAATGCTGATAATCCCCTGTGCATCTTTGCTCATTTTGCCTTTAACCACTAAATCTCGGTCTTTCAAGGGAAATGGAAAGTCCAGCACCATGTACAGTAAGAACTCACCTTTCTGATCATCTCGTGACAAGACTTTCACGCTGCCCACATAAGGCACCCATTTCACGGCATGATCAACATCTAAAATTAGAGCAGCTGCTTTTTCTAAAGGCACATTAAAGGTGGTTTCTGCCTTATACAAAAACACAGGGCTAGACTGCTGTTGAAAGGTCCAGACTTTAATATTGTTTTTATGTATGCTCAGTTTGGCATGTTCAAGGCTTTGCGCATGCGTGATACAGCTACAGGCGATCATGCCAAGAATTGGCAGAATTTTTTTCATTATCTTGTGCATCTTATTTTAGTTTTATGTGGGGTCTGATGCGTCATCATCCATGACATCAGACCCTAGTTTTAACTGCAGATCACGATTTGTTCAAGCAGTTTTTATTATTTTATCATCAGTGGCGATTTAAACCTGAATATCGTTAAATCCAAGGACATCTTTCATATCGTATTTACGCGCTTCGCGTCCCACTACCCACGCTGCAGCACGCACGGCACCTGCAGCAAAGTTCATGCGGTTGGTGGCTTTGTGAGTAATTTCCACACGCTCGCCATCGGCAATAAACATCGCGGTATGTTCACCCACAATGTCGCCACCACGAATGGTTTGGAAACCAATGCTCTTCCGTTCACGTGGCCCTGTATGTCCTTCACGGCAATAAACGGCATCTTGTTTTAAATCACGACCTAAGGTTGCTGCAATGGCTTCACCCATCATTAATGCCGTGCCTGATGGTGCATCGACTTTATGACGATGATGCGCTTCAATCACTTCAATATCTACACTATCACCAAAGACTTTGGCTGCTAATTCCAGCAGTTTAATAGATACGTTTACCCCAACTGAATAGTTGGCGGCATACACCACTGGGGTCTGTTGAGCCGATTCTTCTAAGAGTGCTTTTTGTTCATCATTCATGCCTGTGGTGCCAATCACAATCGCCACGCCTGCTTCACGACAAAGCTTTAAGTGCTGTGCAGTAGCAACTGGTGCGGTAAAGTCGATCACGACATCGCAGTCAGCTAATACTTGCTCTAGGCTACCCACCACTTTCACGCCCAGTGTACCTACACCTGCCAACTCTCCTGCATCTGCACCCAATAAACTGCTTTCTGGACGCTCTACTGCGGCAGCCAATTGGTAGCCTGCTTCTTGAACAGCTTGAATTAAGATGCGTCCCATGCGGCCGCCTGCGCCTAATACACCAATGCGTGGAGTTGCTGACATAGCATATTCCTAAAATAGATTCTAAATTGTGCTTACTATAGCAAAACTCGCTGCCTAGACTAAGTTTGTCTGCCAAGTTTCTGGGTTTATTTTTATCGGAAAGCGACTTTGACTGGGCTGCTGATGGTCACTTTACATACCTCAGGTAAACTTTTAACGAAGCGATGCTAAAAATTTATCTGAAAATACTCATTTTTTATTTTATTTCACAAATTTGCAAACTTGTATGCGCAGACTAGCCTGCACGAATGATAACAACTGCAAAAATTAAAGGGGATTTACATGCATTCGAAGAAAATTGTATTGGCATTATTGTTAGGCATGAGCACAGCATCCGTATTTGCAGAGCCTGCACTTCAAGAAGGGGATACGCTAGAAAGCCTGTCCAAAGTCCGTATTAGCGTGACACTACAAGAACCGCTTGCTGTTGAAGTCGATGCACCTGAACTAGAAGAAACAGCACCAACGGAAAATGTGGTTGTTGCAACCGTTCAACCACAAACTACCGTTGAAACAGCAACGACTGAAATGGTGGATGTTTTAGAGATTGATGTACCTGAAGTCGAATAAGAGTACAGCAGATACAACAAAGGCGATCTTCAAGATCGCCTTTATTTTTGAGTTTAGATCAGGTCGTGCTTTGACATACCTAACCTAGGTTTCCTTAATCAAACAAACGATCAAAGAAAGACTTTTTCTTTGGTGATGACTGACTGCCCTCACCTTCCATCGTCGTCTGCAACTCTTTTAACAATTCACGCTGACGTGCAGTTAAATTCACAGGTGTTTCCACCACAATACGGCAGAGCAAATCGCCCTGCATACTGCTACGCACAGGTTTTACCCCTTTACCACGCAAACGGAATAATTTACCCGTCTGTGTTCCCTCAGGCACTTTCAGACTCACGCGACCATCTAGAGTCGGAATTTCAATTTCCTTACCTAAAGCAGCATCGGCAATGCTGACAGGTACATCCATATATAGGTCGGCACCATCACGCTGGAAGATTTCATGCTCGCGCACCACTACTTCTACGTATAAATCTCCCGATTGACCATCACGAATCGCCTCACCTTTACCTGTTAAGCGTACGCGGTCGCCATTGTCCACCCCTGCAGGAATGGTCACTTCAAGAGTTTGTTGACGGTCTGACACCCCCGAACCATGACATTTTTTACATGGGTTCTTGATAATTTTGCCCTGACCACGACAAGTGCTACAGGTTTGCTGTACCGAGAAGAAACCTTGCTGCATGCGTACTTGACCCACACCATGACAGGTTGGACAGGTTTCAACATCATTTGGATTTTCTGAGCCTTTACCATCACAAGCTTCACATGGCGCAGGTGCTGTAAAGGTGATGGTTTTCTTAACGCCTTTGACTGCTTCTTCAAGCGTCAATTCCATCACATAGCGTAAGTCTGAACCACGGCGTTGACGTTGCTGGCCACGCCCCCCCCCACCAAAGGCTCCACCGAAAATATCCCCAAACTGGCTGAAAATATCTTCCGCACTGAAACCACCGAAGCCGCCAGCACCACCGCCCATACCACCTTCAAAGGCTTGATGGCCCATACGGTCGTACATGCTGCGTTTTTCGCTGTCTGACAGAACTTCATACGCTTCTGAAGCTTCTTTAAACTTCTCTTCAGCTTCAGGATTGTCCGGGTTACGGTCTGGATGATATTTCATCGCCAACTTACGGTAGGCTTTTTTAATTTCATCATCACTAGCGGTTTTAGAGACGCCCAAAACCTCATAATAATCACGTTTAGCCATGTCTGGCGATGCTCCTCACGGAATTCTATTTAAAACTTAACTGAAGTCTGAAATTGGGGTCAAACTGAGTTTTACAAGGGAAAGCTGTTAAAAATTTTAGCTGAAGTGCTTTAGATGAAGTTCAAGCCATTAGAACACAGCTTTATTTTTCAAAAATTTGGATAGCCCTTTAATCCAAGCATTGATTAAAAACAAGAAGGCAATCACGGCAAAGACCACACCTGCTACGGTGCAGGCTTTGACCCATAAAAAGGCATCCCAAGGAAAGAAGGCCAATGGAATAAACCACAATGCAGCAAACAATGCCAACACACTGTAAATCACCACATTACGCATGATCCATAAAGCCTGTGCCTGTAACCAGACTTCAGTGCTATCGACCACAATCACTTTTCGTGCATACCAATACGCCAATGCACCACTCACCACAGTAAATAAAGCAAAAAACATAAACACGTAAGAGATCGCAACCGAACGGCGAAACTTTAACAAGTTATCTTGCTTCATAATGTGATTTAACCCCATCTGTGCCATGCTTTATTTTTTAATCTGGCGCATGCTGTGACGTATGCAAAGGCTGAAAAATATAAGGTGCTACTATATTGAAATTTTCCAAGTTTCGCACCCGTTATTATGTCACTTTTACAGATTATGTGGATTTTTTTTCACTTTAAACCACTGTGCATATAATGCAGGTAAAAAGAACAGGGTTAATAGGGTCGCGACAATTAATCCGCCCATAATCGCCACAGCCATCGGGCCAAAGAAAATACTGCGAGAAAGTGGAATCATGGCCAATACTGCCGCCAAAGCGGTCAGTACAATTGGACGACAACGGCGCACCGTAGCGTTAATAATCGCGTCCCACTGCGATTCCCCAGCCCGAATATCCTGCTCAATCTGATCAATTAAAATCAAAGAATTGCGCATGATCATGCCCGATAAGGCAATGGTGCCGAGCATCGCCACAAAACCAAAGGGTTTGTTAAACAGCAACAGAAACAATACCACGCCAATAATGCCGAGCGGTGCAGTCAAAAATACGATGAATGCACGAGACATGCTACGCAGCTGAATCATTAACAAGGTCATCACCACTGCAAGGAAAAATGGCATGCCTGCATTGACTGACTTTTGCCCACGTGCCGACTCTTCAACTGTACCGCCCACTTCAATTAAATAGCCATTTGGCAATTTTTCACGCAAGGCTGCCATCGGTTCAGACAGTTCTGCCACCACCGTTGCAGGTTGCAAATTGCTACGAATATCACCACGTACGGTAATGGTCGGCAAGCGGTTACGATGCCAAATTAAGCCTTCTTCAAAACGGTATTCAATTTGTGCAATTTGCGCCAACGGCACCGATGTTCCACGTGAAGTCGGTATAGCCAAACTGCTTAAAGATGCGACATCTAGGCGCTCGGTTTGATCACCACGTAAACGGATTTCAATCAGTTCACGTTTTTCACGATACTGGTTAATAGCCGCGCCACTGATAGAGCTATTAAGGAAGTTAGCTAAATCCAGACTCGACACCCCCATTTGACGGGCACGGTCTTGATCAATCTGCAATTGAATGACTTTGCTCGGCTCACCCCAATCTAAATGCACATTGGTACTGTTTGGATTGGCACTGATGGTGGCTGCGACTTGCTGTGCCCATTGTCGCACTTGTGCCAAGTCTTCTCCTGACACGCGGAATTGCAATGGATAACCCACTGGTGGGCCATTTTCCAATAATGACACGCGAGTACGCACCTCTGGCAATAACAAGCGAATTTGTTCAGATAAATTACGGCGAATTTGATTGCGGTCTTCTAAAGACGATGCCAATACCACAAATTGGGCAAAACTGGCCTGCGGTAATTGCTGATCTAAAGGCAAATAGAAACGCGGTGAACCTGTGCCGACATAGGCTACATAATTGTCGATACCTTGTTGTTGTGCTAAAAATTTTTCAACTTTTTTAACGGCTGCTTCTGTGGCTGTTAAGGATGCACCCTCTTCAAGTTTTAAATCGACTAAAATTTCTGCCCGATTGGAAGGCGGAAAGAATTGCTGCGGTACCAATTTAAACATGGCAATGGATAGGACAAAAATGGCCACGGTCGCTGCAATGACGGTTTTACGATAGCGCACACAGGTATTGACCCAACCTCGAAACACTTGATAAAAGCGGGTTTGATATGGGTCGTGTAATTCACCTGCGTGCTGTAGCACAGGCTGCGGTTCAGCTTGTTTGCGTACACGCGCCCAAAGACGTTGATACCACGGCGCTCGCTGTGCATGACGCTGAAAATCTGGCAATAATTTATCGCCCAGATACGGCACGAATAGCACGGCAGCAAACCAGGACACCACCAAAGCTATGGTGACCACTTGGAAAATTGAACGGGTATATTCCCCTGTACTTGAGGCTGCTGTGGCAATGGGTAAAAAACCTGCCGCGGTAATCAATGTCCCTGTCAGCATAGGGAAAGCAGTGGTACGCCACGCATGACCTGCGGCTTGCAAGCGGCTATAGCCCTGCTCCATCTTAATTGCCATCATTTCAATGGCGATAATGGCGTCATCCACCAATAATCCGAGCGCTAGAATAAGCGCACCGAGTGAAATTTTGTGCAGCCCGACATCAAACAAATGCATACCTGCAAAAGTCATCGCCAAGACCAGTGGAATGGAAAATGCCACCACCAAGCCCGTGCGAAAACCCAGTGAAAAGAAGCTGACCAAGAGCACGATAATCACCGCCTCAGCCAACACTTTCATAAATTCATTGACGCTGTGTTTTACCGCAACAGGCTGATCAGAAACTTTTTGCAGTTGCATGCCCAAAGGCAAGGTCTTTTGCAAACGGGCAAATTCAGTTTCCAGATTTTCACCCAAAGCCAGAATATCACCGCCTTTACGCATCGACACCGCAATGCCAATGCCGTTTTCACCCATAAAGCGCATACGCGGTTGAGCAGGTTCGCTAAACCCACGATAGACCTCGGCAACATCGCCCAGTTGAATGGTGGTGCCATTCACCAACAGCGGCATTTGTTTTAGCTCATCAACACTGTGCAACGCACCGCTGACACGTACCTGAATACGGTCTGAATGGGTTTCAAAAAAACCTGCGCTTGCCATGCTGTTTTGTTGTTGTAAGGCTTGCTGAATCGCGGTAACAGGAATACCGAGTTGCGCGGCTTTGGTGTTAGATAACTCAATCCATATTTTTTGATCTTGTAAACCCACCAAATTAACTTTGGCTACATCTTTGACCCGCTGTAATTGTAGCTGCAAACGGTCGGCATATTCTTTGAGCGTGGCATAGTCATAGTCTGCGCCTGTCAGCACATAAATATTGCCAAAAGTGTCGCCAAATTCATCATTAAAAAATGGGCCTTGCACCCCTTGCGGCAATTCATGGCGAATGTCATTGACCTTTTTACGCACCTTGTACCAAACATCTGGAATTTGGCTAGAACGCATGGAATCTTTGGCAATAAAAGTCACCATGGACTCGCCCGGACGCGAATAAGCCATGATGCGTTCATAGTCGCCCGTGCTCATCAATTCTTTTTCGATGCGGTCGGTGACTTGTAACGAGACCTCTTTGGCGCTCGCTCCCGGCCAATAGGTTTGAATCACCATCACTTTAAAAGTAAACGGTGGATCTTCACTTTGTGCCAGTTTGGAATAGGAAAAAATCCCGACAATGCCCAACAGCAGCATCAAGTAGACCACTAGACCTTTATTTTTCAGCGCCCATTCGGATAAGTTAAAATTCATATTTTAACGCTCCGTCTGTGTGGCCGCAGAAGCTGCCTGAGCTGTTGGATTGACTGCCTGTACAGCTTGATTGTCACGGTTAATCGGGCGAATTTTTTGTCGATCACGCAGTAAATGCACCCCACCCATCACCACATAATCTTGCGGCTGTAAGCCACTCAGTACAGGCACGCTGTCACGTCCATAAGCGCCCAATGTAACAGGAATTTGGCGCACGGTTGAGTCTGGCTGTAAGACCAAAACAAAAGCTTGTTGCCCTGTTGCCGACACGCTAGATAAAGGCACATATAAACCCTGATTGGCTTGGCGAGTCAGAAATACCCGCGCACTTTGCCCCAATTGAATCTGTGCATTGCCTTCACGTAAAGCCACTTTGACTTTAAAAGTACGCGACTGATCTGCCGCAGGGGAAATTTCTCGAACCGTACCTGCAAAACGGGTATCGGGTTGTGACCATAAACTTACCGTTGCCTCTTGCCCGACCCGAATTTCACTCACCGCTTGTTCAGGCACGCCAATCACGACTTCACGCTCCCCATCAATCGCCAATTGATAAGCGACCTGCCCTGCCGCTAAAACCTGCCCAACTTCAATATTGCGTTCAGTAATCACACCATTTTTTGTGGCACGTAACTGGTTATAGTCGGTTTGATTACTGCTAACCGCATAATTGGACTGCGCCTGTTTCAACTGCGCCATGGCATGTTGATACTGGTTTTTGACTGCATCATATTGCGAGCGGCTGACTGCATTCATGGGTAATAATTGCTGAAAACGCTGCAATTCATCACTGGCAACTTTTGCAGCAGATTGCGCACTTTCCAGTTGCGCACGCGCGGCATTGAGCTGCAATGCGGCATCTTGCACATCCAGTTTTGCTAAGACTTGCCCAACTTTGACCTGATCTCCCACATCGGCAAAACGCTGTGTAACTTGCCCTGCAACCCGAAATGCCAAAGCCGTTTGCTGACGTGCTTGCACCTCGCCTGCATAGCTTTTTTGCTCAAGATGTAAACTGCTGGGCTGGGTCACCATCACCAAAGGGACTTCCTGTTCAACCTCGGTTTTTTGCTTACTGCATCCCATTAGGGTGATACAGCACAGCAGCATCAGGCTGGCAATGAGATTCTGAGTCGTGTTCATCAGGTTTGCTCTTATTTAAACGTTTTTTTTAGGGCAGAATACGGTAGGGTTTGCTGACACTTCGTCTATGTTTGCGACAGCGCATATTTTTAGCTGATATAAGGCATGAGGCAGGAAACTTAGTCATTCTAAGTAACTGACTCATAACGTAATAGCAGTAAAAAATATGCTTGTTCCAAAGGACTGTGGCTAAAACTTTCTCAGATTGCGTTATGAAACTTGGTAATAGTCTCGCTATTCCCTTCGTTTCATGCCTGATCTGCTCAGTTTTAGCCTACAGCGCAAGCCATTTATGAAGTGCGTGCAAACCCCTATATTAAATTGATTATTTTTTAATTAATATACCACTGGGTACATTAATTAAAACTGAAGCGTCATTTTCCAGTTGTACTGATGCAAATTAGGATGAGCATGTGCAGATTCATGTCGGACGACCAAAAGATTTAGAAAAACGCCAACGCATTTTAATGTCGGCAAAACACTTGTTTTTAAAGTTGGGCTTTCATGGTTCTAGTATGAATCAGATTGCACGTGAAGCAGGCGTGACCAAATTAACGGTGTATAACCACTTTCAAGACAAAGCCACGTTATTTTCCTGTGCCATTGAAGAAACCTGTGAAAGTCTGCTCAAAGCACAACCTTTGGACTTGACTGCACATCGCAATTTTAAGCAGGCCTTATACCAAGCCTGTGAACTGTCCTTGAACTTGGTCAATATGCCTGAAGCGATTAAATTAGAGCACTTGCTGATGGAACTGGCCTCGGAGCAAAATCCGTTGGCATTGCAGTTTTACAATGCCTCACATGCCAAACTTCGCGCGATGTGGGAAAGCTTCTTTCGTCAAGCAGTAGAATTGCAGTTTATTCAGGCCGATGAACCAAAAACGCAAACTGAATTGATCGTTTCCTTACTGCATGGTTTACGTCACCATGAAGTTTTACTCGGTGTACGTGCCGTGCCCGATGCTGCACAATCTCAAAAGATTATTGAAGATGCGATTGGTATTTTTATGCTGCGTTATGGCTGAACAAGCTAATTTCGCAACCTCCTCTTGCTTGATTTACAAATTCAAATCACGCAGTTTTAAGAAAATAAATAAACTCAACACTAATCACCATTCGATACGCAGGAATGTCATCTACAACCTGCATGGTATTCGTTTTATTACTGTTTCTGCGAAACAATGAATAAGAGATAAACTGTAAGCAGGTTTTGTGGATGACAATGGTTTTGCCTACTTTTCCCGAAAGAAAAGTAGGTCGAACCGAAGGTTAACCCAGCTATTTTTGTAACTTAGCAAAATGCCGCTCCCCTCATCACTACATAATTGGCAGCAACTATGCGTAAAAATACTCTCAATACGCATGAGAATGCACTTGGGACTCTAGCACATTGATTATCCCAGAACCCATTACAAAAAAGGTTTATCTAAATTGGGGTTTCTTTTACCAAATAGCATTCCTCTCCACCCTGTATTTCTCTCCTAAATACTGCTGTTTGGCACTATAACTTCAGATGCGCAAAATCCATGCAACTTTTGTAGATAGCCCGCTTGGATTGTATCTAAATCGGGGTATAGTCTTAACAGAGTAGAAAAACACAGAACATGGAGAACAACGAATGATTCAACAAATTGATGCTCCTCTACGCGATGACGTACGCTTACTTGGCAACTTATTGGGTGAAACCCTCAAGTTACACGCAGGACAAGATTTGTTTAATCAGGTCGAACAAATTCGTGCTTTGTCTAAAGGCGCGCGCGATGGACAAGCCGAAGCTGAAAAACAACTCGAACAACTGTTTTTAAGTCTGGAAGATGACGAAATCTTACCGCTCACCCGTGCCTTTACCCACTTTTTGAATTTTGCCAACATCGCTGAGCAATATCATGTGGTGCGGAGCCGTCGCCAAAGCGAATTTGATGAAAATGGCGTTTCTCCAAACCCGCTAGATCACTTATTTATCAAGTTTAAAGACAACCAAATTTCTGCAGAAACACTCTTTCAACAAGTCTGCGAGCTAAAAATTGAGTTGGTTTTAACTGCGCATCCGACTGAAGTCAGCCGTCGTACCCTCATTCAAAAATATGACGATATTAATGACTGCTTGTTTAAAATGGATCAGCAAAAACTGACACCACGTGAACGTCAGGCAGTTTTGGCAGATTTAAAACAGCTGATCAGCTCGGCTTGGCAAACCGATGAAATTCGCCAACATCGCCCAACCCCTGTCGATGAAGCCAAATGGGGCTTTACCACCATCGAACAAACCCTGTGGAATGCGGTGCCTAAATTCATGCGTGAATTAGACAGCATTGTGCAGGAACATTGTGGACAAAGCCTACCGCTGAGCGTTGCACCTGTACGTTTCGCCTCTTGGATGGGCGGTGACCGCGATGGTAACCCGAATGTCACTCATAAAGTTACTCAAGAAGTGCTGTGGCTGTCACGCTGGAAAGCAGCAGAACTGTATTTACGTGATATTGAAAACCTGCGTTGGGAACTCTCCATTCAGCAATGCAGCCCAGAATTGGCAGATGCTTTGGGACATTTCCATGCCGAGCCGTACCGTGAATATTTACGCGACACCCGAGAACGCCTAAAAGCCACCCGCGACTGGTTAGCAGCGAAACTGCAAGGCAAAGAGGCTGATGACAGTTTGGTCATCAAAAGCAAAGACGAACTGTTACAGCCTTTATTGCTGTGTTATCGCTCGCTGACGGCTTGCCAATTATCAGACATTGCGAACGGCAAATTGTTGGATTTAATTCATCGTGTGAATTGTTTTGGTATTGAATTGCTAAAACTGGATATTCGCCAAGAGTCAGGACGTCATCGCCAAGCCATTTCTGCCATTACCGAATATTTAGGTTTGGGCAATTTTGAAACATGGACTGAACAAGCACGTCAGAACTTTTTGCTTCAAGAGCTGCAAAGCAAACGTCCGTTATTGCCAAAATTCATGCAGGAACCTGCACAAAGCCTGATTCAACATCCCGATGTGCAAGAAGTATTTGCCACCATGCGCACTCTGGCTGCACAGCCGCAGGAAAGTTTGGGTGCTTATATTATTTCCATGGCGGAATATCCAAGTGATGTGTTGGCGGTATTATTGTTGCAAAAAGAAGCAGGCATTCAGCATCCTTTACGTGTGGTGCCACTGTTTGAAACCCTGAAAGACTTGGATGGGGCTGCTCAGACCATGAATACCCTATTTAATATGCATTGGTACAAGCAGCATATTCAGGGCAAACATGAGGTGATGATTGGCTACTCAGACTCCGCCAAAGATGCAGGTTTCATGTCTGCCAACTGGGCACAGTACCGCGCGCAGGAAGAACTGACTGCGGTAGCGCAGCAACATGCTGTGCAGCTGACTTTATTCCATGGTCGTGGTGGTTCCATCAGCCGTGGCGGTGCGCCAACGCAACAAGCATTGTTCTCACAACCTCCAGGGTCTATTTCAGGTGCAATTCGCGTCACCGAACAAGGTGAAATGATTCGCTTTAAATTTGGGCTTGAAGGGGTTGCCTTACAAAATCTGGAAGTCTATACCGCTGCAACCTTAGAAGCGACGCTGATGCCACCACCTGTGCCGAAAGCAGAATGGCGCGAGCTGATGGATAACATGACCGAACTTTCGGTGCAGGTCTATCGTCAAACCGTGCGTGAAAATCCGCATTTTGTGAAATATTTACGCACTGTCACGCCAGAGCTGGAATTGCAAATGTTGCCACTCGGTTCACGTCCCGCGAAACGTAAAGTGAGCGGTGGAATTGAATCCTTACGTGCCATTCCATGGGTATTTGCATGGACACAAATCCGTTTGATGCTGCCTGCTTGGTTAGGGACAGGCGCAGCAATTAACCAAACGCTCGATCAGGGACAAAAAGCCACTTTGGATGAAATGCTCAGCGATTGGCCGTATTTCCAGACTTTGATTGATATGCTGGAAATGGTGTTGTCTAAAGCCGACAGCAATATTGCCCTGTACTACGAATCTAACCTGACCGATGACGAAGACTTAAAACAACTGGGTGAGCAACTCCGTCAACGTCTGCGTGATGCTGTGACGACTTTACTGACCCTTAAAGGTGAATCGCAATTGCTCAGCAGCAATGATGTGCTAGATCAATCGATGCGGGTGCGTAAACCTTATTTATTGCCACTGCATTTGCTACAGGCAGAATTGATGAAACGTCGTCGTTTGTATTTGGCAGAACAGCATGCCGAACATACCCCTGTCGATCATGCCCTCATGGTGAGTATTGCAGGGATTGCAGCAGGCTTACGCAATACAGGTTAAGACCTAACGAATAGCACAACAAGCAGAGTCATGCTCTGCTTGTGGCTCATTCACTCACTTAAACATGATTTGGGACGGATGACTACATATTAGGCTAAGTAGAAAAAATCATAAAAAAACATGATAACTGGCATTTTTTATGATTTCTGTCTCAACTTATTTGAATTATGCTTAGATTAGACAATAAATAAGAGTTTGGACTTGCCTATGCCAGAAAGCTCTACAATGACGACTTTATTAAAGCTAAAAATTTTTTATTTTTTCAAGGGTATAAAAATCTCCTCAGTTTAAATAACATCCAAAAATCACGTGTCGTCAGTGGCTTGGTTTTTTTCTTTCATTTACTCTTTTTAGTGGTACTTTGGCTCAGTCAAAGCCAACCCCTGTTTACCCCATACATGCTGCCATGGGTATTGGGTTGTTTAATATTGTATTTGCTGATTGCCTTGGTCTTTATATGTCATCAGCTATCGTATTCCTGAAAATCAGACCACACTCTATTATTTTCCAATTCTGTGTTTAGGCTTTTATAGCAGCTCACTCATGAGTATTGGCTATTTTCTGGGTCAAATGACGGTACTCACAGGCGTATTTACCATTGGCTCCATTTTTACAGGCTTATTGTTGTTTAAACGCAGCATTATCTTTTGGGGCACCATTCCCTGCTTGGTGGTATTTTACGGTGGTTCTTTGCTGACCTTGCGCAATATTATCCCCTATGCGCCCGTTTTTCAGCCCTATACGTTTACCAGTGCGGAATTCCAAAATTTCATGCTCATCAATAACTTGATTGGCAGCACCATCATTGGTGTTCTGTTGGCCATTTTATTTAATACTTTTTTGGGACGCTGGATGATTCGTGAAGAACATCAGCAACAACTAATTCTGCTTGATCCACTCACCCAAACTCTCAACCGACGCGGTTTAAGCATAAAATTCAACCAACTGGTGAATCAAAAACAATTGGCGGGGCAAAACAAAGAACACATCTGCCTTGCCCTGCTCGATTTAGACTGGTTTAAGCAAGTAAATGATCGCTATGGACACGATGGAGGGGATCAGGTACTCAAGCAAATTCCAAAAATTTTGCAAAAAAATCTACGCAGTGAAGATATTATCGGACGTTTTGGTGGCGAAGAATTTATGATTATTTTCTCCAATACCTCACCGCAAATTGCCCAAAATGTACTGGAACGCTGCAGAATTGCCATTGAACAACATCGTATTGCCTATGCAGAACATGAGATTCAAATTACCGCAAGTTTTGGTTTAAGTGCCTTATATGTTTATCATGCAGATCAACATGAATTAATTCAGCGTACTGATGCTGCGCTGTATAAAGCCAAGCAAAGTGGACGTAATAATGTGCAGCAAGATATTGAATCATGAATATTAATTTTGTATAAAATACAAACAAAAATCGCAGGTCATACAATTTTTTTTAAACTGCGACTATCACTAAGTGACTGCAATACATTCTTTAAATTTATAAATAAAATTACTTATTTATATTAAATGTAAATTTTATCAAATAGTAAAATTTAATCCTAAAAATAAGCAGCTGATCTGTTTTCTGGCAAAATTTTTAAAAAATTTAGGCAATACAAGAGTATGATGTGCTCAATTTAGCTTTTGAGTGCTTACTTTATGTCCAATTGGTTTCCCAAATGGCGCCCTTATGAAGGCAGCATTGATGCACGTCCTGTAGGTACCAATGAGTATCTACCGCCTGCACAAACCGTTGTATTGGGGATACAACACGCATTTGCCATGTTTGGTGCCACTGTACTTGCACCTTTTTTAATGGGCTTTGATCCGAACCTTGCCATTTTAATGTCAGGGATTTGTACCATCCTGTTCTTTTTCATGACAGGTGGGCGTGTTCCAAGTTATTTAGGCTCAAGCTTTGCCTTTATTGGGGTGGTGATTGCTGCCACAGGCTATGCAGGCGCAGCAGGCGGTTTAAATGCCAATATTGGGGTTGCGGCAGGCGGGATTATTGCCTGCGGTATTTTATATGCCCTGATTGGCTTTTTGGTGATGGCTACTGGCACCCGCTGGATTGAAAAATTAATGCCACCTGTGGTGACAGGTGCGGTGGTGATGATCATTGGTTTAAACCTTGCTCCTGTCACGGTCAAAGCGGTTGCAGGCAATCCATTTAATATGTGGATGGCCTTGGTGACTGTGCTATGTATGGGCATGATTGCCGTATTTACCAAAGGTTTACTGCAACGCCTCTTGCTCCTGATTGGCTTGCTCATATCGTATCTGATCTATTTTGTAGTCACCAATGTCATGGGTTGGGGGACGCCAATTAACTTCGCACCGATTCAGCAAGCCGCTTGGTTTGGCGTACCAGACTTTCATGCGCCTGTATTTGATGTGAATGCCATGCTGATTATTGCCCCAATTGCCTTCATTTTGGTGGCAGAGAACTTGGGACACATTAAAGCAGTAGGTGCCATGACTGGTGAAAACCTCGATCCACACATTGGTAAAGCCTTTGTAGCAGATGGTGTTGCCACAACCCTTGCAGGTGGTGTCGGTGCACCGGGTATGACTACCTATGGTGAAAACATTGGGGTGATGGCTGTTACCCGCGTGTATTCCACGATTATTTTTGTGGTGGCGGGGGTCTTTGCTATTTTCCTTGGCTTATCACCAAAATTTGGGGCAATCATCCATACCATTCCTACCGCCATTTTAACGGGCGCTTCGATTGTGGTATTTGGTTTGATTACCATTGCTGGCGCGAAAATCTGGATTGAAAACAAAGTCGATTTTTCTAAAAACAGAAATCTGATGGTGGCTGCCGTGACCATTATTTTAGGAACGGGTGACTTTGCGTTGCAATTGGGCAGCTTTAACTTGGGCGGGATTGGGACAGCAACTTTTGCAGCCTTGTTCCTGAACTGGTTCTTTAGTTTGCGTGATCCCTCTTAATCAGAACTTGCGGTCATTTGCTTGAACCTAAGCAAATGCCGAAACAATGCAAAAAGACCGAACAACAGTGATTGTTCGGTCTTTTTTTACCTCAAACGGTCTGTCTAGAATGAACCGTTTTTAAGAGATAATGCTTTTACTTGGCTTATTTCTGTTTTTTAAGCTCTTGCTTAAGTTGCTTCAATTTGCCTTTATGTTTTGAAATCTTTTTCAAACGTGCTTTGATTTGTTGCTTCAAAGATTTAACTTGCTTAGCCATGGTATTACTCCTTAGTAAGGCTATTCGTTGCCATTGTGTTGTTTCACAAAACTACGAATAAATTTTCTTAATTCACGAGCAGCACTAGTATCAAGTTCTTCACATAAACGAATAAATTCATCACGTTCAGTACTATTAATACGAATTAAAAGTTGTCCATCTTTCTTGCCTGTCTTTATTTTTTTGATTTGCTCGTTCATTGCTGATCTCTCCAAAATAAAGACTGCTTTGCAAAAGATGTATATACAATATATATACTTTTTAAAATAAAGCAAACTTACAATGTTAAAAAATGTAATAAAATCATATTCTTTTTTTTACCAATACTTTTTAAAAACCCAGCAAAGCCAAGACAGGCAAGGCTTTGCGCTTAAAACCACCTGCAGAAAAAATAAGCAAATTATTTTTAAAAATTATGCTTTGAATACCAAGATGGCATATAAATACGCGGTTTTACCGCAAAAACGCAAAGTTTGGGCTGCGTTTGAAGCATCGCCCAAACTTAGAGATGGATCAATTAAGGACGGAATTCTTTTAATTCACGCTGAATAAAATGCTGAATCATATCGTGATACAAACGCTCGACCATGTCAGGATCGACTGCATGTTGCACAGCCAAAGTACGGACTTTTTCAATCACTTCTTTCACGCGCTGCGGTGACTGTACATCTTCCACAGTCTGTTTATGGCGCATGGCCTGATCGACATAAAACTGACGCGATGCAATCAGTTCAATTAAAGCCACATCAATTTGGTCTATTTTGTCACGTGCTTGTTGTAATGATTTTACTTTTTCATTGTTCATGGGCTTGGGCTACACTTTCAGTTTCGGTTTCACTCTTATACTTTTCTTCTAACACATTACTGAAAATACTTTCAATCATCCACACCCGATATAAGCTATTAAACACGTAGCTTTGCCCATCTATACGCAATTCCAACACAGGAAAATCAGGCTGAGATTTCATTTCACACAGCATATCATTTTCTTTGAGCAACTCAGTCACATCCGCTGTGGTCAGCTGGTCTAACTCGAGTTCACGCTGCATACGTTCAAAATGCGCTTTAAAGGATAAATCCTGCCCCCTCGTCCATACCGCCTGCAAAATGCGATATATGGCATCGACACGCTGTTCTTCAGGCACACTGTAATACAGTTGTGCCATTTGATAAGTCGCCTGCTCGGTGGGTCGGCAAAACGGCGTAAACGCAACATCGGTACGTTTAGATAATCGCGTCGCCAAACTCCAGTCAAAGCAGTCACGCCCATGATAGGACAAAGGATACACATTCAAATGGATATTGTAATAGGCAGCTAATTCTTCTTTGATATACGCCAATAACAACCAAGAAATCGGGTCTTCTAGTGCGATATACAAATCCAGTTCAGGGTCGAGTGCCTGAATTTCATTGAGTTCTTCGGCATCACTAATTAAATGTTCACGCCATTCAATGTGATTAATCAAAAAAATAGGATTATCGGTGAGTAGTTTTTGTTGTTTTAAACGGCGAGTTAGACGCAATAAATCATCGACTGCATGATATTTACGTCCACCAAATTCAAAATAACTGGCCAATACAGGTGCATCATCAAAAACCCGTTCAGGAAAATCCTGAATTTGATGATGACGACTGGCCATGGCATATAAGGTGCGTAATTTACCCGACTGCTTTTGCCACAGCATGTGGAACACATCTTCGAGTAAATACAAGAAATCCTGACCACGTAACGGCGTATGCCGCAAAATGGTTTCTGCCTGCATTAAGGCTTCTGCGGTCGGTAGTTCAGGGGTATCGTGAAAACTAAAACGATGTTGTTTGGCAAGAATTTGTGCATCCTGAATACAATAATTTTGCCATTCTGCAGCCGACATTTGGTTCGGTGCATCGCCACTTTGTTGCGAAATCACCACGGTTAAAGGTTTTAATTCATCGGCCAGAATATCTTCTAATTGCGGCAACTGCTGTACCGCCAAATAGCTATATACATCATCTAGACGTAAATACACACTCAGTCCGTGTTCCGTGGGCAACACCGCTTGCCGAGATGGTTTTTGATAAAACCAACTCGATCTGATCGGATCGAACCAACGGCGTAACAGTGACATGAGATCAGCCTCTAAAAAGAAAATCCTTGTGGTTTGGGGACAAGCCACATGCAAATCATGTGCGCTCGTCCTTCAATAGTACACAAGGATTTATATCAATTCATATAAAAATGATCAATTAGACCTCTAAATTCAGATCAGTCACTGCACCTTTTTCTGCGCCCGATGCCAATTTAGCAAATTTCGCCAATGCACCATGGGTATAGTTTGGCTTTGGTTTGACCCATGCCGCTTTACGTGCTGCCATTTCCTCTTCCGACACATGCCAAGTCATTTCACGGGTTTCGGCATTAATCGAAATTTTATCGCCATTTTTCACCAGACCAATTGGCCCGCCTTCATACGCTTCTGGGGTCACATGCCCAATCACAAAACCGTGACTGCCACCCGAAAAACGTCCATCGGTAATTAACGCGACTGAATTACCCAAACCTTTGCCAATAATTGCAGAAGTTGGTTTCAGCATTTCTGGCATACCCGGGCCACCTTTAGGGCCTTCACCACGAATCACCACCACTTCACCTTCTTGCACTTCACCATCTAAAATGCCGCGCATCGCGCCAATTTCACCTTCAAAAACGCGTGCAGGGCCTTCAAAATACAAGCCTTCTTTGCCTGTAATTTTTGCCACTGCGCCCGTAGGTGATAAGTTGCCTTTTAAAACCACCAAGTGCGAATCTTTTTTGATTGGTGCATCAAACGGTAAAATAATTTGCTGACCTTCAGGATAATCGGCAACATCGGCCAAGTTTTCTGCCAAAGTTTTACCTGTAACCGTTAAGCAAGAACCATCAAGCATGCCTGCATCTAGCATGCGTTTCATCAACGGTTGAATGCCGCCAATGGCAATCAGCTCCGACATTAAATACTTGCCCGATGGACGTACATCGGCCACCACTGGGGTTTCCTGACCAATACGCACGAAATCATCCAGTGTGAGTTCAACCCCTGCAGAATGTGCCATGGCAATCAAATGCAACACACCATTGGTCGATCCACCCAAAGCAATCAATACTTTAATGGCATTTTCAAAGGCAGATTTGGTCATAATGTCACGTGGTTTAATATCCAGACGTAACAGATTCATGACCGCTTCGCCTGCGCGTTGGCAGTCATCCATTTTATCTTGAGAAACAGCTTCTTGTGCTGAAGACCCCGGCAAACTCATGCCCAATGCTTCAATGGCCGATGCCATAGAGTTGGCGGTGTACATGCCACCACAAGAGCCTGCACCTGGCAAAGCCACTTCTTCAATTTGTTTGACCTGAATTTCGTTAATTTCACCTTTGGCATGCTGACCCACGGCTTCAAACACCGAAATAATATCGGTATGTCCTGCACCCGGTTTAATAGTGCCGCCATAAACAAACAAGCCCGGACGGTTTAAACGCGCCAGTCCCATAATGCAGCCCGGCATGTTTTTATCGCAGCCACCAATTGCAATCACACCATCATAGGCCTGACAGCCCACCACAGCTTCAATTGAGTCGGCAATAATTTCACGTGAAACCAATGAATATTTCATGCCTTCGGTGCCGTTTGAAATACCATCTGAAATGGTGATGGTATTGAAAATAATGCCTTTACCACCCGCCTGATTCACGCCTGTTTCTGCTTCGCGCGCTAAGCCATCAATATGCATATTACATGGTGTGACATTGGCCCAAGTCGATGCAATTCCAATAAATGGACGAGTAAAATCTTCATCCTTAAAACCCACCGCACGCATCATGGAACGTGCAGGTGCATTTTCAATGCCTTCATAGACTTCGGCTGAATGTTCGCGGATATTCTGTTTACTCATGGCTGATTCCTTAGCAAGATGGGTGAAATGACGTATTCATCATGACAATTTATTTTATTTTTCATTGTATCGAAAGCAGGCAGGATGTAAACGAAAATGCCTGTCTAATTTCATCGCTCAAATTTGCTGCGATACTGACATCGCTCATTGCAGACACATAAAAAAGCACCCCAATTTTGGAGTGCTTTTTTGTAGCAGCTTAAATTGCCAAGTACTGCTTAGATTTCACGTACCGCACCTTTTGCCGCACTGGTGGTATGCATGGCATAAGCTTTCAACGCTTTAGAAATTTTACGTGGACGTTCTTCTGCAGGATGCCAGCCTTTAGCTTCTTGCGCTTCACGACGTGCCGCCATAGTTGCGTCATCTACCGCCAAGTGAATGCTGCGGTTTGGAATATCAATTTCGATACGGTCACCATCTTCAACCAGACCAATCGCACCACCTTCAGCCGCTTCTGGAGAAACGTGACCAATTGAAAGACCTGAAGAACCGCCCGAGAAACGACCATCGGTCAGTAAGGCACATTCTTTGCCTAAACCTTTCGATTTCAAATAGCTGGTTGGATAGAGCATTTCTTGCATACCTGGGCCACCACGTGGGCCTTCGTAGCGAATCACCACCACATCACCCGCTGTAATTTTACCGCCCAAAATCGCGTCTACAGCAGCATCCTGACTTTCAAAAACACGTGCTGTGCCGTTGAATTTCAAAATAGAATCATCCACCCCTGCAGTTTTTACAATACAGCCATCTAAAGCAATATTGCCGTAAAGTACCGCCAAACCACCATCTTTAGAGAAAGCGTGTTCTGCATTACGAATCACACCATTGTCACGGTCACCATCTAAACGTGAATAGTAACGGTCTTGTGAGAATGCTGTTTGGGTGGGTACGCCGCCCGGTGCAGAACGGAAGAACTGGTAAACGTCTTCATTTTCGGTACGGATGATGTCCCATTTATCCAAAGCATCTTTTAAAGTCGCTTCGTGAACTGTGCCTACTGAAGTGTCCAATAAACCTGCGCGATCCAGCTCGCCTAAAATAGACATAATGCCACCCGCACGGTGTACATCTTCCATGTGAACATCTTGTTTTGCAGGCGCTACTTTACATAGTACAGGCACTTTACGTGATAAACGGTCAATGTCATCCATGGTGAAATCCACACCTGCCTCATTGGCAGCCGCCAACAAGTGCAGTACGGTGTTGGTTGAACCGCCCATGGCAATGTCCAACGTCATAGCATTTTCATAAGATGCTTTGGTTGCAATTGAACGTGGCAATACGCTGTAATCGTCTTGTTCATAATGGCGTTTGGCCAATTCCACAATCAACTGACCTGCTTTATCAAACAGTTTTTTACGGTTGGCGTGAGTTGCTACAATTGAACCGTTGCCCGGTAAAGATAAACCTAGAGCTTCTGTTAAGCAGTTCATTGAGTTTGCAGTGAACATCCCTGAGCATGAACCACAAGTTGGACATGCAGAACGCTCATATTCAGCAACTTCTTCATCCGTATAGTTGTCATCTGCCGCCACAATCATCGCGTCAATCAAGTCAATCGCGTGTTCATTGCCACGAATTTTGACTTTACCTGCTTCCATTGGGCCGCCAGACACAAACACCACTGGAATGTTCAGACGCATAGCAGCCATCAGCATCCCTGGTGTGATTTTGTCACAGTTGGATATACACACCATTGCATCGGCGCAGTGTGCGCTGACCATGTATTCTACCGAGTCGGCAATCAAGTCACGCGATGGCAATGAATACAACATGCCGTCATGACCCATGGCAATCCCGTCATCTACAGCAATGGTGTTAAATTCTTTGGCAACACCACCTGCCGCCTGAATTTGCTCTGCCACCATTTGACCGAGGTCTTTTAAATGCACATGGCCAGGTACAAATTGGGTAAATGAGTTGACCACCGCAATAATCGGCTTACCGAAATCTTCGTCTTTCATACCCGTTGCACGCCATAAGCCGCGTGCACCCGCCATATTTCTTCCGTGTGTCGATGTTTTTGAACGATAGTCAGGCATTATAAAGTTCCAACTTGGTTGTGCTGAAATGAATCTGAAATTCATTCTGGCGAAATAATACTGTTTGCAAGATCTGTATCACTGCAAAATAGTTTAAGAGTCTTTCTATTTTACTACAGCTTGAGGTAGTAAGGCTGCTACTTTACCAACTTTATGATGGATAAAAAGTGACGAGAACCCACAGCACCTTGTTGATCATACTGAATGCAATACAAAACTTTCATGAATAATTTTTAAATTTTGCATTACTAATTTTTATCATAATAATTTATAGCACAGCGACAAGGTGGATTTGTTACAACCCGTTCCGACCTTTGAGCCGCAATTTGTTATAATTGCCGCGTCATCTAAAACTATGGGTTGATTTCCATTGAAAATCGTTTTTGCAGGTACGCCTGAATTTGCTGCAAGCGCTTTGGCAGCACTCCTGAACACCGAACATGAGATTGTCGCGGTTTACACCCAGCCTGACCGTAAAGCAGGACGCGGACAAAAACTCACAGCATCTGCGGTGAAGCAATTGGCACTACAACACGATCTTCCTGTCTATCAACCTTTACATTTTAAATCATCTACTGAAGAAGGTCTGGCGGCTCAACAAGAATTGGCTGCATTGAATGCCGATGTGATGGTGGTTGCTGCCTATGGTTTAATTTTGCCGCAAGTGGTTTTAGATACTCCAAAATATGGCTGCTTGAATATTCACGGTTCTTTACTACCACGTTGGCGTGGTGCAGCGCCGATTCAGCGTGCGATTGCCACAGGTGATACCGAAACAGGCATCACCATTATGAAAATGGCTGCAGGCTTAGATACAGGCGATATGATGTATAAAACCCTATGCCCAATTACTGCCACAGACACCTCTGCTACTTTACATGATAAACTGGCGCAGCAAGGTGCCGAAGCAATTGTCGAAGTACTGGCTTCAGAGCAAAAATTGCAAGACTATTTGGCTGCGCGTGAAGTGCAAGATGAAGCCTTGACGGTCTACGCAGACAAATTGACCAAAGCCGAAGCGCAAATTAACTGGTCACAAACTGCAGCCGAAATTGACCGTAATATCCGTGCCTTTAATCCGTGGCCGGTGGCGTTTATCCCTTTAGATGAAACACAAAACTTGCGCGTTTGGGGTTCAGCATTATCGGATGAATCTGCACAAGGCAAAGCTGCAGGCACAATTTTAAAACTGGACAAACAAGGCGTACACGTCGCTTGTGGCGATCAACAAGCGGTATGCTTAAGCTCGTTGCAATGGCCAGGCGCTAAACCGCTGAATCCTGTGCAAATCATTCAAACTCAAAAACTTCAAACAGGACAAGTTCTCGCATGAGCCATTCTGAATCAGGCAACTCACATTTGAACTTGCGTGCCCAAGTCATCCGTACGCTATTGGCTGTACAACAAGGGCAATCATTGGCGAGCGTTTTACCTGCACATTTAAGTAAAGTCGCAGAACGTGACCGCGCCTTGTTTCATGAACTGGTTTTGGGCACTTTGCGTCAATGGTATGCCCTAAAAAGCATTACTTTGCCGCTGTTGGTGAAACCACTCAACAATGAAACTGTTGAAACCTGTTTATATGTCGGCTTATATCAAGTGCTTTGTACTCGTGTAGCCAGTCATGCCGCAATTTCTGAAACCGTAACTGCAGCCAAACAATTGGGCTATCAAGCACTCAGCGGTGTGGTGAATGCAATTCTGCGTCGTGTTTCACGTGAAACATCGGAATTTCAAAAGGCTTTGGCGCAGGCACATGGTTTGCCAAGTTGGTTGTATAAACGTCTGAAAAAAGATTGGCCTGAACAACAAGAACAACTGACGCAAACTTTAAAGCAAACCGCGCCTCTGACTTTAAGAGTCAATACACGCCAAATCAGCCGTGATGACTATTTAGAAATTTTGCAGGAACAAGAGATTGCTGCAGAAGCTTGCACCGTGTCTGAAGTCGGTATTGTGATGCTGCAAAATGTGCACATTCCAGACTTGCCTGGTTTTGATGAAGGCGTATTTTCCGTACAGGACGAACATGCCCAACTGTGTGCAACGCTCTTGCCAAATTTAGATGGCAAAGTGGTAGTCGATGCCTGCGCAGCACCCGGTGGTAAAACAGCGCATCTGCTTGAAAAATTTCAGCCTAAAAAATTGATTGCCATAGATCAGGATACCAAACGTCTGTTACGTGTCAGCGAAAATCTAGAACGTCTGCAACTGAATCAAGAAGCGCAAGTTGAAATTTTGGCTGCCGATGCAACCACATGGAATGCCAGTGAAGCAGTGGACTGTATTGTATTGGATGCACCGTGTTCTGCAATTGGAGTCTTGCGTCGCCATCCAGATATTCGTTTGCTGCGTCAATCTAGCGATATTAAGCAAACGGTGGCATTACAGCAACAGATTTTGCAGCAGATGTGGCAGCAACTCAAAGTTGGTGGCACCTTGCTTTACATTACCTGCTCGGTTTTAAAAGCCGAAAATGAACAGCAAATGCAGCAATTCTTTGCCGAACATCAAAATGCCAAAGAAGTCAAAATTGATGCAGATTGGGGCATTCCACAACTGTATGGACGCCAATTATTGCCGCAACAAGGACGCGGGGATGGTTTTTATTATTGTCGTATTGAAAAAACCGCCTAAGCTGTTTCTGTTTTAACGATTCTTCTCATTTAATAGCCTTTCCAAAAAAATAACCCTTGAATCAATCAAGGGTTAATTTAGGGTCTGTTGACACTTCGTCTATGTTTGCGACGACGCATATTTTTTAGCTGATATAAGGCATGGGACAGGAAATTTAGTCATTCTAAATGACTGGCACATAACGCAATAGCAGCAAAAAATATGCTTGTCCTTCGCTGCGCCTTGCGCTGCAAACAAAGCAGTGCTTGTTTTTGCTCAGGCTGTGCAATGCCTTACAACATTGCACTCGTTCAGTAAAATGCTTAGTCTTCAAGTTCATCTGGGTTTTTGATCAGGTGAATCATCGCCAAAACCAAACCACCCCAAAGTACCACTGTTGAAATAATCAACATCACCAATGCAGATGTATTCATCTTATTTCTCCGCTGCGTCGTGATCTTTTAAGCGGCTAAGCAATACCGCGCCAATAATAAAGAGCACCACGGTACCACCACCCACGGTGAGTAAAATGTGTAATGGATAACCACCATAGCCTTCTGCAAAAATAGATTTAAGGGTTAAACCTAAAGCCACGAGCAATGAAAGCGGCGTCACGATGGTTAACAGGAAATTCCAGCCCCAACCCAATTTAATGCTTGAGTATTGGTTAACGTGTTGCTGTAACTCTTTGAGCAATGGACGACGGAACCAAGTCACCAAAATGATCGACAATAAACCACCACCAACAATACCAATGTTGTTGGCAAAGTAGTCAATGATGTCGACAAAAGTAATCGCGCTGTGGGTAGAGAATAAAATGGTTGAAACAATAGCTGAACCACCCGCAATAATGGTTACTGCACGCTTACGCGACCAACCCAGCTTGTCTTGGAACGCAGCAATGGGCACTTGCAGAATACTCACCATTGAGGTCACCCCTGCAACCGTCAATGAAGCGAAGAATAAGAAACCAAATAAATCGCCACCTGCACCCAAGCTTGAAATGATTTTCGGGAATGCAATAAAGGCTAAACCAATACCGCCAGAAACCACTTCATCTACCGATGAACCTGCGCTGTACGCCATGAAACCAAGCGCAGCAAAAATACCAATACCCGCTAAAATTTCAAAAGATGAGTTTGCAAGTGCAACCACCAAGCCTGAACCAGTCAAGTTGGTTTTACGTTTTAGGTAAGATGAGTAGGTCAACATAATCCCGAAACCCACTGAAAGTGAGAAGAAGATATGACCAAAGGCAGCTAACCATACTTTATAGTTCGCCATCGCTTCCCAGTTAGGCGTAAAGAAAGCATTTAAGCCATCGACTGCACCCGGTAAACGTAAAGCTTGAACCACGAGAATAGAGAATAAAATCACCAAAAGTGGTATAAAGATTTTATTTGACAGCTCAACCCCTTTTTTCACCCCACCATATAAAATGAACATCACCACCGTCCATACGATGACCAAGCCAATAAATAAAGTAGGTACAAAACCAAAGGCTAAGCCTTCACCATTTTGTAAGTAGCTTGTGAAAAAGAATTTTTCAGTGTCTGTTCCCCATTGCTGACCAATGGAATAGAACATATAACTGCCTGCCCAAGACAATACGCTGGCATAGTAAATACCAATCAGTAAAGTCACCATCACCTGCCACCAGCCCAATGCTTCACTGTTCATGAGCTTTTTATAAGCGGTTGGTGGTGCTTTACGGTATTTATGTCCGACTGCATAGTCCAAAAACAGCAATGGCAAACCTGCGGCAAAGATCGCAATTAAATAAGGGATTAAAAATGCGCCGCCGCCATTTTCATATGCAACATAAGGGAAACGCCAAATATTGCCCAACCCGACCGCAGAACCAATGGCTGCGATAATAAAGCCTGATCGCGCGGACCAACTCTCACGAGAATCTGTCATAGAACACCTAAACTTCAGGCTATTTTTTGCTGCTTGTTTTTTAATTCTGACCTTTTATATAAATAACTTGCTTTTTCATTAGCTTAAATTTACTTTATATAACGGTACTTTAGCGCACGCAAAAAATATCCTGCAAAAAATGAAAATCTGGGTGTTTGCTTTAGAGTCACACCTTTTGAGCATCAAATTCTAAAGGTCAAACAGCGAAATATTCGGAAAATCTTGCTTAAAGTCTTTGCCCAATATTGCGCTTTTGTATGGCTTAACAATACTCATTTTTGAACAATTTTTCTGTAAATTCTGCTTAGAAAGATGCTTTTTGTATGCATTTTTTTAATCAAACGTTCAAATTCCACTCCATTTTGACTTGATTTTTTAGTTATAAATCGTATAACTATTTGGAATGAAATTTTGATGCTATTTGAGTTATTTTAATTTTCATCTATTTTAGCAGCGCTGTAGCCTATTATTCACCGAACTACAGCACTGTAATCAATCATCTCAAAATTCAGAGTTAACTCATCCTTTCTCTTTATTTATAACGATGCATCATTAGATCAGATACTTAACGCTTAATTACCAATAAACGCTCTTCCTGCATATCCCGAATAGCAGATTGAATCCCTTCACGCCCTAAACCTGAATCCTTCACGCCACCATAAGGCATATTGTCCACACGGAACGATGGAATATCATTAATAATCACCCCACCAACTTGTAACTGATCCCATGCATACAGCATTTTTTCCAAGCTTTGTGTATAAATACCCGCCTGTAAACCAAAACGGCTTTGGTTAATACGTGTAATTCCTTGTTCAAAAGATGAATATTTTTCCAAAATGGCAACAGGGCCAAAAACTTCATCTTTATAAACCTCCAAGTTTGGATCGACCTGTTCCAATAAAGTCGGCTCAAACATCACACCTTTCAGCTCGCCACCTGCCAATATTTTTGCACCTTTTTTCACCGCTTTATCAATCCACTTTTTCAAGCGCTGCGCTTCAGCTTCCTTAATCATTGGCCCGACTAAAGTGCTGTCTAAATCAGGATCTGCCGCTTTAATTTTCTTGAGCTGGCTCACAAGTTTCTTTTTCAGTTCGGCATATACGTCAGCATGCACCAAAATACGTTGCACACTAATACACACCTGCCCAGCATGATTATACGCACCACCAATTAAGCGATGAATCAATGCATCATTCAATTCAGTATCGGGTTCAATCATCACTGCTGCATTGCCGCCCAACTCTAGCGTTACTTTTTTGCGTCCTGCGCGGGCTTTCATATCCCAACCCACCACATCTGAACCGGTAAAACTGAGCAGTTTAAAGCGGTCATCTGTCACTAAAACATCAGCTTGTTCACGCTCACAAGGCAATACCGAAAACGCACCTTTAGGTAAATCTGTTTCTGCCAACACTTCTGCAATTTTCAATGCTGAAATAGGCGTGGCACTGGCAGGTTTTAATACAAAAGGACAACCTGCGGCAATCGCAGGTGCAATTTTATGTGCAGTTAAATTCAACGGAAAATTAAAAGGACTAATCAAAGACACGGTACCAATGGGTACATGCTTAACCATCCCTTGATAATTCGCAGCAGCAGCCGTCACTGCCAACGGCAAAATACGCCCTTCATCTAGTTGTGACACCGCATCTGCCGCAATTTGGAAGGTATTAATTAAACGCTCGACTTCTGCCATCGCAGCCAAACGTGGTTTTCCACCTTCGGCAATTAAAATTTCGACCAATTCTTCACGCATGTTTTGAAAACGCTGCACACAATGCAACAGAATTTTTTGTTTTTGAAAGGGCTGTAACTTTGCCATTTCGGCTTCTGCTTTTACGGCTGCACGAATGGCTTTTTCAATACTTTTCGCATCGGCAAGTGCGACACGCGCATATAAATTTTGAGAATATTTATGCTGAACGGCTAACCATTGCCCTGTTTCTACGGCTTTATTGGCAAGATAGAGCGGATAATCGACAGGTGGATGGACATTTTGCATACTGAAATCCTCTATTTTTGGCGCGAATTAAGCTATATTTTTACAAGAATTTTGATTCTAGAAAATGTATGATGCGCTAAGTTGGACAATATTTCACATGATTTTTTGTCACGAGAACATACAACACCACACCATTCATCCCAAATGATGATGACAAAATACTAGAGTTTATATGCTTACATTACAACGTTTTGCTTTAGCATGCAGTTTAATTAGTTGTTCAGCGGTGCATGCCGATATTATTGGGGTAAAAGCCAGCGTAGATTATTGGAAATATAGCGCAGACTGGAATCAGGCTCAGTTATCACCAAACTTGGATGATGATTTTGCCTTACCCTTCAGTCTAGCAGTAGAGCATCCAGTACCATTTTTACCCAATGCTAAAATTAAACATGCCAATTTGCAGGCCGAAAGCGAGCAAAGCGCTGCTGGTGTAAAAATCAATCAACTAGATTTAGATTACTCAGACTTCATTTTATATTATGAAATTTTAGATAACATTGTTGCCGCAGATGTTGGATTTGGTGCCAAAGTACTTGAAGGCGACTTAAGATCGAATTTGTTTTCGACACAAGACGTCAGTGAAACTTTAGCTATGCTGTATGCAGAAGCAGCGGTCAAATTGCCATTTACAGGTTTAAGTGCCAAAGCTGAAGCTAACTATGCCAAAAATAGCGACAATGAAGTTCGTGATGCTCAGGCAGAAATTAAATATAACTTTATAGATGCCATTTTAGTCGATGTTGGTTTAAAAGCAGGTTATCGCATTTTAGATATTAAGCTCAATCAAGATTCCAATCAGGAAACTCAATTAGAGTTTAAAGGCCCATATTTAGGTTTAGAAGCACATTTCTAAATATTTGATATTTATATAAGTTTAAAACCCTTAAATTATTTTTAAGGGTTTTTTATTCTTCGCAGATTCAAATCCCAAGTGCAACACATTTGTAGTTAGTTGAAAAAGTTAGGTGTATTCATAGAATCATTAGACTTTTTCAACTCGCAATTGGAAAGCACACAATGAAGAAATACACCCAACTTTCTCAAGATGAAAGATACGAAATTTATGCTACTTTGAAAAGTAAAAGTTCAATCGCTACCCTTGCTCGAGAGTTAGGACGTTCACGATCAACCATCTACCGTGAATTAAAAAGAAATACTGGGCAACGTGGATATAGAGCTCAACAGGCAGCTAAATTTGCAAGTCAAAGACGGTACCGTCCTTCATCATCAATGACAGCATTTGCCTTCGCTTATATTGATTATTTGATTGGTTTGGACTGGTCACCAGAACAAATTTCAGGTGCTTTAACACAACGCGGTTGGCTGGGTGTACCTTCACATGAGTGGATTTACCAGTACATTTATCAAGATAAATCAAAAGGCGGTAAACTTTATCTACACTTAAGGCTTCAGAAGAAATATCGAAAACGCGGTTACAAAAACACGGATCGTAGGGGGCAAATCATTGATAAAACAAGTATTCACTGCCGAGACCAGGTCATTGATCAACGACAACGTTTAGGAGATTTCGAAGGTGACACGGTGATTGGTAAACATCATAAAGGTGCTTTATTGACTCTCGTTGATCGAAAAAGCCTGTATGTACATATTGTTCATTTAGGGCCAACGAGAGCATCCTCTCAAACGATTACTTGTGCATTAGATCGTTTACAAATGAGCCATGCTTATAGTGTGACATTTGATAATGGCAAAGAATTTTCCGAACACAAAAGAATTACTGATGCTGGCATAGAGACGTATTTTGCTGATCCTTACAAGTCTATTCAGCGAGCTAGAAATGAAAATACGAATGGTTTAATCCGTCAATATCTGCCAAAATCATCATCGTTTGATGACGTGTCAAACGAACAAATAGAGCAGATAGAATTTGCACTCAACCATCGTCCTAGAAAAACACTAGGTTGGTATACACCGAGTGAAGTTATGGCTGGTTTTTATACTGTTGCACTTGCCGCTTGAATCCGCCCTTCTTAAAGTTTTCTTTCTCCCATAAAAAACACCCCCAACGCTAGTTGAGGGTGTTTGAATAATGAGCTGGCGATGACTTACTCTCACATGGGTAACCCCACACTACCATCAGCGCGAAGAGGTTTCACTTCTGAGTTCGGGAAGGGATCAGGTGGTTCACTCTTGCTATGGTCGCCAGCACAA
>NZ_VOXY01000007.1:0-114812 GCF_013420525.1 Acinetobacter sp. YH01003 | reverse complement strand
CACTAAAAACAATGCTCAAGTATAAATGCGAGAACGCAGGCGTATTGTTTGAAGAAGTCCAAGAAGCCTATACCACCCAAATCTGTTCGTGCTGCGGTGAGATCACCTCAAGTAGTCCCAAAGGTAGGACAGATCTTGGAATAAGAGAATGGGAGTGCATGAGCTGTGGTACAGCTCATGATCGAGATATAAACTCAGCTTTAAACATTCTTGCGCTTGGGCATAAGCGTCTAGCTGTAGGAATCACCCTCTTTTAAGGGGGGGAGGATGTCAAAACCTCAAAACCGAGCACATGATTTTACTGCATCGACCTCACCCTGAAAATGAAATCAAAGGTGGGGCATTGAAAGCTGTAAAGCAAGCACTCAAGCAGGAGGGTTTTTTATGAGTTATTTTAAATACAAAGGTTATCTCGGGACGATTGAACCAGACCTTGAAACAGGTGAGTTGTTTGGAAAATTGGCGTTCATTCGAGATCTTATTACTTATGAGGCTGAAACCTTAAAAACACTTGAGCAAGCTTTGCAGGAATCGGTAGATGGATATTTAGATTCTTGTGCAGAATTAGGGAAGAAACCTGATCAGCCATTCAAGGGAACATTTAATGTTCGTATCAGTCCTGAATTACATCGCAAAGCTGTTTTAGCTTCGGAGGAGAGTTCTTTGAATGCATTTGTGAGTGATGCAATTCAAGAGAAATTAATGCGCTTAGGTGTATGATTTTATCAATGCTATAAACTTTATTCTATATTCAATTTAAAGCATAGCGACCTATTGCTATACAGATCGCTATGTTTTTTTGTGTGAAAATTACTTCTTCTTACGTTTTAAGCGTTTCTTCGCCTGTTGTGCAGCAAGAGCCTCTAACGCCTCACGCAATTCTTCATCGCTAAAGGTGGTGATGTGTTGCAGCATCTGTAAAGTCACATCATCCAACACCAAATTGGCGTATTGTGCGACGTTTTTAAAGTTATCATCAAACACAATCGCATTGTCACTGTTGGTGCTGATATAACCTTGCTGAGTTAAGACTTTAATAAAGCTTTGGAACAAGGCTTTGTCAAAGAATTCAGGTGAGTTGAATTCATACAGCACCGACAAACGCTGACCGACCAAATGGCTGAGTTCTTCGACCTGACGTGCCGAAATATTGCCTGAGCCGCGTTGTGTAATCAGCGCCAGTGTCATGTAATAACGCTCTAAACTCTGCATTACAGGTGCAGCCAATACTACCAACTGGTTATGGTCTTCACTATTTGGTGCAGGTGAAATTAAGTTGCCTTCCGCATCTTCAGAAATCAATTTGGCCTGAATTAACGCTTCTACATAGGCACAAATCCGTTCTTTGAGTTCCTGATCTTGCCATTTCAAGAACAACTCGGCTTTCAGGAACGGATATAAGGTGCGGATGACGTTGATTAAATCGCCACGACGAATCGAACCATTATGTTTCACCAATGCTGCAATTAAAGATGGTAAGACAAAGGCATGCAAAATATTGTTGCGGAAGTAGGTGAGTAACACCGCCTGATGGTCTTCAATCGCGATAATATCGCCCAAAACGTGCTGCACTCGTTTAATCAGTTTGAGTTTTAAGCCGTAGGCAATAATTTCTTTACCTGATAATGGTGTGACTTGAGTGCGCTCATCATAAGGCAGGGCAGTGAGCAGATTACGGTAAGTGTCTAACTGCTTCACACAAATTTCTTCATCCAAGGTATGTTTTGGTGTTGCCAGTAAAATCAGCGATAACAAAGATACCGGGTTAATTACCGCAGCACGGTTAATGTTTTCCAAAATCGCATGTGCTGAAGTATTCACTGCATCTGACACTTGTGGTGGAATAGGATCATCATTTTTTTCAATGCTGATGTGTTCGGCATCGTGTTGTTTTAGAACATCATCTAAAAACACAGGTTCGCCAAAATTGACATGCACCTTGCCAAAAATCCGTTCAATCTTGCGCATGGTTTTTAAAATGCCCATTAGCGATTCAGATTCTTTTGGCTTGCCTTGCATTTCACCGACATAGGTTGAACCTTCCATCAGGCGTTCATAACCAATATAAGTTGGCACAAAAGCAATCGGTTTAGCACGACCACGCAAATGACTGTGAATGGTCATGGCGAGCATGCCTGTTTTTGGTGGCAACAAGCGGCCTGTACGTGAACGTCCACCTTCAATAAAGTATTCAAGCGGCGTGTTACGCGACAAAATACTGAATAAATATTCTTTAAAGACGGTTGTGTATAAGCCGTTGCCACGGAAAGTACGACGGATAAAAAACGCACCGCCACCACGAAGCAATTGACCTACAAATGGCATATTCAGGTTATCGCCCGCAGCAATGTACGGCACCATCATGCCGCGTTTGTAAATCACATAAGACAGCAATAAATAGTCGATATGACTGCGGTGACATGGGGTATAGATAATTTCATAGTCTTTGGCCAGTTCGCGCACGGTACTAAAATTATGCACTTCCACGCCATCGTACAATTGTGTCCATAAGCGGGTCAGTGCCATATCGGCAAAGCGTACCGCTGCATGAGAGTAGTCCGACACGATTTCATTTAAATAACCAATCGCACGACGCTCGGCTTCAATCACGCTAATTTTACTGCGTAAACTTTCACGACGAATGGCATCTTGCACATCGGGAGATTTAATCAGACTGAGCATGACATTGCGGCGGTCAGACAAGTCTGGGCCAAGTACGACTTCACGTTGTCCATCTAAGTAATTATTTAGAGTGTTAACAATAAAGGTCGCAGGCGACAGGTTCGGATGCTCAGTTTTGGCATGTTCAATTAAAGCGCGTAATGATTGTGGCTCGTGAAATTCCAAATAAGACTGACGACCATGCACCCCAATATTCATTAACTGCTTGACTGTGCCAGGCGTTGCCCACGTATCGGTAAACAGTAGTTTAAACCACGAATCCTCTTTGTCTGGAGAACGTCCCCACAACACGGTCACAGGTACCAATTCAATATCAAGTTCTGGGTGTTGTTCTAATTGTTCAATTAAACGTAACAAGCGTGGCGGAAAAGCATAAGGTGGTGGATTGAGTAGGTTGTTCTCATCGTGATGCTGTAAAAACAGAATCGAGGCTTTTTCTTTATGTGAACCCATCACCAATGGATCAAGCGCAGGCGTGAGTTTTAAGCGACGTGTTTCGCCATCGACCACCAAGGCATTGCTGCGTGAGTGATTTTGCAATACGTAGCAAGTTATCTTGGTGCGAGTGGCATTTGAGTCTACACTTTGCGCATCCTTGACAGGGACTTCACCCAAAACATGCGGTGTCACCACAAGGTCAAGCAGCTTACCAGAAAGCTGACGATACATTTGACCAAAACCACGCTTGGACATACTCACTCCTACTTCATCACCTAAGTCCCTAGCCAGTAGGGAATTTATTTTGCGTCATTGTATCTAATAATCGCGCTGCATTTTTAGATAATTTGCATGAATATTGTTAGATTTTATCGTTAAAAATCGTATTTTTAGCAAAATTGATCGGCTAAGTTGTGACACAGCGGTCAGTCTTTGATGGGTAAAAGATGCAGAATCTATGGCAAAATAGCAGGCTTAAAATAGTCAGTTTATTTTGACGATTTATTTTTTCATCGACTTCGATCCCGCATCCCCAATTTCCGCCATACATAGGTTAGTTATGAACGCACTCACACAAGAGCTGGTTGAACTTCTTTGTTTAGAAAAGTTAGAAGAAAATATCTACCGAGGTATCAGTCGTAACTTGGTGGGTAAACGTGTTTTTGGTGGACAGGTTTTGGGACAGGCTTTACGTGCTGCATCTTATACCACTGATCGTCCTGCGCACTCATTGCATGCCTATTTCTTGTTTGGTGGCGATGTCAACGCACCTATTATTTATGAAGTTGACCGTTTGCGTGATGGTAAAAGTTTTTCTAGCCGTCAAGTACGTGCCATTCAGCATGGGCGTACCATTTTTACTGCGATGGTGTCCTTTGCGCCGTTGGAAGACGGTCTGAATTATCAAATTTCAGAGCCAAACTATCCTGCAGCAGAAGCTTTAAAAAACGAAGCGGAACTCAAACAGCATATTGTCGAGTTTGTACCTGAAAACGTACGTGCCAGTTTTATGCGTGATCGCTTGGTGGAGATTCGCCCGATTAATCCGAGCAATCCGTTTTTGCCACAGCCTGAGGCACCTGCTTATGCACACTACATTCGTACCCATGACAGCATTTCACCAGAGGTGGATGAAGTGTCTTTGCATCAGGCAATTGCTGCATTCTATTCAGACTTCACGTTAATGACCACAGCGCTGCGTCCGCATGGTTTGAGCTATTTATCGCCAAGTATGCAATGTGCCAGTATTGACCATGCCATGTATTTCCATAAACCGTTCCGTGTGGATGACTGGATGCTGTACGACATGGAAGCCACCATTAGCACCAGTTCGCGTGGTTTGAACTTTGGACGCATGTGGCAAAATGGTGAATTGGTGTGTAGCACCAGTCAGGAAGGTTTGATTCGTTTACGTGAAATCGAAACGCAATAAATATAGCCTTTAAAATCTACATTCATCAGCCGACATTTAAGTCGGCTTTTTTACATCCTGAGGCGCGATTTGAACCTCGCCAAAGTGCACCAGAAAAATAATACTCGATTCAATTTCAGTCACATGGCATAGTCCACACATCACATTAAAAAAACTCAATTGCGTATGAGCCTCAATACACAAATTCTAATTGCCGCAATTTTGGGTGTGGTGTTTGGTTTTGTTCTGAATCTATTTCCAGACAGCACATTTTTTAGCGCCAGTTTGTATGGCATTGCTTTAATGAGCAGTATTTTTATTGGTTTATTAAAAATGCTACTGATCCCGCTAATTTTTAGCTCAATTGTGGTCGGTGTGTCGAACTTGCAGGCTGTGGGGCAATTGAGTCGGGTCTGGAAAATTACGTTGGCGTGTTGTGTCACCACCACGACTTTGGCTTTAATTTTAGGTTTGGCGTGTGCGCATTTATTTGCAGTCGGTAAAGGCGTAGATATTGTGATGTTTCAAGATGCTATGGCGCAGCATCAAACCCCAGACACGCTTACGCCGTCTTCGTTTTTTACCAATTTTATTCAAAACACCTTAATCAACCCGTTTAAAGCTTTTGCTGAGGGTAATGTTTTGGCCGTGGTGATTTTCGCCTTATTGGTGGGTGTGGCACTGGTCAAAGGTGGGGAGCACTTTAAAACCGTGCGTAAACTCAGTCAGCAATTTTTTGAAATTATGATGTTGATGATTGGCTGGGTAATGAAATTAGCGCCTTTTGGGATTTTTGCCTTATTGGCAAAGTTGGTCGCAACTGAAGATATTTCAGTTCTGAGCCGTTTAGCAGAATTTGCTGCGGTGGTCACGGGCACCACGATTTTTCATGGTGTGGTGGTCTTGCCTTTGCTGTTGTGGATATTTGGCAAAATGGATCCGATCACCTTTTTTAAAGGCACACGTGCTGCCTTAATTACGGCTTTTGCCACCAGTTCCAGTTCTGCCACTATGCCACTTTCGATGAAATGTGCGCAGGAAAATTTAGGTGTGCGTCCGCAAACTGCAGGCTTTGTGATCCCGTTAGGTACACAACTGAATATGGATGGAACGGCATTGTATGAAGCTGCAGCGGCTTTGTTTGTTGCCAATTTAATGGGGCTGGATTTAAGTTTAGGACAGCAATTAATTGTCTGTGCCACAGCCATGATCGCTTCTTTGGGCGCGCCTGGTATTCCAAGCGCAGGTATGGTGACGATGATTATGGTATTACAATCGGTGGGCTTGCCTGCAGAAGCGATTGCGATTTTATTGCCGATCGACCGTTTGTTGGATACTGTGCGTACTGTGGTCAATGTGCAGGGCGATATGATGATTAGTGTGGTGGTCGATCGGCATACTCGTGATGACCCTGCACTGCATTCTTGATAATGGGTTTAAAATCGAATCAAGTTTTCAGCATCATCCTGTTTTATTGTGCTATGTAAAGACATGAGCCAAAGCAGATTAATCCCAACATGGGCTGTAGGCCACTTCCCAAATATGACCATCTAAGTCCTGAAAATAACCTGCATAACCGCCGTAAAAGGTGCTCTGTGCAGGTTTTAAAATTTTCGCACCTGCATTTTTTGCTTGTTTCAATACCTGATCGACCTCGAGTGGGCTATGTACATTATGTCCTAAAGTGATTTGTGCAGCACTGCTGGCTGTACCTGTTAAGCCTGTATCTTGTTGTAAACTTTGTTTAGACCATAAAGCCAGTTTTAAGCCTGCTTGCAGTTCAAAAAAGACCACCGCACCTTGTTCAAATTCCTGTCCAATAATGCCTTCAGTTACAAGTCCTAAGCCGTCGCGGTAAAAGTCGAGTGCACGTTGTAAATCTTCTACCGCTAAGGTAATCACTGAAATGTGTGCTTGCATGTTTGATCTCCTTATCGCATGTAATTGTTTAATGTCTAATTGTTATGATCTTGACAGTAGGGCATTTCTGGCTGCGTTGTAAAGTGCAACTTTGGTGGTGAGAGAGATTGTGATTACGGCGTAAAACTGAAAGTGGACATACAAATAAAAAGTCCTATTCGAGATTGAACGAATAGGACTTTATGTTATCGACCAATAGTCAGTAATTTAACGGACTATTTGGTTTTGGTATCAGATGTGGCTGGATCGTCTATATCTAAAGATTCAGGCTGATCAACATCAACATCAACATCAACATCAACATCAACATCATCGCCAGTCGCTTCTGGAATGCTGTCTAAATCAAATTGATGCGCTTGTTCTAAGGTGAAGTTCAAACGACCGCCCATCACACTCGCAAGCTCTTCCAAACCTTGTTTGTTGAGTGATGAAAATAATTGAATCGAGAAATCTAGTTTCATCTTTTTCAACTGCTGTTTGACTTCAAGCAATACTTTATTGGCAGGGCCGCGGTTGAGTTTGTCCGATTTGGTGAGCAATACATGCACGAACAATTTACGTGAATATGCCCACTCCAGCATCATCACATCAAAGTGCTGTAAGGGATGGCGAATATCCATCAGTAACACCAAGCCTTGTAAACTTTTACGATGAATCAAATAATTTTCGAGTTCTTTTTGCCACACAATTTTCATGGCTTCAGGTACGGCTGCATAACCATAACCGGGTAAATCGACCAAACGCTGTTCGGGGTTGCCCAAACTAAAGAAGTTGATCATTTGAGTACGACCCGGTTTTTTAGAAGCACGTGCCAATTGTTTTTGATTGGTTAAAGCATTAATTGCACTGGACTTACCTGCGTTGGAGCGTCCTGCAAAAGCCACTTCGTAGCCAGTATCTTCTACACATAAATTCAGTTTAGGCGCACTCATTAAAAACTCGGCTTTACGCAGCCAGTTTAAGGCGCGAACAGAGTATTCAGTAATGGCAGGGTCTACTTTTTTCTCGTAGCTAATTTTCTGCCGTGGCTGTGCTGCTGCCTTACTGTTTTTCGATTTTCCTCTGCTATGGTGCATAACTTAACTTCAATTCATGGTCTACAAACAGGCATTATAAAGCAAGTCATACAGGCAAGCGACCTTTGCGCCCTGAATGCCCGAAAAAAGCAACATCTAGGATGATATTGCTTTGACCGTTTAAGTTACTTTAAAGATGAATCAGCGGGATTGGAGATTGTGTACTGAACTGTAAATTGGGTACAGGCTGTAGCACTTCACCCAAGCTGTATTGATCTAAGCTTTGATAAAACTGTTCCATTGCCTGATTGAGAATGCCTTTTAGTCCACATTGCGCACGCAGCACGCAGGGCGGGGTATTACACTCTACAATTTGATTTTCACCTTGCAGGATTCTCACCACATGACCTAAACGCAAAGGCAATGCTTCAGGATGCAAGCGAATCCCGCCACCTTTACCACGAGTGGTAATTAGCCATCCTTGCTTACCCATAAAGTGAACGATTTTTACCAGATGGTTCTGGGAAACATGCAAATCCTGTGCAATTTCCGCAATGGTATAGGGTACATCTCGAGGACGCGAGATATACATTAAAATACGCAGCGCATAGTCGGTGAATTTATTTAATTGCATGATCGCACAGATGTTTTTTTTAAATACAAATAAATTAAGGCTAGTCTAGCATAACTAGACTAGCCTTACCTATTAGCTTTTAACGCTTTAGATTAGTGGCGAACACCACCTGTACCAAACGCTTCGCTATGGATTTGCTCATCTTTGATGCCACGCGCAAGTAAAGCTTTACGCTGTTCTGCCATGAATGGCATTGGACCACATAAGTAGTAATCTGCATCGGCTGGTAACAGCGCTGCATCTACAGTGCTGAGGTCTAAACGACCTGCAACATCGTAATCTTGACCCAGTACATCACCTTCGTTCGGGAACTCATACGCAGTCAACGTATGAATACGTGGACATTTTGCAGTTAAGTCTTGGAGATGCTGTTTCATGGCATGTACTTGTTTGCTACGACATGCGTGAATAAATGTCACAGGTTGTGGCACATCTAAAGTCACCAATTGATTCAACATTGCAATCATTGGTGTTAAGCCAACGCCGCCACTAATGAAGACATTGCGTTTGTTGCTGTCGATGAGGAAGAAGTTACCTGTTGGTGCAGATACTTCAACTTCAGAACCTTCTGGTAATTGGTGCAATACGTTCGATACCCAACCTGCAACTTTATCTGCACCATTGCCTGGCTCACGTTTTACAGAAATACGTAAGTAATCTTGTTGTGGGCTAGTCGATAGCGTGTATTGACGTGGTTGCTTCAAGCCAAGTTCAGGTACAAATACGCGTACTGAAATATATTGACCTGCTTCGTATTTTGGTAAATCGCCACCATCTACTGGCTCGAAGTAGATTGAAGTGATTTCGTCACTTTCTACAACTTTCTTGGCAATTTTGAAATTACGCCAGCCTAACCAGCTGCCTTTAGTTTGTTCGTGTTGTTCGTAGATTGCACGTTCAGCATTAATAAACACTTCTGCTAACTGACCATAAGCAGCTGCCCATGCATCAATTAGAGGATCTTCCATTGAAATATTTAATACTTCGCTAATAGAGTGAAGTAGGTTTTCGCCCACAATATTATAGTCAGGTGCTTGAATGTTTAAGCTCACGTGTTTGTGGGCAATCAATTCAATCACAGGCGCAAGCACAGAAGGATCTTCAATGTTTTCAGCATAAGCCAATACAGCACCTGCAAGCGCTTGAGCCTGCGCACCACTACGTTGGTGACCCATGTTAAAGGTTTCTTTTAGATCAGGATTATTCCCCAACATGCGGTTATAGAAATAACCAGTCAGTGCGACACCATTTTCACGGAGTACAGGAACAGTTGCTTTTACAAGGTCAATTTGCTGTGGAGTCATGTTCGATCTCTCATGGCTGTTATTTATAAGATGTATTCAAAATACATCTTATAAATAAGGATTGCAAACATTTTTTTGTGAAACCTTAAAAAAAATATGGATTATAAAAATATCCCATTATTTTTAAAGTTTTTATGGGGTTTGTAGATGTGACAGCGAGAGGTTTGTAAGTGTTCATTTAGGTTTTGGATGGTGCATCCATGAATGAAATCTATACAAACCTCATCGTTTATAACATGCTATTTCTTACCAAATAATGACCCTAACAAACCTCGTACAATTTTCTGCCCTGTAGAACCGCCTAAGCTGCGTGCTGCGCTTTTGGCAAAGGTACCCACAATATCCTGAGTCAGTTTTTCACGCTGTTTGGCAGCGCGTTCTGCTTCTTTTTGCTGTTCGCGGGCTAGACGTTCTTGCTCGCGCGCTTGTTGTTTGGCCAGTGCCTCGGCCTCTTTAGCCTCTTGCTTGGCGCGAGCTTCAGCTTCTTTGGCTTCAATTTTAGCTTGTTCTGCTGCTGCCGTTTGTTGCTGACGTTGTTCAACTTTTTGTTGCAGCATTTCATAAGCACTTTCACGATCTAGCTGCTGCTCATAAACACCTGCAATAACAC
This sequence comes from Acinetobacter sp. YH01003, assembly GCF_013420525.1. Lineage (NCBI taxonomy): Bacteria > Pseudomonadati > Pseudomonadota > Gammaproteobacteria > Moraxellales > Moraxellaceae > Acinetobacter > Acinetobacter sp. YH01003. Next base: position 104,797 of record NZ_VOXY01000007.1, on the reverse strand, counting down.
TTTGGCTGATACAGGCTTGACGTTCTTCTGTGCTAATTGGGCTAAACGATGAGTAGGGTGGCATTACCCAAGCACGTTCTACAATTTGTGGTGTGCCTTGTTCATCTAAGCAACTAATTAAGGCTTCACCTACCGCAAGTTCGGTAATGGCTTGTTCAACTTTAAAGTCTGGGTTGGCACGGAATGTATCTGCGGCAGTTTTTACTGCTTTTTGGTCTTTGGGTGTAAAAGCACGTAAGGCATGCTGAACACGGTTACCCAATTGTCCCAATACGCTTTCAGGCAAGTCCAGCGGGTTTTGGGTCACAAAATAAATCCCCACGCCTTTAGAGCGAATTAAGCGTACCACTTGTTCAATTTTTTCTTGTAGCGCGCTGCTGGCATTGTCAAATAACAAGTGTGCTTCATCAAAAAAGAACACCAGTTTTGGCTTGTCCATATCGCCCACTTCAGGCAATTGTTCAAACAGTTCTGATAACATCCATAATAAAAAGGTGGCGTACAGTTTTGGCGTGTTCATGAGTTTGTCTGCAGCCAAAACATTAATATTGCCGCGTCCCTGACTGTCAGTTTGAATAAAATCCAAAATATCCAAACTTGGTTCACCAAAGAATTTATCACCGCCCTGATCGGCTAAAGCCAGTAAATTACGCTGAATCGCACCCAAACTGGCCGGAGAAAGATTGCCATACTCGGCTTTAAATTCACTGGCATGCTCGCTGACATAGGTCAGCATGGCTTTTAAATCCTTAAAATCAATCAGCAATAAGCCCTGATCATCGGCAATACGGAATACCGCAGACAACACGCCTTCTTGGGTATCATTCAAGTTCAGCATTTGCGCCAATAATAACGGGCCAATTTCAGAAATGGTGGTACGAATTGGATGACCCTGTTCGGCAAATAAATCCCAAAACACCACAGGAGATGCTGCAAACGGAATGCTTTCGATACCTAAGCTCTGAATACGTGCATCGAACTTTGGACTGATGCTACCTGCTTTGGCTAGACTGGAAACATCGCCTTTGGCATCGGCCAGAAAGACTGGGACACCAATGCGGGAAAAACTTTCTGCCAGTACCTTTAATGTTACGGTCTTGCCGGTACCTGTTGCCCCAGCAATCAGGCCATGACGGTTGGCAAGCTGAGAATGCAGCACGATATCCTGTGTGGTATCGGCGGTTTTTTTAGCAATAACGATTGGTGTATTCATTGACTTGAAAACCTCTATATAAATTTTTGTCTTTTGGAATACTTAAATTTCCCTTATGCACGGATTCGTGATTTAAGCCTCTTTTTTGGTTTATTGTGTTACATGTTAAGGTATTTTTACTTTATTGTTGAAATTGTATCCATTTTTTTTGTAATATTCACCATTCATTTTATTTTTAATAACATTATGAAAAATAAAATTTTAATTTAATAGCTTTTATTAAATAGTTTGAAAACGGTTAGAGGGTATAAATGAAACTTAACAAACAATTATTAGCAATGTTAGTGGGAACATCTGTATTTTTAACGGCATGTGGTGGTGATTCAGATAGCTCAATATCTACAAAGCCTACTGATCCAGTTCCACCAGAACAGCCAGACGAAACGCTTACTACTATTCAAGATGTTGCAACTGTAGTAAGTGAAAAGGCAAATATTGCAGTTTTTGGTGCAGTGAATCCTAAATATTTTACAGAGACAGCATTAACATCAGGTCGGACTGTTTTATTGTTAGATGATAATGTGACAAAAGCAGCTGGATTTGCTTCACAGGTTGATTTAACTGCTTCATCGGCACAGAATCAAGCGAAAGTGAGATCCGTTGTATTAAATCAAAATTTAGATGAATTTAGTAAATTCTATTTAGCTGCATTTACTGATGCTCTTATCCAGCAAAATGCAAAAGTCAATATTTTAACTAATCGTGTATCTACGAATGCTCAAGGTGAAGTGGTTAATGTAATCTTGGATATTGATTTTTCTAATGCCAATGAACTGACTAAAGTTCGTGATCTGTTGTTATCTGTATTAAATTCAAATTCATCTGTTACTACTCCTGTAGCCGTACAAGCAAGTGATAAAAAATTACGTCTCAATCTATCTTTTTGGCTTGCAAACCAATTAGGTTATATTTGGGGAAATACTTACGTAGCGAGTAATAGTGATCAAGTTAACCAAGTATATGGTGATTTGAATATTGCTAGTGCTTTAAGTAGCAATGCGGTTATTGAAGTGGCTACAGTAAAAGAAACTTTTACTCAAACAACACAATCTGCAAATGCGGTTGACATTTTATGGAATATTGATTCTTCAGGTTCAATGTCTGAAGAACAGCGTAACTTGGCTAATGGTGCTGCACAGTTCTTTAAATCATTGAATCAAGCAGGTGTAGATTATCGTTTAGCAGTGAATACGCAGGATGCGTACGCATGTAAGTCGCTTAGAACTTTAAAAGATAAAACGACTAATTTTATTGATAGAAATACACCTGATGCAGAGCAAGAGTGGGCAACCTTGGCTCAACCTGGAACTTATGGTTCAGCTACTGAAACAGGTTTTTACTGCGTTCGTGAAGCAGATTTGACTGGTTTTGACCGTCCAAACGTGAAGAATTTAGTGGTGTTTGTTTCAGATGAGCCTGAAAATGAAACATATTGGCAGTCCAGTCCAGTATATAGTAACTATACACGACGAGATTTTAATGATTATAAAAATTATTTCTTGTCTACAAACACTACCTACTTTTCGATTGTAGGTACATCTGATCATATTCGTCCAACTTTTGCAGATCCTACAATTTCTTGGAGTACACCAGGATTCGAATGTAATGGTCAAGGTGGATCAGCAGAGGGCGGTGGTCATTTTAAAGAGATTGCACGGTTGACTGGTGGGGCTTCTGCTTCAATTTGTGCGGATGCCACAAGCTGGAATGTAGTATTTGATGACATTATTCGTGTAGCAACCGGTCTTGCAAGTCAGTTTAGTTTAAAACAGGTACCAGTACCTTCAACTGTTAAAGTGACAGTAAATGGTCAAAATGTTGCGCGTGATACAACACATCGACAAGGCTTTGATCTAGTTTATAGTAATTCTGGCGTAAGTTTAGTGTTCTATGGAACAGCTTTACCAAAAGCAGGTGAGACTGTTTCAGTAAGCTATGATTACTTTAAGTAAAGCGAAACAATAATGTAAAAAATTGGGCAAATTGCCCAATTTTTTATGTCGATATTTAAGCTAAGACTTTTAAAGCTTGTTGAATATCCTGAATCAGATCTTCCGGATGTTCCAGACCAATACAGAAACGAACCAGAAAACCCTCCTTCAAATGTGAATGTTCAAGCACACGCATTTCTTTTAAGTTATATAGCATGACCAGACTGACAGGACCACCCCAGCTAAAGCCAAGCTTAAACAGTTTTAAGCTGTCACAGAAATTGCGAATATCTTGCAACTTGTAGTTATTGTCAAAAATCACGCTGACCAAACCTGCGCTGTGTCCATCGCGGCAAATTTCTTTCCAATACGCATGCCCCGCAGATGTGGCATCGGCAGGGTGCAACACCTGAGCAAATTGTGGTTGTAGTTTCAGCCAGTTGAGTAATTCAATTGTGCTTTTTGCTTGGTGCTCATAACGTAGTTGCATCGAAGCCAAACTGCGTTGTACTTGCGCGACATCATCCCCCGATACGCAAATACCTTGAATGGCATGCATACGAAACAGTTGATGATGTAAGTGTTGATCACGGGTCACGACAGACCCCATTAAAATGTCACCACCACCACTTGGGTATTTGGTCAGGGCATGCACGGTCATATCGACACTTAAATGTTCATTGCCAAAATCAAAAGCATTAAAGGCAAGACCTGCACCCCAGGTATTGTCCAGTGCAGTCAGAATGTTATGGGCTTGGGCTTTTTTTACCAGACCAATTAAGTCCGGAAACTCCAGTGTCACCGAACCAGCCGCTTCGAGCCATAACAGTTTGGCTTTATCGCTTGGGCTAAAGCTTTCTACCTCCAACGGGTTATAGACCTTGACGGCAATGCCATAACGCTGCTGCAGATTACGCAGATGCTCCATATTCGGACCATAAATATTGTCCGGAACCCAGACCTCATCACCCTGGCTTAACAAGCAGGAATTGACCAGATTAATCGCAGAGAGGCCGCTCGGCGCCAGCAGGTGATACAGACCGCCTTCGATCTGCGCGATGTGATCACCTAACGTAAAGGTCGTCGGTGTGCCATGTGTGCCATAGCTATAATCATAAGCATCAGTCCAGTGTCGATTAAACAGTGCATCTGTGTTTTCAAAGATAATGGTCGATGCACGAAATAGGGGAGGCTGTACCGTTTGAATATATTGTGGGGCACGTCTTGGTGCATGAATTAAAGCAGTTTGAGCATTTTTCTTCACAGGTTCACTCAGAAAATAAGCAAATATTGAGTTTAGCTTAAGAGAAATACTGGCTTTAGGCTATAAAAAGCTGCACTACAAGACATGCCTTGAACTTGGCGCTATTTTTGCAGAAGCTGAAGTATAGAAAATACAAAGGATGATCCAGATGAAAGCACCACTAAGCGTGCATTATTTTCAGCATAGTGCAGGTGAAGGTTTTGGAAGTTGCTATGACTATTTAAAGCAGATGGGGGCGCATATCACTGCAACCGAATTTTTTGCTTTACCGCCTGAGCAAAATATTGAAATTGAAGCCTTACCCAAAGTTGAAGATATTGACCTGTTAATTGTGATGGGCGGTGCCATGAGTGTAAATGATGAAGTACATTATCCATGGTTAAAAACAGAAAAACGCTGGATTAGGCGTTATTTGGCGATGGGTAAACCTGCAATCGGTTTGTGTTTAGGTGGGCAGATGATTGCCAATGCGTTGGGTGCAGCAGTGAGTCCTAATCCTGAACAGGAGCGCGGTTGGCATCCTGTCTATAAAGTCGAAAATATACCAGAAAGCTGTTTCCAAATGCCTGATCAAATCTCAGTGATGCAGTGGCATGGCGAAACTTTTGAATTACCTAAGGGCGCGGTAAGACTTGCCAGTAATGCCGCTTGCACCAATCAACTGTATCAAATTGGGAAAAACGTACTAGGATTTCAGTTCCATCCAGAAATTACCCCACGGGCTTTGCAGTTGTTTTTGGACAATGCTGAAATGAAACCTGCATTTTCAGGCATGTATGTACAACCCGCGCATGAATTAAAACAGATGTCTGCAGCACAATTTCAGGCAGGCAACCAATTAATGAATCGTGCAATAGATTATGTTTTAGCACAAAGCAAACTTAGGGAATAAAGTCATGGATTGTGGAGTGAACACAAAAAATGAAAGTTAGTCATGGTGAGGATGATTTGCGCTGTCAAGGTAGAGGAAATGGTCAAAAAGCAGATTACCTACATTTACACTCAATAATTGGATAGGAATGCTGCCTAACTCATATATAAAGTGCTAATCGTATATTTTAAAAAGAGAAATCGGCAGAGCGTGAAAAATAAAGCAATAAAGCCAAAAAGAGATTTGCTTATGCATTAAACAATCGTTATAATGGGCGACCCTTTATGCAAGGGGGTTAACTGCGAAGAAAGTAGTTAACATCGTGACAGTCGTGGCATCGATCATGACCTTAGTGATAATTCACTGCCTTTGACACTTGCCTTAAATTAGTGGGGTGAGATGCGTCAAGGGTGATTCTTTATATATTTGGCTTGGAGTTAACTGGTATGTCTAACCAGAGAATTCGTATCCGTTTGAAGTCTTTTGATCATCGTCTGATCGATCAATCTGCTCAAGAAATCGTAGAAACCGCTAAGCGTACTGGCGCACAAGTTTGTGGTCCAATCCCGATGCCAACTCGCATCGAACGCTTCAACGTTTTAACATCACCACACGTAAACAAAGATGCGCGCGACCAGTATGAAATCCGTACTTACAAGCGTTTGATCGACATCGTTCAACCTACAGATAAAACTGTTGATGCGTTGATGAAATTAGATCTAGCAGCTGGTGTTGATGTTCAGATTGCATTGGGTTAAGGCTTTCGGTTAATTAACACTCTAAGTTAATTAGGCCGCTTTTTTAGAGGTTTATGCACATGGCTATTGGTTTAGTCGGTCGCAAGTGCGGTATGACCCGTATCTTTACAGATGCTGGTGTTTCTGTACCTGTTACAGTGATTGAGGTTGATCCTAACCGCATCACTCAAATCAAAACGCTTGAAACAGATGGTTATCAAGCAATTCAGGTTACTACTGGTGAACGTCGCGAATCTCGCGTAACTAACGCTCAGAAAGGTCACTTCGCTAAAGCGGGTGTTGCTGCTGGTCGTTTAGTTCAAGAATTCCGTGCTACAGAAGCTGACCTTGAAGGTCGTGAAGTTGGCGGAACTATCGGTGTAGATTTGTTCACAGTAGGTCAGATCGTTGACGTAACTGGTCAGTCTAAAGGTAAGGGTTTCCAGGGTGGTGTTAAGCGTTGGAACTTCCGTACTCAAGACGCTACTCACGGTAACTCTGTTTCTCACCGTGTTCTAGGTTCTACAGGTCAAAACCAGACTCCTGGTCGCGTATTCAAAGGCAAAAAAATGGCTGGCCATTTAGGTGCTGAACGCGTAACTGTACAGGGTCTTGAAATTGTATCTATCGACACAGAGCGTTCAGTTCTTGTTGTTAAAGGTGCGATTCCTGGTGCGACTGGTGGTGACGTAACTGTACGTCCTACGATCAAGGCTTGAGGGGAAATAACGTGAATTTAAATACTGTTTCCGGCTCTGCTGTTGAGTTATCTGAAGTTGCGTTCGGTCGTGAATTCAATGAAGCACTTGTACACCAAGTTGTTACGGCTTACTTAGCTGGTGGTCGTCAAGGCTCTAAAGCTCAGAAATCACGTGCAGACGTTGCTGGCGGTGGTAAAAAACCATTCCGTCAAAAAGGTACTGGCCGCGCTCGTGCTGGTTCTATTCGTAGCCCAATCTGGGTTGGTGGTGGTAAAACTTTTGCTGCTCGTCCACAAGATTGGTCTCAAAAAGTTAACCGCAAAATGTACCGCGGTGCAATGCAATGTATCTTAGCTGAACTTGTTCGCCAAGATCGTCTTGTATTGGTTGAAGAGTTTGCTGTTGAAGCTCCTAAAACTAAAGAGTTGCTTGCAAAACTTAACGACTTGAATGCAACTCGCGCATTGATCGTAACTGAAGCTGTAGATGAGAATCTATATCTTGCAGCGCGTAACCTTCCACACGTTGATGTGGTTGATGCTACTGCAATCGATCCTGTTAGCTTGATCGCGTTCGACAAAGTTGTAATGTCTGTTGCTGCTGCTAAGAAAATTGAGGTAGAACTCGGATGAACAACGAACGTTTATATCAAGTCCTACAAGGACCTGTATTTTCAGAAAAAGCACAAGTTTTAGGCGAAACTGCTGGTGTTCAAGTATTCAAAGTTGCATTAAATGCAAACAAACTTGAAATCAAAAAAGCAGTTGAGCAATTATTTGGTGTGGAAGTTGTTAAAGTTAACACGACTATCACTAAAGGTAAGACTAAGCGCTTTGGTCGTACATTGGGACGCCGTTCTGATGTTAAAAAAGCATACGTCACCCTGAAAGCTGGCCAAGATGTTGAAATGGCTGACTTGGGCGATACCGCTGAAAGCGCAGCGGAATAAGGACGAAATTTATGCCGATTCAAAAATGTAAGCCAACGTCTCCAGGACGTCGCTTTGTAGAGAAAGTCGTTCACGATCATCTTCACAAAGGTGCGCCTTATGCGCCGTTGGTGGAAGCTAAAAAACGTACTGGTGGTCGTAACAACAACGGTCACATTACTACACGTCACGTTGGTGGTGGTCATAAGCAACACTACCGTATCGTAGACTTCAAACGTAACAAAGATGGCATTCCTGCTGTTGTAGAGCGTATTGAATACGATCCAAACCGTACTGCACACATCGCATTGTTGAAGTATGCTGACGGTGAACGTCGTTATATTATTGCGCCTAAAGGTTTACGTGCTGGTGATCAAGTTCAATCTGGTAACGATGCTCCAATCCGCCCAGGTAACTGCTTGCCACTTCGTAACATGCCAATCGGTGCTACTCTTCACAACATCGAACTTAAAATCGGTAAAGGTGCTCAATTAGCGCGTTCTGCTGGTACTTCAGTTCAATTGTTGGGTCGTGACGGTTCATACGCTATCGTTCGTCTACGTTCAGGCGAAATGCGTAAAGTGCACGTTGAATGTCGCGCTGTGTTAGGTGAAGTATCTAACTCAGAAAGCAACCTTCGTTCACTTGGTAAAGCAGGTGCTTCGCGCTGGCGTGGTGTTCGTCCTACCGTTCGTGGTATGGCAATGAACCCGGTTGATCACCCGCACGGTGGTGGTGAAGGGCGTACTAAAGGTATCCAACCTGTAAGCCCATGGGGTCAAAAAGCTAAAGGGTACAAGACACGTACCAACAAGCGTACGACTAAGATGATTATTCGCGACCGTCGCGTTAAGTAACAAGTAAAGGAATCTGACAATGCCTCGTTCTCTGAAAAAAGGCCCATTCGTCGATGCGCACTTGTTCGCTAAGGTTGAAGCGGCAATCGCGGCTAATAACCGTAAGCCGATCAAAACTTGGTCGCGTCGTTCGATGATCCTCCCAGATTTTGTTGGTTTAACAATTTCTGTTCACAATGGTCGTAACCATGTTCCAGTGATTATCTCTGAACACATGGTTGGTCATAAACTCGGTGAATTCGCGCCAACTCGTACCTATCGTGGTCACGGTGTTGACAAGAAGTCTAAACGTTAATAGGTGCTATGATGGAAGTAACTGCTAAATTACGCGGTGCCGCTATCTCGGCACAAAAAGCACGTTTGGTTGCAGATCTTATCCGCGGCAAATCTGTTGCGCATGCACTTAACATTTTAAACTTCAGCAACAAAAAAGCTGCTGTTTTAGTTAAGAAAGCATTGGAATCTGCAATTGCAAATGCTGAACACAATAACAGTTTAGATGTAGACGACCTTAAAGTATCTACGATTTACGTTGATGAAGGCATGAGCCTTAAACGTATTATGCCACGTGCTAAAGGCCGTGCAGATCGTATTACTAAGCGTACTTGTCACATCACCGTTAAGGTAGGGGTTTGATATGGGTCAGAAGGTTCATCCAATCGGTATCCGCCTAGGTGTTGTGAAACGTCATAACGCTAACTGGTATGCGAATCCGAAACAATACGCTGAATACTTGCTTAAAGACCTTCAAGTTCGTGAGTTTTTAACTAAAAAACTTAAGAACGCAATGGTAAGCAATATTCTTATCGAACGTCCAACGGGTGCTGCTAAAGTAACAATTAGCACTGCGCGTCCTGGTATCGTAATCGGTAAAAAAGGCGAAGACATTGAGAAATTACAACGCGAATTAACATCTATTATGGGTGTTCCTGCGCAAGTAAGCATCAACGAAATTGACCGTCCAGACTTAGATGCACGTTTAGTTGCTGAAGCAATCGCTTCTCAATTAGAAAAGCGTGTAATGTTCCGTCGTGCTATGAAGCGTGCGGTACAGAACTCTATGCGTGCTGGTGCTAAAGGTATCAAAGTTGAAGTTTCTGGTCGTTTAGGTGGTGCAGAGATTGCACGTACTGAATGGTATCGTGAAGGTCGTGTACCTTTGCATACACTTCGTGCGGACATCGACTATGCAACTATGCGTGCTGAAACTACTTACGGTACGATTGGCGTTAAAGTTTGGGTATTCCGTGGTGAAATCTTGGGTGGCATGAAACAAGTCATGAACCCAGCACCTGCTGAAGAACGTCCAGCTAAACGCGGTCGCGGTCGTGGTGAAGGTCAAGAGCGTCGTGGTCGTCGCAATGATCGTTCTGCTGAAAAAGGAGAATAATCCATGTTGCAACCTAAACGTACTAAATTCCGTAAGGTGCAAAAAGGCCGTAACACTGGCTTAGCGCACCGTGGTAGCTCAGTATCTTTCGGTACTATCGCTCTTAAATCAGTTGAACGTGGTCAAATGACTGCGCGTCAAATTGAAGCGGCACGTCGTACAATCAGCCGTCGTATTAAGCGTGGTGGTAAGATCTTTATCCGTGTATTCCCAGACAAACCAATTACTTCTAAGCCTCTTGAAGTGCGTATGGGTAAAGGTAAAGGTTCTGTGGAATATTGGGTTTGTCAAATCAAACCAGGTAAAGTCTTGTACGAAATTGATGGTGTGAACGAAGAATTGGCGCGTGAAGCATTTACGCTTGCTGCTGCTAAACTTCCGTTTAAAACCACTATCGTGACTCGGACGGTAATGTAATGAAAACTAAAGATCTACGTGAAAAGTCGGTAGAAGAGTTGACAGCTTTGCTTGATGAGCAACAGCTTAACCAATTCCGTCTTCGTATGGCGAAAGCAACTGGTCAATTGGGTAAATCGCATGAAGTTGCGCTTACTCGTAAAACTATTGCACGCATCAAGACCCTCCTTACCGAAAAACAGGGGAACGGGCAATGAGTCAAAATACAGTCCGCACGTTAACTGGCAAAGTTGTAAGCGACAAAATGGAAAAATCTATTGTTGTCCTTATTGAACGCCAAGTTCAACACCCGTTGTATGGCAAATTGATTCGCCGTTCAACCAAATTACACGCTCATGATGAGAACAATACCGCCAAGATTGGTGATGTTGTAACCATCAAAGAAAGCCGCCCAATGTCTAAAACTAAGTCATGGACTTTAGTTGAAGTTGTTGAAGCTGCTGCTGAGTAATTAACGTTCTTGTTGCATCATCGGTCAATTTCGAGTACTCTTTGAGCCTTTCGAAATTGTGACCGGTGATGCTCGGTTTTGGAGTAGGGCAATGATTCAAACCGAAACGATGCTTGACGTAGCTGACAACAGTGGTGCTCGCCGCGTACAATGTATTAAAGTACTAGGTGGTTCACATCGTCGTTATGCTTCTGTTGGCGACATTATTAAAGTTACTGTAAAAGAAGCTATTCCACGCGCACGTGTTAAAAAAGGTGACGTGATGAATGCTGTTGTTGTACGTACAAAGTTCGGTATTCGTCGTCCAGACGGTTCTGTGATCCGTTTTGATGATAACGCTGCTGTTATTTTGAATAACAACAAAGCACCGATTGCAACTCGTATTTTCGGACCAGTGACTCGTGAACTTCGTACTGAACAGTTCATGAAAATCATTTCATTGGCTCCTGAAGTTCTATAAGAGGCAATCATGGCTAAGATTAAAAAAGGCGATCAAGTAATTGTGATCGCAGGTAAAGAAAAAGGCAAACAGGGTACTGTTCTGTCAGTTTCTAATGACCGTGTTAAGGTCGAAGGTCTTAACTTGGTTAAGAAGCACCAGAAGCCAAACCGTGCTACGGGCGCTGAAGGCGGTATCGTAACGCAGGAAGCTTCGCTTCATATCTCAAACGTGGCAATTTTTAATGCTACAACCCAAAAGGCTGACCGTGTTGGTTACCAAACGATTGATGGCGTGAAAACTCGCGTTTATAAATCGAATGGTGAATCAGTGGCGGTGGCGAAGTAATAGGTTGAAATAGGCAATGGCCAGACTTAAAACACGTTACAACGACGAACTTAAGGCTCAATTACAAGAACAATTGGGCGTTAAGAATGTGATGGAGATCCCTCGCATCACTAAAATTACCATCAACATGGGTGTTGGTGCTGCAGCTGCTGACAAGAAATTGTTAGATGGCGCTCTTTCTGATATGCAAGCTATTGCTGGTCAAAAACCAGTTTTAACATTAGCTCGTAAATCAATCGCTGGTTTTAAAATCCGTGATGGTTGGCCGATTGGTTGTAAAGTTACTTTACGCGGCGAACGTATGTACGAATTCTTAGACCGTTTGATCTCTATCGCGATCCCTCGTATCCGTGACTTCCGTGGTTTCTCTTCGAAATCATTTGATGGTCGTGGTAACTACTCTATGGGTCTCAAGGAACAAATCATGTTCCCTGAAATCGATTTCGATAAGATTGATCAAATTCGTGGTATGGACATCACCATTACTACGACTGCTCGCACCGATGACGAAGGCCGTGCGCTTATGCGTGCATTCGGCTTCCCGTTCAAATAAGAGGTCGATATGGCTAAGAAAGGTATGATTAATCGCGAATTGAAACGCGAAGCTACTGTTGCTAAATACGCTGCAAAACGTGCTGAATTAAAAGCAACGATTGCAAACGTAAATGCAAGCGACGAAGAGCGTTTCGAAGCGATGATGAAATTACAAGCATTACCACGTAATGCGTCTCCAGTACGTCTTCGTAACCGTTGTGGTTTAACTGGTCGTCCTCATGGTTACTTCCGTAAGTTCGGTTTAAGCCGTAACAAATTACGTGACACAGTAATGCAAGGTGATGTACCGGGCGTTGTTAAGGCAAGCTGGTAAGGAGCACTATAAATGAGTATGCAAGATACCGTTGCCGACATGCTAACGCGTGTTCGTAACGCTCAAATGGCAAAGAAACAAACTGTTTCTATGCCTAATTCTAAGTTGAAGGTTGCTATTGCAAACGTACTTCAACAAGAAGGTTATATCGCAAATGTAGAAGTGGCTGACAACGAAGGCAAACCTACATTAACGATTACTTTAAAATACTATGAAGGCAAACCAGTTATCGAAACTGTGAAACGCGTAAGCCGTCCAGGTCTACGTCAGTATCGCGGTAAAGATGCACTTCCAAGCGTTAAGCAAGGTTTAGGTATTGCAATCGTTTCTACAAGCAAAGGCATCATGACTGATCGCGCTGCACGTGCTGCAGGTATCGGTGGTGAAGTTATTGCTTTTGTTTCTTAATAATAGGTGATTCCTCATGTCTCGTGTGGCTAAAGCCCCAGTAACTGTACCTAACGGTGTTACAGTTACTCAGAACGGCCGGCAGGTCGAAGTGAAAGGCAGCAAAGGTACATTGTCTTTCAACCTGCATGCGCTGGTCGAGCTAAAACAGGAAGACGGTATTTTAGCTATTGCTCCTAAAGCTGAGTCGAAAGACGCTTGGATGCAAGCTGGTACTGCTCGCGCTGTGCTTAACAATCTTGTAAAAGGTGTGAGCGAAGGCTTCGAACGTAAGTTACAATTGATTGGTGTTGGTTATAAAGCTGCGGTAAAAGGTAACGTTGTTAACCTTAACCTTGGTTTTTCACACCCAATCGATTACACCCTTCCTGAAGGTGTAACTGCAGAAACTCCAACTGCAACTGAAATTATCCTTAAATCTGCTGACAAAGCAGCTTTAGGTCAAGTTGCTGCGGATATCCGTGGATACCGTCCACCAGAGCCATATAAAGGTAAAGGTGTTCGTTATTCGGATGAAGTTGTTCTTCGTAAAGAAGCTAAGAAGAAATAAGGCGCGAGGTTCTTATGAACGAAAAGAAACAATCCCGTTTGCGTCGTGCGAAAAGCACACGCTTGCACATCCGTGCATTGGGTGCGACTCGTTTGTGTGTAAACCGCACGCCGCGTCACATCTATGCTCAAGTTATTTCAGCAGATGGTGGCAAAGTTTTAGCGCAAGCTTCAACTTTAGATGCTACTTTACGTGCTGGTACAACTGGTAACGTTGAAGCAGCTCAAAAAGTAGGTGCTTTAATCGCAGAACGCGCGAAAGCAGCTGGCGTAACTAAAGTTGCGTTTGACCGTTCTGGTTTTAAATATCATGGTCGTATCAAAGCCTTGGCTGATGCTGCTCGTGAAAACGGCTTGGAGTTCTAATCATGGCTAAAGTTGAACAAAACGAAGGTCTTGTTGAAAAGCTGGTTGCCGTTGATCGCGTAGCCAAAGTTGTTAAAGGTGGTCGTATCTTCTCTTTCACAGCATTAACTGTTGTGGGTGATGGTAATGGTCGCGTAGGTTTTGGTCGTGGTAAAGCACGTGAAGTTCCAGCTGCTATTTCTAAAGCACTTGAAGCTGCACGTCGTAACATGATCACTATCGAATTGGCAGATGGTACTTTACAACACCCGATTCATGCGCGTCATGGTGCAAGCCGTGTTTACATGCAGCCAGCATCTGAAGGTACTGGTGTAATTGCGGGTGGTTCTATGCGTGCAGTTTTAGAAGCTGCAGGTGTACGTAACGTATTGACTAAATGCCGTGGTTCTACTAACGCTGCAAACGTAGTGAACGCAACTTTCAACGGTTTGCGTGACATGACAACTCCTGAAAAGGTTGCTGCGAAACGTGGTCTTTCAGTAGAACAAATTCAAGGGTAATCAATCATGAAAACGATTAAAGTTACCCAGACTAAATCTGCATCGCACCGCTTGAAAAATCACAAGCTTAGCCTTAAAGGTTTAGGTCTGCGTCGTATTGGTCATACTGTAGAAGTGCAAGATACGCCTTCTAACCGTGGTATGATCAACCAAGTCTACTATATGGTTAGTGTAGAGGAATAAGCCATGACTCTGCGTTTAAATGAACTTGCACCTGCAGAAGGTGCTAAGCGTGAAGCCCGTCGTTTAGGCCGTGGTATCGGTTCTGGCGTTGGTAAGACTGGTGGTCGTGGTATCAAAGGTCAAAACTCACGTAAGAGCGGTGGTACACGTCCTGGATTCGAAGGTGGTCAAACTGCGTTATATCGTCGTTTACCTAAATTCGGTTTCACTAGCCAAATCGCTTTGAAAACTGCTGAAGTACGTTTATCTGAGCTTGCTAAAGTGGAAGGCGACATCGTTAGCCTTGAAACTTTAAAAGCAGCGAACGTTGTACGTAAAGATATGGCTCGTGCTCGTATCGTACTTTCTGGTGAAATTACTCGCGCATTCACTATTCAAGGTGTTGCTGTGACTAAAGGCGCTAAAGCTGCTGTTGAAGCGGCTGGCGGTAAAGTCGAGGAGTAATCCCCAGTGTCTATGTCTCCTAGTTCTTCAGGTCATGTTCACATGATGAAAGGCCAACCATTTCACGTGAAATACCGTGAAATTATACGCCGAATGATGTTTCTCATTGGTGCGTTGTTGGTATTTCGACTAGGAGCGCATATTCCAGTACCAGGCATTAATAATGCCGCACTTGAACAATTGTTTAATGCAAACCAAGGTACAATCCTTGGTTTGTTTAACATGTTTTCGGGTGGTGCATTAGAGCGGATGTCGATTCTTGCTTTAGGGATCATGCCATACATTTCTGCTTCGATTATCGTACAGTTGATGTCTACCGTGGTTCCTTCGCTTGAAGCTTTGAAAAAAGAAGGCGAGCAAGGCAAACGCAAAATTAATCAATATACGCGCCAAGGCACATTGTTTCTTGCACTTGTGCAAGCGATTGGGATGTGTGCAGGTCTGATTGGTCAAGGTATTACCTTAACGTCAGGTCTGGCTTTTTACGTTCCAGCTGTGACCTCTTTGGTTGCAGGCACAATGTTCTTAATGTGGTTGGGTGAACAAATTACCGAACGCGGAGTGGGCAATGGTATTTCCATGATCATTTTCGCAGGTATTGTTGCAGGCTTGCCTAATTTAATTATGCAATCCTTCACATCTATTGATAGTGGCCAGTCAAGCCTGATTGGTTTGGCAATTTTTGGTTTATTGTCTTTGGGTGTACTTGCAGCAATTGTGTTTATTGAGAAGGCGCAGCGTCGTATTCCAGTAAACTATGCTCAAAAACAACAAGGTCGTCGTGTATTTACTGCTCAGCAAACGCATTTGCCATTAAAAATTAATATGGCAGGTGTGATTCCAGCAATTTTTGCCAGTTCATTGCTTTTGTTCCCAGCGAGCTTAGGTCAATGGGTCGGCAGTGCGGATCCTAGTGCTGGATTAATCAAGCGTAGTCTACAAGACTTGGCATTGGTATTGTCGCCTGGACAACCGTTGTATTTGGTGCTCTTTGGTGCGTTAATTATCTTTTTCTGTTACTTCTACACTGCGCTGGTTTTCAGCCCTAAAGAAGTTTCGGAAAACTTGAAACGCAGCGGAGCTTATGTGCCTGGTATTCGCCCAGGTGAGCAAACTGCTCGTTACTTAGATCATATTCTCAGTCGTTTGACCTTTATTGGCGCGATTTACATCACTGTAGTCTGCTTAATGCCGATGATTCTACAAAGCTCATTTGGAATTCCATTTAGCTTAGGTGGTACATCATTATTAATCGTTGTAGTGGTTGTGATGGACTTTATGGCTCAGCTTCAAGCACATCTCACCTCGCACCAGTACGATAATCAAACGTTAATGAGAAAAACGACTGCTCATCCTAAGGGATAAGCGCACTTAGAGGTTTCATCATGAAAGTACAAGCTTCTGTAAAGAAAATTTGTGGTAGCTGCAAAGTTATCCGTCGTAATGGGGTTATTCGCGTAATTTGCAGCGCAGAACCTCGTCATAAGCAGCGTCAAGGTTAATTTGATTAAGACCTGTTGATTTCAGTAGGCTAATTAGGTTATTATCCGCCCCTCAAGATTTTTGTGGGGCGGTTGATTATCTTAACTGCCTTTTTGGAGAAAATTGAATGGCTCGTATTGCCGGTGTAAACATTCCGGATAACAAGCACGCTGTTATCTCTCTCACTTATATCTTTGGTATTGGTCGCCACACTGCTAAGACTATCTTAGCTGCTGCTGGTATCGCACCAACAACAAAGATCCGTGAATTAGATGACGCTCAGCTTGATGCGATTCGTGCAGAAGTTGCTAAGGTTCCGACCGAAGGTGACTTACGTCGCGAAATTTCCATGAACATTAAACGTTTAATGGATTTAGGCTGCTACCGCGGTCTTCGTCATCGTCGCAGCTTGCCTGTCCGTGGTCAACGCACCAAAACTAACGCACGTACCCGTAAAGGTCCGCGCAAACCGATTAAGAAATAAGATTTCTGGAAGCTAAAAGATGGCTAAAGATACTCGCACACGCAAGAAGGTCACTCGTACCGTCTCTGAAGGTGTTGCACACATTCACGCTTCTTTTAATAACACCATTGTGACCATTACCGATCGTCAAGGTAATGCACTGGCTTGGGCTACCTCAGGTGGACAAGGCTTCCGTGGATCACGTAAATCAACTCCGTTCGCTGCTCAGGTAGCTGCTGAAGTTGCTGGTAAAGCTGCTTTAGATTACGGTTTGAAAAACTTGGACGTCCTTGTTAAAGGTCCTGGTCCAGGTCGTGAGTCTGCGGTTCGTGCATTAGGTGCAGTGGGTTATAAAATTAACAGCATTACCGATGTGACTCCAATCCCTCACAACGGTTGCCGTCCACCTAAAAAACGTCGCGTGTAAGGAGAAACATTCATGGCTCGTTATATTGGTCCAAAATGCAAACTCTCTCGCCGCGAAGGGACAGACCTGCAACTAAAATCCGGCGTTAAACCATTTGACGTCAAAACTAAAAAACACGCTAAAGCTCCTGGCCAACATGGCGGGGCTCGTGGTGGTAAGCAATCTGAGTACTCACTACAATTACGTGAAAAACAAAAAGTACGTCGTATGTACGGTGTTTTAGAGCGTCAATTTAGTAACTACTATAAAGAAGCTGCTCGTGTGAAAGGCGCAACAGGTGAAAACTTGTTGAAATTGCTCGAAAGCCGTCTTGATAACGTTGTTTATCGCATGGGTTTTGGTTCTACACGTGCAGAAGCTCGTCAGCTTGTATCTCACCGTAGCATTACTTTAAATGGTCGTCGTGTTAACATTGCGTCTATTCAAGTTAAAGCTGGTGATGTAATTGCAGTTCACGAAGGTGCAAAACAACAATTACGTATTAAAAACGCAATTGAATTGGCTGCTCAACGTGGTATCCCTTCATGGATGGAAGTTGACCATTCTAAATTTGAAGGTACGTTTAAAGCTGCACCAGATCGTTCTGATTTACCTGCTGAAATCAACGAAAGCTTGATTGTAGAATTGTATTCTAAATAATCCTTGAGGTAGCAATAATGACGCGTACTGCAAATGAGTTTCTTACTCCGCAAGCGATCAAGGTCGAAGCGGCAAGCGGGACCTCGGCAAAAGTTATTCTAGAACCATTAGAGCGTGGCTTTGGTCACACTCTTGGTAATGCTTTACGTCGCATCCTTCTTTCTTCTTTACCTGGCGCAGCTGTGGTAGAAGTTGAAATTGAAGGTGTCGAGCACGAGTACAGTACTTTGGAAGGCTTGCAGCAGGACATCGTCGAGCTCTTGCTGAACCTGAAAGGATTGTCTATTAAGCTGTTCGATCAAAATGAAGCTTATTTGACATTGGAAAAACAAGGTCCAGGCGATGTAACTGCTGCAGACCTTCGTTTACCGCATAATGTTGAAGTGGTTAACCCTGAACACTTGATTGGCACTTTAAGTGCTACAGGCAATTTAAAAATGCGCCTGAAAGTTGCTCAAGGTCGTGGTTATGAAACATCTGATTCACGTTTCCCAGAAGGCGAAACTCGCCCTGTAGGTCGTTTGCAGTTAGATGCTTCTTATAGCCCAATCAAACGTGTGTCTTACATCGTAGAAAATGCGCGTGTAGAACAACGTACTGACCTTGACAAGTTGATCATTGATCTTGAAACCAATGGTACAGTTGATCCAGAAGAAGCGATCCGCAAAGCGGCAACAATCTTGCAACAACAAATTGCAATTTTTGTTGATCTTCAGAAAGATCAAGCTCCTGTTGCTCAAGAGCCTCGTGAAGAAGTTGACCCAATCTTGCTTCGTCCAGTAGATGATCTAGAGCTTACTGTTCGTTCTGCTAACTGTTTGAAAGCAGAAAATATTTACTACATTGGTGATCTTGTACAGCGTACTGAGGTTGAGCTACTTAAAACGCCTAACTTGGGTAAAAAATCGCTTACAGAGATCAAAGATGTTCTGGCTTCTAAAGGCTTACAGCTCGGCATGCGTTTAGAGAACTGGCCACCGGCTAGTCTCCGTATGGACGATCGTTTCGCCTATCGTAGCCGTTAATTAAGTAGGACTATCACCATGCGTCATCGTAATAGTGGTGTGAAATTAGGCCGTACAAGCAGCCATCGCAAAGCGATGTTCCAAAACTTGGCTAATTCTTTGTTCGAACACGAGTTAATCAAAACAACTGTTCCTAAAGCAAAAGAATTACGTCGTGTTGCTGAGCCTTTAATCACTTTAGCTAAAAACGATACAGTAGCAAACCGTCGTTTAGCGTTTGCTCGTACTCGTTCAGCAGCAACTGTTGGTAAATTATTTACCGTTCTTGGCCCTCGTTACAAAGAGCGTAACGGCGGTTATCTACGTGTTCTTAAAGCGGGCTTCCGTGCGGGTGATGCTGCACCGATGGCTTACGTTGAGCTTGTAGATCGCGAAGTTAAATAATTTCGCCAAGAATAACGCACGTTGTTCAGAAAAAGACCGGTTTTACCGGTCTTTTTTTATGAAAAAAATATATTGAATCTCAATAAATGATCAAATTGTCCCGAATTGATATAAATTTTAGTAACTTTTGCTAAACTTGACATTGTGTATTGTCAAATTTATGCTTTAATAAAAAACATCATTCAAGCTGGACAATAAAACATGGATAAGCAGGTTGATATATTAATTATTGGGGCAGGGATTTCGGGCATTGGTGTAGCAGCACATTTAAGTCAAAACTGCCCACAGCGTTCTTTTGAAATTATTGAGCGTCGTCAAAGTTTTGGTGGCACTTGGGATTTATTCCAATATCCGGGCATTCGTTCAGATTCGGATATGTCGACCTTTGGTTATAATTTTAAGCCTTGGAAGAAAACCAATGTACTAGCCGATGGCGCATCTATCAAAGGTTATTTAGCAGAAGTCATTCAAGAAAAAGCCTTACATTCAAAAATTCATTTTCAGCATCGTGTGCTATCCGCCAATTATGACTCTCAAACACGTAAGTGGACGTTACGCATAGAAAATGCAGAACAACAGATTGAAACTTGGGTGGCTAATTTCGTTTTAGGCTGTACAGGCTATTACAACTACGATCAAGGTTTTCAGCCAGATTTCCCCAATCAGCAGGCATTTAAAGGTACATTTATCCACCCACAGCATTGGCCTGAAAATTTAGATTATCGTGGTAAAAAGGTCTTAATTATTGGCAGTGGCGCAACTGCAATCACCTTAGTACCTGCTATGTCAAAAGGTGGTGCAGCGCATGTCACCATGCTACAACGCTCGCCGACTTATATTGCTTCAGTGCCTGCAATGGATTTTGTTTATCAGCAAATGCGTAAAGTTTTGCCTGAAGATGTTGCTTACAAAATCACGCGCGCACGTAATATTGGCATGCAACGCGCCATTTATGCTTTAGCACAAAAACAGCCGAAATTACTGCGGACTTTGTTGCTGAAATCTATCCAAATGCAGCTCAAGGGCAAGGTAGATATGAAGCATTTCACGCCACTTTATAATCCGTGGGATCAGCGTTTATGTGTTGTGCCTGATGGTGATTTATTTAAGATTTTACGCGAAGGGCATGCCTCGATTGAAACCAATCAAATTGCAAGTTTTACTGAAACAGGTGTGCAATTAAAATCGGGTAAACATTTGGATGCCGATATTATTGTGTCTGCGACAGGTTTGAATATTCAGATTCTAGGCGGTATTCAAGCCACAATTGATGGTGTGCCTTTAGACACCTCGAAGCACATGCTATATCAAGGTGTGATGATCAGCGATGTGCCGAATATGGCGATGATTATTGGCTATATTAATGCCTCTTGGACGCTTAAAGTGGATGTGGCTGCGGATTATATTTGTCGTTTGCTCAATTATATGGATCGACAAGGTTATGACGAGGTAATTCCTCAAGGCGATCAAACTGAGTTATTGGAAGATACGGTGATGGGCAGTTTGAGTTCGGGCTATATCGCGCGTGCTGCTGATGTGATGCCAAAGCAAGGCAAACATGCGCCATGGCGAGTGACCAACAATTACTTAGAAGATCGCAAAACTTTAAAACAAGCAAGTTTTGAAGATGGTATTTTAAAATTCAAACAAGCTGTGCCTGCACAGCAGCGTAAACCTAAATTAGTGTCTTAAATCGTTGGGTGCAAAAACAATATGGCACAAGAAATTTAAAATTGCTTGCGCCATTTTTATGTTGAGGTGGAAATTTTATAAAGAACGTGAAATCAGCTCTTTCATAATTTCATTGGTGCCTGCATAAATACGATTGGCCCGATTGTCTAAGTAAGCACGTGCAATTGGATACTCAAGCATATAGCCATAACCACCATGCAGTTGTAGACATTCATCCACCACTTTGGAGTACATCTCTGAAATTTTATATTTGGCGGCCGCTGCAGCTTCAACACTGAGCTGATCTTGAAGTTGTAACTGCATACATTGATCTAAAAAAGCACGACAGAAATCAATTTCGGTGCGTAATTCTGCCAGTTTAAAGCGCGTATTTTGAAAGCTATGAATACTTTTGCCAAAGGCTTGACGTTGCTGAGTATATTGCAGTGTATGTGCAAAAGCAGCTTCTGCACCTGCTTGGCAAATAATCGCGACAATTAAGCGTTCCCAAGCCAGTTCTTTCATCAGCATGATAAAGCCCATGCCTTCTGCACCCAATAAATTGCTGCGAGGCACGCGGACATTATCAAAAAATAATTCGCAAGTGTCCTGACCTTTCATACCAATTTTATTCAGTGGTTTGCCTTTGCTAAATCCCGCACGGTCTGCTCCTACCAATATTAAAGACAGATTGGCTGAACCTTTGTCTGTGTTTGCAGTTTTACACACCACAATCGCCATGTCGCACAAATAGCCGTTGGTAATAAAAATTTTAGCACCATTAATTACGTATTCATCGCCATCCAATACTGCAGAGGTACGCACAGCTTGTAAGTCTGAACCTGTACCGGGTTCGGTCATGGCAATCGCGGTGATGACTTCACCTGTGGCCATGCGGGGTAACCAGTGTTGTTTTTGTTCAGTTGTGCCAAAGTTATTGATGTAATTGGCGACAATATCTGAATGCAGTGAAAAACCAGTGGCACTGTCGCCTGCATAGGCTTGTTCTTCAATCAAAATCATGCTGTACAGGCGGTCTACTCCTGAACCTGAATATTCTTCAGGCATGGTGCTACACAGTAAACCCAAAGTACCTGCTTTACGCCATAGCTCACGGTCTACATGCTGCTGCGCTTCAAATTTTTCAGTATTGGGGATGACTTCCTGCAAATAGAATTTTCGTACCAAATCACGAAAACTGTCGTGTTCAGCACTGAATAAGGTGCGCGGTAACATATTGGCAATGGGGCGAATTGCGGCAGATTGCATGGTTTTATCTTCCTGATGTTGTTATTTTGAGTTCACCTTAGAAGAATTTATAGGGGGCAACAAGGTGCAAAAGTTTCAATTGCAAATGAAAGATGATGCTTTTGGTCAATGCTGCATAAAAGTCATCGAAACTTTAAAAGGGGTCGGTTAAACTAGCCTGAGTTTAATTTTAATGGGGAAACCGCATGAGTGATGACATCAGCTTAGAAGAACGCAAAGTGATTTACCGTGCCCGTCGTGGTTTAAAGGAAATTGATGTCTATTTTGACCCGTATGTGAAAAATCATTATTTGACTGCCAGTGCGGAAGAAAAACAAATGTTTGCCGATTTGGTTGAGCAGGAAGACCCAGATTTATTGGATTGGTTTATGGAAGTGTCTGAGCCACCACGTCCTGAGTTGAAAGATTTTATCCGTAAACTAAAGCATTATGTGCATGGCTAAGCAGCAGTTTCAGCTGAAACCTAGTGTCATCGCAATAGTGTTTCAGCTGATGATCGCTCTACTCATCGTTTGGCTTTTACTACAAGTGTTAAAGCCATGGCTTAGCGTTGTATGTATTGTCATTATGGGCTGGACATATTTTAAATTTGTTCGTGCAAACCGAATTGTTGGTTTAGATCAATTAGATGACCGTGAATGGTCAATTTCCTATCTCGCGCCTCGTGTAGTATCACAACAGATTAAAAGCACAGCTCGCCAAATTGAAATTCAGCGTGTGCAACTGCGTCAAGTGATAGATCATCAAATTTATATCGTCATGGAATTTCAGCAAGCCTTTAAACCTCTGGTGATTTGGTGTGATCAGGTTTCCAAGGCGGAATGGAAGGCTCTAAAAGTATTGGCGAAAATGCTCTAATTTACAGACAGCTGTATATTTTTATAATAATAAAAAACTATAAGTATCATAAAGATAAAATTATCATCTATTTTTCGTGTCCTGATCAGTCATTTTATATTGGCATAAAAGATTACACATATCCCTATTTTCAGTTATATTCATTCCAGACAAGTGTAGATCAATACAAATCAGATTCCTGAAATGTGTAGATTAAAATTTAGTCGAAAGATTTTTTAAGATAAGCCCGAATTGGGCATCAGTTAATAAGTAGCATGTGCTGAACCGTCGCAATGCTACTTTTTTTTGCCTAAATTTTGTCGGATGACAGATTTCAGTCAATTTTAGTCACTTTAAAACATGGCAAAGTTATCCATCTGAAGCAGCAAGGAGTCGCTTTTATTCAGATATTGCTTCTGCTATGTTTGTTGCAATGGACATAAACACAATTATAGAGGACAGGAAAATGTCGCAAGTCCAAAAAATAGGCCAGGGTGTGGCCGTATTTGCAATCACAAGTTTATTATTATCAGGTTGTTCGCAAGTGATCAAAACAGGTGCCAATGTCGCACTTGGATTTACTGAAAAACATATTGTGCCACCAATTTTAGCGATGGAAGATGCTGAAATGGTGTGTAATTCTGGTAATTCCTTAACCCCTGCCATTATGGCGACTAAAGATATGGGCGCAGACCCAACCCGTGTTGCGGTACTGATGTACTCGGCGGCGGGCATTTGTGCCGAAGAAAAAGCTTTGGATGCTGAATTGCGTTATTTACGTGCAGCAAAAGCAGGGCAAGTAGGCGAAGCGCAAGATGCGCGGATTCAACAAAAGCGTTGGGCGGCTTTGGCTGCACAGCGTCAATACACAGGCTATCAACTGTTTCAGCATCGTTGGGAAAAGAAATATCGGAAACCTTTGGGCGAAGGTTGTCCAAAAATGAACAGTGATATTGACCAAACCGTGTATATGTTGGGGATGTTGAGCGGCTTGCAAGCCATGACCAATGATATTAATTCAGGCGGGGCAGTGCATGTGCCTAAAGACATTGCTGCGATTGTTGAACGTGGCATGACCTGTTTAAATAATGAAAAATTCTGGGGTGCACCAGAGGCAACACGTGCCGTAATTTGGACTTTGCTTCCGGGTGCGGGAGATGGCAAACCTGATCCGTATCAAACCTTAAAGCAGTCGATGCAAATTGGTGAAAATAAAGGCGTGCGTTTATCACACGCTTTATATGCGGTTGCTGCCCAAGCCAGTGGTGAAGATGCCAAAATCCGCGATGCACTCAAAGCCTTTTCTAATGCACGCAGTGACGAAAAACCTGTAAATCCACAATTTAAATTGATTGATGCCATGGCGGGAAGCATGGTACAAGGAATTTCAGACCGTTACTGGACTGAACATACAGGTGTGCGTACGGGTGATCAGCAACGTTTCTGGGATGAGCAAGATGATTCATCTGAATTAGATGATTTATTTAATGAGGATACGGCAGCTCAATTGTAAAAATATCAAGATTGCCCAATTCAATATAGACAAGAAGTTTTAGGATTGGGCAATCCGTTTGCCGAAGCACATAACAAGAATAATTTGGAGGATGCAAGCGCCTATGCAATATTCATCTCAATTTCTCAGTCGAAAAATTGTGTTTATTGCGGCATGTATGTCGGTTTCGGCATGTTTGCAGATTTTTGCAGAGCATTTTATTTATTGGTCTACACATTTATTGGATGAATTCTGGCGTTTATGGACAGGGCATTGGGTGCATGTGGGTTGGATTCATTATTTACTCAATATGATCGCGTTTGCCTGTTTACCTTTTATTTTCCCGCATGCCAAAATAGGGCATTTTGTGGCGCTTTTGCTGCTACTACCCCCAGCGATTAGTCTGAGTTTCTTTTACTTGCTTACCGATGTTGATGCCTATGCAGGGCTTTCTGGGGTATTGCATGGTGCTTATGTGGCGGTGGCGTGTGTGCATTTGCTCTATAAAAAAGAACGTGGTTTTGCCGCATTGGTCTTGCTGCTTATTTTATCTAAATTGATCTGGGAAAATACTTTGGGCAGTTTGGGTACAGCAGAATTAATCGGAAGTCCTGTATTAGTTGAGGCACATTTATTGGGCGTGATTTGGGGAGTAATTTTTGCACTGGCTTATATTGTTTGGGCTTATTGCATTGATTCGCATTAAATTTACATCGAAAAGGACTCACAAGAAATCTCACAATTGACCATTTTTACTTAAAAGAAAATCTATATTGTCATTTTAAAAATAACGACGTTCATTCACATTTAAACTGAATACAAAAATGCTCAATGGAAGATGGATATTCCGTTGAATAAGGACAGACAGAAATTCGAGTGTCTCGGTTTCTGCATAGAATAAAAACAGGAAAATATATGCACAATAACGGACAACGCAGGTCTGGCTTGGCTTTGCTCAGACATATATGGACAGAATGGATTTCTACATTCGTTATTTTGATCTTGTTGCTACTGACCCTCATTATTGGTACAGGTGAAATGGTACATGGTCAGTTGTTGCGCATGGGTGAACGCCTATACGGTGACCCTGCAACGGGTATGCAGTATTCATTTTTGCGTGCCGAACCCACTGCACCTGACTGCGAACGCAACCCCGATATCGATGCACAAGTACATGCCCAAATGCAAGCCAATGCTGCTGATGAGTTTGCCGATATTTTTGGTACTGCCTCTGAATCAGATGTCCGCGCTTCCATTTTAGCAGCCAAACAAATTTGTGAAGAAAAATTTCAATTTCATGATCAGGCGATTCAGCATATTCAAGCCCATCCAAGCTTGAAAATGTATCGAACCATTGAAACCTCTTTTTTTGGTATTTTTAAATTTGGTACTGAAAACCGTGCCATTTTATTGGTATTGATGGTGGTCTTTGCTGCAATTAGTGCCACTTTAAAGACCCATCACATTGGTTTACGTGGCCCTGCGACCAAAATTGACTTCAAGGTGTATTCGACCTTAATGGTGGTGGCGAATGGTTTCTTAACCTCGTCAAGTATCAGTCAATATCGTTCAGTACTCAATTCAGGCGTACCGATGAGTGGTGAAACGCAAATCATTTACTGGATGTGGATGATTCTGTTTGCAACTCTGACTTTAATTAGTTTATTCCAGCTTATTAAGCCACCTGCACCGACCCGTGAAGGCGGTAGTTTAGGTCTTGCTTTCCTGAGCGTACCTTTGTATGCCTATATGGCAATTAGTACGGGTTTCTCTTTTACCTTCCTGATGGATTATCCAATGGGGCAAGGGATTTACCTAGGGCAACTGGTCGAATTCTCTAGTATTTTCTTGAACTTGGCTTTGTTTATTTGGGCGGGGATGTTGCTCAAACAAACCCGAATTGTGGATTTGTTCCTGAATATTCTGCGTCCGTGGAATTTGGCACCTGAAACTTTAACCTGGCTGATTCTGATTGCTGCTGCATTACCAACGGCTTATACCGGTGCATCGGGGATTTTTGTCATTGCTGCAGGTGCGATCATTTATAAAGAAGTTTGGAATGCGGGTGGACGACGTCAGTTTGCATTAGCGGCAACTGCCATGTCGGGTTCAATGGGGGTGGTGCTTCGCCCTTGCCTATTGATTGTTGTGGTGGCATCGCTGAATAAAGAAGTCACAACGGACATGCTATATCACTATGGTTTGTATGTGTTTCTTTTGACTTCAACCCTGTTTTTAGTGATTTCATTGTTCTTTGCTGAAAATAAATTCCGCATTGCTGCACCAAGAATAGCTGCGCCATTGTCCCTACGTGCTTTTGGCCCTGTACTACCATATATCCTCATTTTTGTGTTGATTTGGTTGTTCTATAAATATGCTTTAGACACCAATATGAATGAATTTACTGCACCTGTAATGATGCCAGTTATTTTATTGATGATGGTGTTGTTTGATAAATTGCGCCATGAACCTGCGCCTATTCCAGCGATGGGGCAGTGGGATCAGACTTTAGATCACAAGCCTGTAGCACAACAGACAGCAGCTTCATCTGAGCGTTCATTATTGACCGCACCTGATTCACCATTGCGTCAGTATGGTTTCTTCAAAGCTCTGCATTTATCGACCAGTGAAACGGTGGGACATATTGGGGCATTGGTAATTTTGATGGCGCTTTCAGTCAGTGTAGGTGGCTATTTAGAACGCATTGAAATTATGGAAGCGTTCCCAACCGATATTAGCAGCATCTTTATTGTGATTAGCCTGATTGTTGCCTTGATGATTTTTGTGGGCATGATTATGGATCCATTCGGTGCGGTGATTCTAATTTCTGCAACGGTTGCGCCTGTAGCTTATCAATATGGGATACATCCTGCGCATTTCTGGATGATTACCCTAATTGGTTTTGAATTAGGCTATGTGACGCCACCTGTAGCGCTGAATCACTTATTGGCAAGGCAGTCGATTGGAGATGAAGAAGTCGCTGCAGCCGATGCAGAAGTTCGTCATAAATCGTTCTATTATCGTTATGAGCGTTGGATTTTGCCTATGATTGTGATGCTTCCTGCGATGTTGATTATTGCCTATGCACCGTATGCGTTCAAGCTATTCGGCTGGTATGAATAAGCACATGGATACTTAATCACTGTCATCTTATTATTTAAAAACACCCTGTGGTTCACTACGGGGTGTTTTTTTAATAGGTTGATATGCAGGGAATACAAAGCAGCATTATGAATGCGGGGAGTGATGATTCAGGTGTTTTTGTAACAGTGGACTGCACAAAATAATGGCAAGCAAAATTAGGGCAAAGCCAATTAAACTAAATAAGTCTGGCGTTTCATGCCAAAAGCTAAAGCCCCAAATCCCTGCAAAAATAATCGCAATGTAATTGACAGGGCCAATTTGCCCAGCAGGGGCAAGACGGTAGGCATTGGACATAAAGATCTGACTGATATTGGCCAGCAATCCTGCACCAATTAAAAAACTCAATTCTTTTAAGTTGTAAGGACGCCATGACCAGAACATCGGTACAACAGAAATGAGTGTCCCAATCATGCAAAAATAAAACACAATGCGTTCAGGCGGTTCGGTTTGAGTCAGGGCGCGTACCGTGACAAAAGCCATCGCTGCTAAAAAACTGGCACTGAGTCCAATTGCGGACATGCTATTAAACATACCTGCATCGGGTTTGGCGACAAATAACACGCCAAATAAACCAATGAACGCAGCCCATAGCATTGGTTTGGTGATTTTTTCTTTAAGGAATAGCCATGCAATTAGGGGAATAAAAATAGGCGATGAATAGGTGAAGACCATCGCATTGGACAGTTTTAGATTGGCAATCGCGTAGAAAAAACCATACATGGCGGTTAATCCGACTACCGAACGCCAAGTGTGCATCCATAACTTTTCAGTTTTAAAAAAGCCCAAGCCTTTATTGAAAATGAGCGGGATAAAAATAAACAAACCAATGAAATTACGGAAAAATACCACTGTGGCATTATCTACCGTTTCTGATGCGTAACGAACGCACACTCCCATGAGTGAAAACAGAAAGGCAGAGCAGGTCAACAGCATAATTGCTTTGAGCAAATTTTGTTGGGCAGAACCAGAAGATGTCATACAAATAAAGCCAGAATAACCTCTGGCTATTCTAGCTTAAATTGGCTACAACACTGACCCTTTATCGTATTTTAAAATGACTGATGTGAAGCAGAGGAGGCTTACTGTGCCAGTTGGGCTTCCAGTATTTTGATTTGTTCTTCTTTCAGTTTAATCAATTCATCAGCATCGTTATGTTGCTGTTTTAATAAGGCACGTTGATCATTCAGCTGATTTTGAATGTCATCTAATTTAGCCACTTCTTCTTTGGCAAGCGCTGCATTCTCAGATATAGGTGCTTTGAGTAAATCTTCTGTGACCAACTGTTTTGGTGCTGCTTCATCTTCTTGCAATGGCGTTGCTTCAGCAGGTACAGCTTTCGCTACAGACGCCGTAGTTGGGGCAGTTTCTATAGGCGCAGTATTGTCGCTATCGCCCATCCATTGAAAGATAAATACGGCAATAATGACAATAATTAACCCACCCGTAATCGCCCATAAAAGCTTAGGGTTATGTCGTTGATCTTCAGTCATGCGTTGTTGAACCTTATTGTTTTACTTTGACTGACGCGGCTTAAACTGGATCACCCCAATTTCATCTGAAACCTCTGGGATTTCAGGTTCATCAATATGTGTTGGACGGTTTTCCGTATAATCACACTCGATACATTCGATCCATTCAGCTTCGTCAGCGGTGAGCATGACAACCCGATCCATCGCCTGACATTTCGGACATTTTGCGCCTGCAATGAAACGACGTTTAATGGTCATCACGACTCCCCTAACTTCATCTAAAGTTCTTAGTTTAAGCGTTTTTGACTATGTTCGTCCAACCTTGATGACGTAATAGTGCGTCTATTTTTGGCTCGCGTCCGCGGAAATTGATAAATGCGTCAAGCGCTGAATCTTTTCCGCCAACTGCTAGAATAAACTGTCTAAACTGCTTGCCAGTTTCGGTGTTAAATAGCCCTTCATTTTCAAAGCGATCAAAGGCATCGCTGGCCAAAACCTCTGCCCATTTGTATGAATAATATCCTGCAGCATAGCCGCCTGCGAAAATATGGCTGAAGCTGTGCTGGAAGCGGTTGTAAGCTGTAGTTGGCGCAACGGCATAGTTTTGACGAATATCATCTAGCATGGCTTGAATCTGTTCCGCATTTAAAGCAGGGTTGCTGCGATGAATACTTAAATCGAACAGGGCAAATTCAATTTGGCGCAGGCTCTGCATTCCCGACTGGAAGAAACGTGCATCTAACAGTGCTTTAAGCAGGTGTTCTGGCAGGGTGTCTTGGGTTTCAATATGCGCACTCAGCATATCTAAACTATCTTGATCCCAAGTCCAAAATTCCATGAATTGGCTTGGTAATTCCACCGCATCCCAAGCGACACCATGTGTACCTGCCACAGCAATATTATCTACTTCAGTTAGCATGTGATGTAAGCCATGTCCAAATTCATGGAATAGGGTGATGACTTCATCATGCGTTAAAAGCGCGGGTTGGTCTGCAACAGGTGGGGTAAAGTTACACACCATATAGCAAATTGGTTTTTGTAAACCTTGTGCCAATTGCATGCGTGAACGGAAACCACTCATCCATGCGCCGCCGCGTTTGCCTGTACGGGCATATAGATCAAAGTAAAAACCACCAATCACTTGACCTTGATCTTCAAGTTCAAAATAACGTGCATCAGGATGCCAAACAGGGGCAGCGCGCTCAATAATATCGACATCGTATAAACGCTTGACGATGCTAAATAGACCTTCAACCACTTTCGGTGCAGGGAAATATGGTTTTAACATTTCTTGTGAAAGGTTAAATTGCTGTAATTTTAATTTTTCAGAATAGTAGCCTGTATCCCACGGTTGTAAGGTATCAATCCCATCTTGGGCGGCAATGGCTTTGAGTTCGGCAATTTCTTGTTCTGCAGGTGCACGAGCATGTTCTGCCAGTTCACGCAGGAATTGATCGACTGCTTCGACACTTGGTGCCATTTTGCTGGCAAGGGATAATTCTGCATAGTTGTTAAAACCGAGCAATTGCGCCATTTCTTGACGTAAACGCAAGATTTCTTCCATGATCGGGGTGTTGTCAAATTCAGACTGGGCTGATTGATCGGACGCGCGAGTAGTGTATGCCTGATACAAGGTTTCGCGCAAAGCACGATCATCGGCATAGGTCATAATGGCTAAATAGGCAGGAATATCCAGTGTTGCCACAGCTTGTTCCAATTCGCGTTGCTGACCATATTGTTTCAGCAATTCAACGCTGCTTGGCGGTAAACCTTTGAGCTGATCTTCGGACAATACTTTGTAATAGGCTTGGGTGGCATCCAATACATGATTGGAAAAGTCTGATGACAGTTGCGATAAACGCGCTGAAATTTCAGCATAGCGTTTTTTAGCTTCACCTTCTAAGGCCACACCTGACAGTTTAAAGTCGCGCAATGCCAGTTGAATTGCGCTTTGTTGTGCAGCAGGCAAATCTTTAAAGGTGTTGGCGTCGTGAATATGTTGATAGCTTTGATACAACACCGTGTGCTGACCCAATTGAGTGTAGTAGTCGCTTAAACTTGGTAACAGCGCTTGATACACTTCGCGGGTTTCAGGATTATTCATGACCGCATTTAAATGTGACAGCACGCCCCATGCTTCGCTCATGTTATTTTCGAGCTGATCAATCTGTTCTAAAACATTTAATTGCGCCGTCGTATTTTCAGGTACTGCAGTCAGATTATTTAAAAAGTTTTGTCCCTGCTGAATGGCATGCTCAATTTTTTGTTTTAAATCTGCCAGGGTAATTTGATCAAATTGTGGAACAGGCAAAGTTGCCTTTTCTAATGTCATGTCGGTCTGCCGATTTATTTCCTGTGTTATTTGTAGAAGTAAGGCTTCTAGAAGGATAAATCAAGCCTTGGGTGCTATTTATTCGCTCTTGTTTCACCGTGGATAGATTGAATATCTTGGATGTAGGTGCCAAAGCGCCCCTCAATGACCGATAATTTTATGAATAGATTTTGATTTTTGTAGTGTTCATATTCATCTACATTGATTCGAAACATACCAGTAGAGTCATACGGTGTTTCAATAGAATAGTAGACACTTCCTTTTTTACCATGTTTTTTAACAGCGCTTGCTTCCAATGTCACCACAGTAGGTGTACCCAAAACTAGGGTATGAAGCAGAGGAGGATAGACAACTAGATTTAAGTAAAGAAACAGAATTACAAAAATAGGGAAGAGGAGTAAAAAATAGAATTTTGGCTTTTTTTGTACATTTGTCCATGTACGTGGAATGATCCATTGTCCGTATCTATGCAGAACATAAAAGTAGATCAAAACAGCCAAATAAATCAACGTTGCAACAATGAAGGCTGTGATTTTGACTTGATTTGTTGGGGTGAAGTCTATAAAAAAGAGAGCAATCAGTGCTGAAATACTAAGTACAAAGACTAAGCATATTACATATTCATGGTAATAGTATTTAGTAATTTTCTGTGATGTCATGATTTTTAAGTGGTTTATTTTTATAGAGATATATTAAATGAAAAAGAGCGCCGTAGCACTCTTTTTTATTTAGTAAAATTTACTCACCCTTTGCTTTGGCATTGGATTTTTTCTTTTTCACCTTGGTCTTTTTTTTGGCTTTGTCTTTCGGTTTAGCTTCCGACTTCGCTGAGGTTTTTTTACCGTAAGAGCTCGGTTTGCTTTTTGGCTTTTTCTTCGGCACAGGTTGCTCACCGTTTTCACTTAAAGTCGCCTTGCTTGGACGCTCAGAAAAAACTTCTTCAGTGGCTTCACGGCTGAACGGTTTTGCCACGCGCGGTGCGCGCATACGAATAGCACGACCTGCATGGGTGAGTTGCTGCATGAGCTCAAAATCAATTTTGCGATCTTCTAAATTGACAGCCGCGACTTTAATTTTAACTTCATCGCCCAAGCTAAAGCTTTGACCACGTGCTTGTCCAATTAGACTTTGGCTGGCTTGGTCAAATACAAAGAAGTCATCGCCCAACTGGCTGACATGAATCATGCCATCGACATAAAGGTCTTTGAGAGTAACAAATAAACCAAATTCGGCTACTGCAGAAATTACGCCCACAAATTCTTCACCCAAATGCTGCTGCATATAGTGGCATTTTAGCCATGTGGTGACAGAGCGTGAGGCTTCATCGGCACGACGTTCAGTTGCAGAATAATGTTCGCCTGCATCATCTAAAGCTGCGCCCGAAAGTGGTGATGGTTTTTGTTTTAAATGCGCTTTAATGGCACGATGCAACAATAGGTCAGGGTAGCGACGGATTGGTGAAGTGAAATGCGTGTAGGCATCGTAAGCTAAACCATAGTGACCTGAATTATTGGCGCCATAATAGGCTTGCATCATTGAGCGTAATAACACCGCGTGAATACTTGGTGCATCAATACGATCTTTAGTGGCTTCAATCACCGCTTGATAGTCGGCCTGAGTGGGTTGTTCTGGAAAATGTAGCCCAAGTAATTTGACAAAATCATGGACTTTTTGAATACGTGAAAACTCTGGCGGTTCATGCACACGGTACAGCATCGGCACATCATGTTTGAGTGCATATTCTGCTGCTGCGACGTTGGCGAGTAACATACATTCTTCAATCAGTTTATGCGCATCGTTACGGCTGCGCGGCAAAATTTCTTTAATTCCACCTAACTCATCAAAGGTCATGTAGGTTTCAACGGTTTCAAACTCCATGGCATGACGTTCAGCACGTAAACCTTTCAGCACTTGATACAGTTGGAACAGAGTATTTAATGATTTGCACACCTCCCGATCTTCTGGAATTGCCGCACTATCACCCTCAAAATATTGTGCCACTTGAGTATAGGTTAAACGTGCTTTGGAATGCATGACCGATGGATAAAATTCAAAACCTGTGACCCGACCTGCGCGTGACAGTTTTAAATCGCAGACCATACACAAACGGTCAACCTGCGGATTCAGCGAACATAAGCCATTCGATAAAGCTTCAGGCAACATCGGCAATACAAAATGCGGGAAATAGACTGAAGTCCCACGTTCCTGAGCTTCATCATCCAACGGTTTGCCTGTGCGGACGTAATGGCTGACATCGGCAATTGCGACCACGACACGGTAACCACCGCCTGGACGTTTTTCTGCATATACTGCATCGTCAAAGTCGCGGGCATCTTCACCATCAATAGTCACTAAGGCTAAATCGCGTAAATCAACACGTCCTTCACGGTCTTGGGCTGTCGGTTCTTGAAAGCTTTCGGCTTCTTGAATGACATCTTCAGGAAATTCATACGGCAGACCAAATTCTAAAATGGTTTGCGGAATAATAATTTCAGTTTCGGCTTTGTCTGCCATCGACTGAATAATATGTCCTGTGGCAAATTCTTCGCGGGTTGGATAGTCGTCAATCGCAATGCGCACAGAATCGCCCAATTTAACTTGGGCATGTTCAATTAATTCTTTTTCAAGGGTAATGGGTTGATGGCTATTTGGCTGGGCAGGCTGAATAAAATATTCACCATCGTATTCTGACAATTTACCAATGATTTGTTTGACACGACGCTGGGTGACTTCGGTAATAAACCCCCATGCCTTGCCTTTACGATCTACCGATGTCTGGCGGACTTTGACTTGATCGCCATTAAACACCAAACGTAGTTCGCGTTCAGGCAATAAAATATCTTCATGACCTGCAATATTGGCTGTGCCTAAACCTTTACTGTTGATGTAAACCGTGGCGTCATGAGTCGGTTGTTCTGCAGCCAGCTGGAACTTGAATCCATCTTTCATGAGCTGACCATCACGCACCATGGCAATTAAACGATGGCTCAGGGCATCAATACTTTTTTGATCGGCAATCGCAAAATGCTCTACCAAGTCTGCATGTGACTGTGCTGCCTGCAAGGTTTCAATGGTTTCTAAGATTAAGGTACGGCTTGGAATAGGATTTTCGTAGCGTTCGGCTTCAGCTTTCGCTTCAGGATCGACCCAATTTTTCATCATGGAATAAACTTCATGTCAGAAGATAGGTTTAGCATAAGTCATGTACGGAAAGACTGCACGTAAATGATTGCAATAATGTGTTTTCTGTCGTTATTTTACGATGTTTCTAGTTTTTGTGCAGCGATTGCCAAAAGTTCAGGCACAATTGTGGCGATGAATCCTGAAAATTGTTTAAAAAATATTTAATTGAGCAAAAATATGCAAAAATTGTGGTATCGAAGCTTGCAGTGCTAGCACTTAATTTGTATTATGGCGGCACGTTACGGTGAGATGGGTGAGTGGCTGAAACCACGTCCCTGCTAAGGACGCATACGGGTAACTGTATCGAGGGTTCGAATCCCTCTCTCACCGCCACGCTTTACTTATGTCGCGCTCATAGCTCAGCTGGATAGAGCACTTGGCTACGAACTAAGGGGTCGGGAGTTCGAATCTCTCTGAGCGCACCAATAAGTAAACCGAACAGTAACGTATCGCCTAAATTGGCACACAAGTAATGCGCTCATAGCTCAGCTGGATAGAGCACTTGGCTACGAACTAAGGGGTCGGGAGTTCGAATCTCTCTGAGCGCACCAACTTGAACAATCAACCGCTTAAATGCGGTTTTTTTGTGCCTGAAATTTAGTAAACTCAAACAATAATCAGTTTATTAAAAAGAATAGCGTACTCATGGTTTTACGTTAAAATTCTTTTGAATCGTCCAATATCTGTGCATTTGATTGCAAAATGATGAATTAATACTTAACAGCCAGAAAAAAACACGTATAATGCACCCCATCAAGTCGTCGCGCTCATAGCTCAGCTGGATAGAGCACTTGGCTACGAACTAAGGGGTCGGGAGTTCGAATCTCTCTGAGCGCACCAACTTGAAATAAAAAACCGCACTTTTGATGCGGTTTTTTTGCATCTACACTATCTAAAAATGATGAAATTTCTGTGTCAAAAGCATGACCATTGTTTTACGTCTGGCTTTGAGCGAATAAACACGAAAAAAATAAGGAAAGTGCTCAATCTAGTGTAAGATTTAGCTCAATTTGAATGACTTGATGATGAGCTTATGTCTGACACGCAGCCAGCATTGTCTTTGCGCTATTTTTTAAATTTAGAAGAATCTCAAGACGGCTTTGCCCTTGCGACTTTTGGTAAAAAACAATTTACCCGTTTTATTACACCGTTGATTAGTGTGGCGATTATTGCTTGGGGCTTTTATTTGGGCTTCGATGGGGTAGGTCGCTATTATGTTGCACTCGGTGCTTTCTTTTTAATTTTGCAAACTTTAATGCGTTATTGGTTCTTGCCAATGATGTTTAAACGTCAGTTTGTAAAATACCAATTTGGTAAAAGCGAGCAAGGCATTGATTTATTTCAGGACTATGCCGAGCTGTATGCCAATGGTCGTAAACAGGTATTTCATTATAACGAGGTGCAAAATTTCGCTGTGGGTAAACTCACCTATATGCTGGAATTAAAAAATCGTACAGTGGTGATTGTACCGAAACGTGCATTTAATCTGCCTGCAGAACAAACGGTTTTTGAAAATACTTTTAAAAAGTAAGTTCTAATTTTCCCAATTTACGAGTTATTCGAGGATGATCATGAGTACACGTCCATCTAAAATTGTCTGTGTCGGTCGCAGTTATGCAGACCATGCCAAAGAATTAGGTAATGCTGTACCTGATCATCCTGTGTTATTTATTAAACCGCCAAGCAGTTTACGCAGTTTAAGTGATGGGATTACGTGGAATAAGGTCTGGGGCAATTGTCACTATGAATGTGAATTGAGTTTACGCATTGACCAGCCTTTAAATGCAGACACAGATCCTGCCAAAGTATTGGATGCTGTAAGTGCAGTGACTTTGGGCTTGGATTTAACTTTGCGTGAATTGCAGGATGAACTTAAGAAAAAAGGACAGCCGTGGGAACGAGCCAAAGCGTTTGACGGTTCTTGTGTGTTGGCAGATTGGGTGGATGTATCGGAAATTCAGGACTGGAAAAACGTGCAATATCGTTTGGACATTAATGATGAATTACGTCAGCAAGGCGATACCAGTTTATTGATTTTTGATATTGCGGCATTGTTGGCAGATATTAGCCAAGTATTTAGTTTAGAACCTGGTGATGTGGTAATGACTGGTACACCTGCAGGGGTGGCAGCATTACAGTCGGGCGATCAGTTGAAGATGACCTTACAAGGACGTACTCAGGCATTTGTCTGGACGACTTTTGTAAAATAAATAGTGGTGTAAACGGTGATGTCATCAAAAGATGAGTATCACCGTTTTGTACTTGCTTTTAAATCCAATGGTTATACTTTCAGTAAATGCTGAAATTTACTGCGTAATTTATTCAGTTTCGGTGGAATGGAAAAATTGCAGTAGCCCTGATTTGGATTTTTGGCAAAGAAATTCTGATGATAGTCTTCTGCAGGGTAAAATTCAGGTGCTGCACTGAGTTCAGTCACAACATTCACACCTTCAGCTTGTAAGGCTGCAATCATCTCGGCGGCAGCTTGTTGCTGTGTAGCATCTAAATAATAAATCACAGAGCGGTATTGTGTGCCGACATCATTGCCCTGACGGTTTAATGTGGTTGGGTCGTGTGTGGCAAAAAACACCTCAAGTAATTGTGAATAGCTGATCTGCTGCTCATCAAAATCAATCAAAATGACTTCTGCATGTCCGCTGTCGCCACGGCAAATATCTTCATAGCTTGGGTTTAAGGTATGTCCACCTGCATAACCGCTGGTGACTTTTTCTACGCCTTGCAGTTGTAAAAATACGGCTTCGACACACCAGAAACATCCGCCACCAAACAATGCTTGTTGCATGATTTTGTCCTTATATTTTATGAATAAACCATTTTAAGCCTGTCTATTATTAGGCTTAGCCGTTAACGTGCAGCCGTTGGTGTTTCAAATTGAATCAGTAAATTTCCATGGCGATCTAGCAATTTCAGGGTTTTACCATAGACCTGATAATGCGTCACTTTATTTAGGGCTTCATGAAATTTCTGATCTAAGTTGTTGTTATTTAAGCAAGCCATTCGCGTGGTTGCCAATTGCCCCAATTGTAGGGTGTCACGTCCTGCGACATAACTACCGCTGAGTCGGTTACAACTATCTGAACCTGTGACTGTTTGTGTGGCGGCATCAAAGTTTAAATATGGCAAGTTTTGGCGGTTTGCTTCTGTTTTTAACATGCTGTTGCCCAATTGCGTAGCAGTCCATGTACGTTGTACTAAGTTGGCTTGATTGATTGCGCTAATTTGGCTTGCACTCGTTTGAGTTGGCATAGTTTCACATCCTGATAAAGCAATCATTGCACCCAATAAGGTGATCCCGAAGTATTTTTTTAGCATGGAATGATCTCTAATTTTTTGAAATTGTTGCTATCTAAACAAATTATGCGCCGTGGCTCTAGTTGAATTTGTATGTTTGCTGCAACTTTTTCCAAGATATGGTGTGGTTTTTTCTCTGAATTGATTGTATCTGCGCAAAATGACCAAAATAGGTCAGGGCAGCACTTTGTTCTGATAAGTCGGATGCGAATAAGGCGTGCTGATGTTTGCTGAAGAATCGAGCTGCACGCCTTGTCGAATGAGCGCGGAAAAGTCTTGGCTGTGGATATCTTTTAAGTTTTCCACACGTGGGTTAATGTGGGCACGTTGATACCAAGTTTGCATATCCCAACGATGATCCAGCGCATGCAAATCATATAAATAATTGGGTAAATAACCCGAAGCAAACAGACGATAGTCGGCAGGGAAACGTTTTTGAGATACTGCCTGAATCATGTCAAACAGCAGCGTGGTGCAATTACTGGTCAACGTATTATACCAACGCGCTTTGGCGGCTAAAGCATCGGCTTTATGCAGATATTCCTGAAACAGTGCTTGTGCTTCTTGTGGATTGAGCTGGATCGGGAAAAAATAAACTTGCTCACCCCGAATATTGCTGCGGGTGTAGATGATATCTTTTTCATCGGCAGCGACAAGGCTGAGTTCATATTGCCGAAAGAAGCCACCAATCGCAGAAAACTCTTCGTGTTTTTCTTTGCGAATTTCAATGGAAAAGGTGAGTGGCGCTTGATCGGCAAAGTCAAAACTGACTAAGGTATGCGCAATTTTTGGCCCCATCCAGTAAGAGGTGATGATATTCACCCCCGTAATCTGTTTCAGGTTAAATTGGCGGGTTTCCCAACGTTCGGTATAGCGACCATCGGCATGCCAGTCAAAATTGCGGACATTGTGCAGCGTGACCTGATCTTGTACTTGTTCATAATGCAGCATACGGGCTACTTCAGGGTTCCAGTCACGGTCTTGCTTGGCATCCATCCCAAAATACCAAAACAGCCCCAAGGTAAAACCCAAAAGATAAACCAAAATATCCTGATTGCGACTGAGCAAATGCTGAGTGATATAAATGCCCAAAATGCTGAGGGTGAAGGCTAGCCAAGTCCCAATCAGCACACGGCTCATTAACCAACCCAAAGGCTGATGAATCCACAAGGCCATACTGAGCCAAATAGAAGAAAGAACGACACCTAAACTGAAGATGAAATGCAGCATCCGCCATTCCTGAGGCAAAGTTAAATTCCGTTTAAGTCATCATAATCAAATATTGCCAAGGCTGTCAGCATTATTTTTGATAGCGGGCAAACTCAAAGGCAATCCCTGATTTTTCATCGACATGCTGTTCTGAGGCCACTTTTTTAAACTCGGCAGGAATGGCAGGATAATGCGCATCTCCCTGAACATCTAGTTCAATATGTGTCAGTTCCAAACGGTCAGCAATCGGCATAGTTTGGCTAAAAATTTCACCACCACCAATAATAAATAAAGTGTTTGGTTTTTCTGAGGCTTGAACATCGGCAACGGCTTGTTGCAAGGCATCTTCAATGCTATGCGCCACTTTTGTGCCTTCAAATGCCCAGTTTGGGTCGCGGGTAATCACCCAATTGACACGTTTAGGCAGGGTGCGTCCCATCGACTCCAAGGTTTTGCGTCCCATAATCACCACGCCACCTTGGGTGATTTCTTTGAAGTGTTTTAAGTCTGCCGAAATATGCCACGGCAATTGGTTACCCTGACCAATGCAGCGTTGTTGATCCATAGCGACTACGTGTACAACTTCTAAATTTTGAAATGACATAATTAGGCTCGTATTTTCTTAGTCTGCCAAGCATCTTTTGGGGACGTTGGGGCAATTTAAATGTTGAGATGATAAATCTAGCAACAGGCAATTAAACAGCGACAGGTGCTTTAATTGCAGGATGTGACTCATAGCCTACAATTTCAATATCTTCAAATTTAAAATCGAAAATATCTTTGATTTCAGGATTGAGTTTTAACTGACATAACGCCAGTGGTTCACGGCTTAGCTGTAACTGTGCCTGTTCAAAGTGGTTGGCATATAAATGCGTATCGCCACCTGTCCAGACAAAATCTCCGACTTCTAAATCACAGACTTGCGCGATCATGTGGGTTAGTAAAGCATAGCTGGCAATATTAAAAGGCACGCCTAAAAACACATCGGCACTGCGTTGATATAGCTGGCATGAGAGTTTGCCGTTGTGCACAAAAAACTGGAATAAAGTATGGCAAGGCGGTAAAGCAACTTGACCTGCTTCTTTCGGGTTCCAGCCTGACACGATTAAACGACGTGAATTTGGATTGGTTTTAATTTCATTGATTAACCATGCAATTTGGTCAAAACCATCTTGCTCATACAGACCATCGGCTTTTTGTGTTGCACCAAAATTACGCCATTGATGTCCGTACACTGGGCCAAGTTCACCTTCAGGACGACCAAAGCGCGCGGTTTGTTCTGCGGTAGACCATTCATCCCAAATACTGACTTTATGTTCTTGTAGATATTTGACGTTGGTATCGCCTTTTAAAAACCATAACAGCTCAATTACGATAGAACGGAAATGTACTTTTTTGGTAGTCAGCAGTGGAAAACCTTGTGCAAGGTTAAAACGCATTTGGTGCCCAAACACTGAACGTGTGCCTGTTCCGGTACGGTCACCTTTGTCGCCACCATGGTCAAGAATATGTTGGAGTAGGTCTAAATACTGGCGCATAGCGTTCTCTGGTCAAGCAAAAGAAATATTTTTTGTTTGGGCAATTCGATGCCCAGTAAATCAGAAAGAATAATAGCAGAGTTTTTAAAGTTGTGACTTTATTGTGTGTCGGAAGTGTGATGTTGATGCAGTAAAGCCAACGGCGAAAACAGGCAAATAGCCAAAGCGGTAAAGCCAATGCCTTGAGCGCCCGACAGTAAAATTTCACCGTGTTGAATCTGCATGAAAATTATTGCGAGTAACAACGCCAGTGGAATCCAAGTCAATAGTCGTGCCAACCAACCTGTGGGATGTTGTGCAGTAAAATGAATTTTGCAGTAACGACAAATTAAAAAAACAATACCTGTGGCCAGAAACATTAAAATCGCATCGAGCTTTAAGGGTTCTAAGAAGTATACCGCTGCAGTGACCAGCGCGATCACCATCAGCAGGGCAATTTTCTTTGTGACCGCAACCTGTGGGTTAAACCAAAATTCAAGCATGTGAGATATTGATGTCTGAAAAGTGTAAGTAATAGATAGCACTGTAGCATAAAAAAGGCGAAGATTGACTTCGCCTGAATGGATGAAACCTGCATTTAAATGGGTAGTAGCTTAGCTGTTTTTTTGCGGCCCCCAATCATAAATTTTCTTTTGATAGGCATACCACATCATCCAGAAACCGACCAAAATCATTGGTAAGCTCAGGAATTGTCCCTTACTCATCCATGCAATAAAGAGCTGACCATGATCGGGTTCGCGGAAAAATTCGACAACAAAGCGCGCCAAACCATAACCAATCAGGAATAGGGCAGACACTGCCATGCGTGGACGTGGCTTTGAACTAAACCACCACAGTACAATAAACAGGATTAGACCTTCACATAAGGCTTGATACAATTGCGATGGATGACGTACCAATTGTAAAGGATCGGTCGGGAAAATCATCCCCAAAGCAAAATTCGGATCGGTCACAGGGCGACCATATAATTCACCACCAATAAAGTTACCAATACGACCAAACATTAGACCTGTAGGTACACATGGGGCAATAAAATCCAAAGTTTGAAACCACGTCATTTTGTATTTTTTACACCAGAACAGCATGGCTAAAATCACGCCCAGAAAGCCACCATGGAAACTCATGCCGCCTGTCCAGACTTGGAATAACCACAGTGGATTTTCCAAAAATTGTTCAAAGCCGTAGAAAAACACATAACCGACACGTCCACCAATCACCACGCCCAAAGCGCCGTAAAAAATCAGGTCGGAAACCATGTCTGGTGTCCAGCCACGTTGTTTGGCACGGTAAGTTGCCAAACCCCATGCAAATAAAAATGCCAGTAAATACATCAAGC
The DNA here is from genome assembly GCF_013420525.1 of Acinetobacter sp. YH01003. Lineage (NCBI taxonomy): Bacteria > Pseudomonadati > Pseudomonadota > Gammaproteobacteria > Moraxellales > Moraxellaceae > Acinetobacter > Acinetobacter sp. YH01003. The sequence goes on along the minus strand of NZ_VOXY01000007.1, from coordinate 62,720 downwards.
CATACCAATGGACTTGTAAAGGCCCGAGCGAAATAGCAACGGGGTCAATATTTGGATAGGTGAGCATTCCTGTTCCTTGTGATTCTGTTTTGCACAGATTTTAGCTGAATGTGATGAAAAATGTTGTACATTCAATGTGTAAAGATCAAGAGTTTAAATTATGTGTATTGTGGCATTGGCTTGGCAGGTCTTGACAGACACACCACTGTGTTTGATTTCAAATCGAGATGAGTTCTATCGGCGTCCGACAGCAGCACTGGCAGCATGGTCTGATAGTCCAATTGTTGCAGGGCAAGATTTAGAATCGGGCGGTACGTGGATGGGCATTACCCCATCGGGACGCTGGGCTGTGATTACCAATTATCGTGATGCGAATGATGTTCGTGAATATCCAACTTCACGTGGGCATATTATTCAGGCTTTTTTAGAATCTGAGCAAACGCCTATCCGTTTTGCGCAAGCCTTAGAAAAACAGCAATGTGAATATGCAGGTTTTAATTTATTTGTGGGTGACACCACTCAAGCGGTGTACATGAGTAACCGTGGAGAAGCGCCGCAGGTTTTAGCTAAAGGCGTTTATGTGGTGTCGAATGGATTGATGAGTGACCCTTGGGAGAAAACTGCACGCTTACGCAAACGCTTTACGCAGGAGTTTTTACCGATGCTGCAATTGCCTGATCTTGCAACGGCAGAGCTAAATGCTGCGGCGTGGGATATTTTGCAAGATGAACGCAAAGTTGCATCTGAATTGTTACCGCAAACAGGGATTTCATTGGAGATGGAAGCGTTGTTGTCATCGACTTTTATTCAAAGTCCACTTTACGGTACACGTTGTTCCAATTTTTTACGTATGCAGGCGCAGCAATTTACATGGCTGGAAAAAACACAATATGGTGAGCAAAAGGGAGATATTGTGCAGCAACAGTTGAACATTGAGGCATAAAAAATGCCGACGTGATGTCGGCATTTTTAATTTATGGATGTTATCCAGCAATTGCTTTGCCGTCTTTACGGGTGATGACAACCGTTGCTGAACGAGGACGTGCAGTTTTATTGTTCATGTCAGTTTGTGTTGCAGGCCAATGGCTGCTTGGCGCATCAAAACTCTTTGAATCTTCACCTGGGTGCTGAACGTTAATAAAGATTGCTTTGTAGTCAGGTGTCATGGTTACACCTGTAATTTCACATTCTTTTGGCCCAACAAGGAAGCGACGTAAGTTTTTATCGGTGACTTGAGCACCAGCAATTGTACTTTGATCACCAACAGTTTTTACAACACCGCCATCACCAACTTGACCAGGTAGTGCTGCTAACATCATACAGTTTGTAACATCTGTATATGCGCCATCATCTGTTTGAATCCAAAGAACACCACGTGGGTCAAACCACATACCATCTGGACTTGAGAAGTCGTTTGCATCGCTTAAATTAGAAAGGTTAATTGTCGGATCCATACTTGCTTCAGCACCAAATAGATAGATATCCCATTCAAATGATGTTGCTGCAGTATTCTCTTCTTTAAAGCGGATAATATGACCATTGACGTTACCTTTACCACCTTCAGGATCGGTGTAGTTACGTGGGTTTGCAGGATCTGTTGCATAGCTTGAACCACGGTTCGAGTTATTGGTTAAAGTCACGTACACTTCACCATTTTCAGGGTTTACAGCAACCCATTCTGGACGATCCATTTTTGTAGCTCCTACAGCATCTGCTGCAAGACGAGCAAAAGTAAGGACATCCGCTTGTGAGCTAAATGGGTAAATAGCGTTTGTTTCGGTTAAGCCATTTTTACCATAAGCCAGTTCAATCCACTCTCCTGTGCCTGATGCATTAAATTTAGCGACATAGAATTTCCCTGAATTCATATATTTGTCGCCAGCTCGATAGCCACCATTCACATCTTTAGGATCCCATGTTGCATCTGATACAAATTTGTAGATGTACTCACCGCGCGAGTCATCGCCCATATAGAATGCAAATTTTTGCCCTTCAATTGCGCGGCTGGCGCGACAGTCTTCGTGAGCAAAACGACCTAATGCAGTACGTTTTACTGGGTTTGAGCGGCTATCGAATGGATCAATTTCTACAATCCAGCCAAATGTATTTGGCGCATTACGATAGTCTTGAGTTGCAGACTCTTTGGTTACGTTAGCAGCCCAACGATCATACATGTCTTGAGATTCAAAACCAGCTTCTGCTGTTTCCCAACCATAGCGTGAAGATTTATTCAAATACACGATGCGATCTTGCTCATCGCGTTCTGGAATTTTTTTACCATCAGCATCTAAAATATAAATGATGTTGTTTTTCGCATCACGTTTAACACTACCGTCTGCATTTTTTTCAGTTTGATAAGAGATCTCTAAGCCTAAGCCATAGCGTTTAAGTGCTATTTTTTCAGCTTCACTACGGGCTGAGTATTGGTCTGTACCTGAGCGTTGGAAATAACCAATAAAATTTTCTTCAGCAGTTAAATAAGTGCCCCATGGTGTATAACCATTACCACAGTTATTTTGTGTGCCTCGAGTTTGACGACCAGCGGGAGAGAATGCTGTGTGCAGTAATGGAGAACCAGCTACAGGCCCTGCAAAATCCATGACAGTCGAAGCTGTAATACGACGGTTAAATGGTGATGACTTCACAATCTCTACAGCTTGAGTTTCAGCATTTTTCTTAATATGAACGACTGAAACACCGTGTGCATTTACTTCACGAATCACTTCATCTTCTGGGCGACGTCCATCCTTTTTAGTTGCGCCTTTTGGATGTAAGAAGGTTTGGTTGATATATTCGTGGTTCAAAACCAATAAGCCATGATCTGATGCATTTTCATCATAACGACCAGTTTTAGTACTTAAGCCAAAATAGCTCATGCCATCGTGACAGTCACCAGAGCGGAATTGGAAACTTGGGCCAGATGGAACATCTGCATCTGCATTCCAATTGCTATAAGAAGGATTGATTGAGTCACCTAAAGCATATAATACAGTTGCTTGGTAACCTTCAGGAACAGTAACAATATCATTTAAATTTTTATCTACAGCTTTAAATGTTAATGTTTCAGGCTTGGTATTGGGTTCTTCTTTACTTGTTGGTGGTGTTACATTTGTATCTTCATCATCATCACTACATGCAGATAAAGAAGAAGCTAAAGCTAAAGCTGCTGCACCGCTTGCAGTTTTTTTAATTAAACTGCGACGGCTCATGCGTTGTTCTAGAATGTCACGAAAGTGCGTATTGTCTGAAGTGTTATTATCTAACTCTTGATCTTCATTGTAAGGCATAAAATCAGTCATTTTTTTTCCTAGCAAATTGCTTAGTCGTTTGAAAGTTATATGTAAATTAGTGGCTAAACATGACATGCGGGTTAAGCTTATGTGTCAAACTGATTAAATCCGTTCAGTTGTGATCTACACGCACAAAAAAAGAAGCAACCATGTGCTTCTTTTTAAAATTCAATATTTTAGATTAGCTGTGACTGACTCGGCGCTTCTCAATTAATTTGCCAAAAAACAAACCAATTTCAAACAGCATCCACATCGGAATGGCAAGCATGATCATCGATAAAGCGTCTGGCGGTGTGACAAACATGGCCACAAAAAAACAGCCAACAATAATAAAGCGACGTTTTTCAACCAAAGTTTGCGTAGACACGACACCAATCATAATCAGCAAAAGTGTGACAATTGGAATCTCAAAGGTAAAACCAAAAACCAAAAACAGCTTCAAACAAAACGTAAGATAGCTATTAATGTCGGTCATCGGGGCGACTGTTTCAGGGGAAACGCTAATGAAAAAGTGCAGAATGGATGGCAAGGCGACAAAGTAAGCAAAGCTAATTCCGATATAGAACAAGCAAATACTGCCGATCAGCAAAGGCAGCGCCAAACTTTTTTCTTTTTCATATAACGCTGGTTTTACGAATGCCCAAATCTGATACAAAATAAATGGCATCGCAATGAACAGCGCGACAAAAAAGTTTAGTTTAAACGGCGCCATAAAGGTTGCGGTAACATCAGTCGCAATCATGGTTGATGTATGTGGCAACTGTGCACGTAATGGTTCCGACAATACTTGATAAGTTTTATTGGCAAAGGGCAATAAACAGAAGAATAAGGCAAGAATAAGCCCTACAATTTTAAAAAGATGATTACGCAGCACCATCAAGTGCTTGGTAATTGGCATTTCTTCTAATGCGGCTTGCTCTGCCTTCACAGGCAAATGTGAAAGCTCAGAAGCGTTTGATTGGCTCATACTGCAACCTTCATTTCAGTATAGGGCGCTGTAGTATGTTGTAGCGCAGATAAATTTGAATGTGATGTCATTTTAGTTTTAGGGAGTAACACCGCAGAGGTTTTTTCAGTATTTAAAACCAAGGTGTAATGATGCTGTTGTAAGGTATTTTTTGATACGGCATGCGGGGAATGTGTGCTTTTTGCAGTTGTATCTTCAAATATTTTTTCTTGCTGCATTTCATGCATTTGTGCTTGCATCTTTGCTTCAAGTTCCTGAATACGCGCCATTTCTTGCTGCATTTGCTCGCGTAATTCAGATAAACGCAATTCGCGGTCAATGTCATTTTGAACATTACTGACCATACGTTTAATTTTAGCGTACCACTTGCCGACAAAACGCGCTGCTTCAGGGAGTTTTTCAGGACCCAGCACCAATAATGCAATGATGCCGAAAATCAGCAGTTCCGTCATTCCAATATTGAGCATAATCTCAAACCCTCAGCCTTAATGCTTTACAGTCGAATTTACATCACTGCTATTGGCTTGATGTTCAATCGTACGAGGTTCTTTCAGTTGCGCCGCTTCTGCCTCATCATCTTTTATTGATTTTTTAAAATCTTTGACCGCGCCACCTACATCTTTACCTAAGTTTTTAAGCTTAGATGTACCAAATAATAAAATGACCACAATTGCAAAAATCAGCACGTGCCAAATAGATAATCCTGCCATGATTTAGACCTCTCAATAGTTGAGCCTATCTCAACAGGTCTGTATGACAATGCGGTGACGAATGTGTTGCGATTTGACGACAAGGGATGTTTGACCTGATTTGTAAAGCTTGAAAATAAAACAGCCCGTGTTTGAAAACGGGCTGTAAGATCAATCACATCTGTTAAATCTAAGCTTGTAAACTTGCTTTAAACAGTTGCATCGCCTGACCACGGTGACTGATTTTATTCTTTTCTGCTTTCGACATTTCTGCGCTCGACACTCCCAATTCAGGCAACAAAAAGAGCGGGTCATAGCCAAAACCATTTTCACCACGAGCTTCTGCTAAAATCTCGCCTTTCCAAATACCTTGGAAAATTTGTGGTAATGGATCATCGGCATGTTCAACCAAAGCCAAAACACAAACAAACATACCTTCAATTGCTGCGCCGTCTTGACGTAGTGGTTTGAGTTTATTCAAAAGTTTTTCATTGTTGGCTGCATCATTGCCATGTTCGCCTGCAAAACGTGCAGAATAAATCCCCGGTGCGCCGCCTAAAATAGGCACACATAAACCAGAGTCATCTGCAATGGCAGGCTTTCCTGAAATTTTTGCGGCATGGCGTGCTTTTAAAATGGCATTTTCAACAAAGCTCAAACCATCTTCAACAGCATCTTCAATATTTAGTTGACCTTGCGGAATCACTTGCACAGGCAAGTCTAATTGCGCAAACAGGGTTTCAAATTCTGCAATTTTTCCCTTGTTATTGCTTGCTAAAACCAAAGTACCTTGAGCACGCCAATCAGTTGCAGCCATAATTCAGATCTTAATTCAAAATAATCTTGGATATTTTAACGGATTTTGCAGACTTAAAAGTTTAATCTTAGATAGATTTGTTTTAATACATACCAATTATGCTGAGATATAAAAAAATAGGGGAATCATGATGAGCAAAATTTCAGAGATCTACCGTTATTCGAGTCAGCACCGTACATTATTGCAGCAAAGTGAGCGTTCTGGCTGTTTTTACTGTCTGGAAACTTTTGCTTATAGCGAAATTGAAGATTGGTGTGATGATGAGCAAACCGCAATTTGTCCGCATTGTGGTATAGATGCGGTATTAGGTTCTGCTGCAGTAGAAGAATTCAGTCCTGAACTGCTACAGGCCATGCAGGCAGTTTATTTCGGATAAAACAAAAAGCACCCGAAGGTGCTTTGAGATCACTTCAAACGTAGTTAAATTTATTGCGCTTGAATCCATTGGTCTGCGCGGTCACGTGCTTGACGAATTTGTTCTTGAGTTAAGTTAGCTGCCAAAGCGGTTTTCTTACCTTCAGACAAAGAAATTACTTTATTGTCGAGCATGCCATCACGGGTAGATAACTCATACCACTGATACGCACCCATATAGTTTTTCTTTTGTTCTTCCATCATGGCAAGGTTAAAGCTGGCACGGTTATCACCACGGCTAGCCGCCTTTTCAAAATATTGACGTGCTAAGACTTCGTCTTTTTTCGTGCCAATACCATCTGCCAACATACGACCTACATTTAATTGCGCAGCCGATAAACCTTGATCTGCCGCAGCTTTGTACCAAGCAAACGCTTGACGGCTGTCTTGTTGAACGTCTTTACCTTGTTGATATTTTGTCGCTAAGTAAAATTGTGCGCCTGCCTGACCTGCTTTGGCTGCTTTAATCAAGCCGTTAATATCCATGGTTGAATATCGAGCCGCTTGGCTCGCTACAGAAGATGACGGTGAAACATAATCTGCATGGGCTTGAATGCTCAACAGTCCAACCAATAGCGTGGTGCTTAATAATAGTTTTTTCATAGAGCGCTCACTCGATAAATTGCGACTTCACCAAACAAATTAGGCAGATGCTTACTGAGTAAACTATCTTGTTGATTCCCATTCACGGCAAGTCGGTTAATGATGCGAATATTATTTTCAGCACAAAGTGCCTCAAAATCACGAAACGTACATAAATGAATATTTGGGGTGTTGTACCACATATAAGGTAATGCATCTGAAACAGGCATTTTTCCTTTTAAGGCAAGAAAAGAACGAGTCTTCCAATGCGCAAAGTTTGGAAAGGTGATAATTGCCTGTTTACCCACACGTACCATATCTCTTAATAATACGTCAGGTGCATCTACTGCTTGCAAGGCTTGTGCCATGACCACATAGTCAAAAGACTGGTCAGCAAAACGGCTTAGCCCCAAATTCAAGTCTTGTTGGATGATATTTAACCCGCGACTGATCGCAATTGCAATCTTTTCTTGATCAATTTCTAATCCGTAGGCACGAATATTGTGCTGTTTGCTCATGTGAGCCAACAGTTCGCCATCGCCACAACCTAAATCGAGTACTTTAGAATTCGGTTTAATCCACTTTTCGGCAAGTTGCTGATCAAGACGCATTACACGGCCTCCTGTGGGGTTGCTTGAAGATGTTCTGTACCACCCAAGAATGCACGCATGGCTTTTACATACAGTGGAATTGGGAACAAGAAGGAGTCGTGTCCTTGTTCGGCATCAATATCTAAATAGCTGACAGGCTTATGATTGCTGATTAAAGCATCTACAATTTCCTGCGAACGGGCAGGGCTAAAACGCCAGTCGGTGGTGAATGACACCACTAAAAACTTGCACTTGGTATTGGCCATGGCTTGTTGCAAGGACTGTTCATATTCACGTGCAGGATCAAAATAATCCAGTGCCTTGGTCATAATTAAATAGGTATTGGCATCGAAGTTACGGCTAAATTGCTCGCCTTGATAGCGTAAATAGCTTTCGACCTGAAATTCGACATCAAAACCATACATAAATTTGCCTGATTTTAAGTCACGGCCAAATTTCTGTTTCATGGCCTCTTCAGACAAATAGGTGATATGTCCAACCATGCGTGCCAAAATCAACCCACGTTTTGGATAGCTGTCATGTTCTAAATAACGACCATGATGAAAGTCTGGGTCAGATAAAATTGACTGACGCGCGACTTCGTTAAAGGCAATATTTTGTGCAGACAGTTTTGGTGCACTGGCAATAATCACGCATTTTTTCAGACGGTCAGGATAATCTACCGACCATTGCAAAGCCTGCATGCCACCCAAAGAGCCGCCAATAATTGAATACCAGACTTCAATCCCTAAACGGTCAGACAGCATGGCTTGGGTTTTGACCCAATCGCGCACAGTGACCAATGGAAAATCTGGGCCATAAGGACGGTTGTCATTTTCAGGGTTAGGCGATGTGGGGCCAGTAGAACCGTTACAGCCGCCAATATTGTTTAGCGCCACCACAAAGAAACGACTGGTATCAATGGCTTTTCCAGGGCCAATACAGGCATCCCACCAACCTGCTTTTTTATCATCGGCATGATGATAACCCGCAGCATGATGATGCCCTGACAACGCATGACAGATCAGAATCGCATTGGATTTGTCGGCATTGAGCGTGCCATAAGTTTCGACCATGAGTTCAAAGCGGGGCAGAACACGACCGCATTCGAGTTCTAAAGGTTCTTCAAATTGGAATTTTTCTGGAACAACAATACCTACTGAGTCAGCTGGAAAAGACACGGGAATAATTCGCCTTAAATCCTGAGGATGAATAAATAAAAGGATACCACTTGGGGTATCCTTTTCAAAATGCTTTTACATGTTAGCGCAAGATTATACTGCTGCTGCAACTACTTGATCTGTGCTTAATACGCCTTGTTCAATCAAGCGGTTGGTGCAGGCAATAATTGCATCAATAGATGAGGTCACGATGTTGTCATGTACCCCTGCACCAAAGGCAGATTTACCTGTGCCTTTGACTTGCAACTCAATCAATGCCAACGCTTTTGCATGTGCGCCAGAGCTAATGCTGCGTTCTTCATAATTCAAGACATCAATTGGTAATTGAAGTGCATTCAAAATTGCTGAAATTGGGCCATTGCCTTCACCGCGTAAGCGTTGCGTTTCGCCGTTCACGACCACATCTAACTCAATGACTTGATTGCCATTTTCATCAGATAGTTTGTAGTTTTTGGTCGCATAGTGCGCATCTTTTACTGCAACGTAAGTGTCTTTAAACAAGTTCCAGATTTCGCTTGCGCTAATTTCAGTGCCTTGCTCATCGGTACGTTGTTGCACAATTTGTGAGAATTCGATTTGTAAACGACGTGGTAAAGTCACGTTGTAGTTCGATTCTAACAAGTAAGCTATCCCGCCTTTACCCGATTGTGAGTTGACACGAATCACCGCATCATAGTCACGACCTAAGTCTTTCGGGTCGATTGGCAAGTAAGGCATATCCCAAATTTCTTCGTTTTTCTGGAATTCAAAACCTTTCTTAATCGCATCTTGGTGTGAACCAGAGAATGCAGTAAACACCAAATCACCTGCATACGGATGACGTGGATGCACTGGCAAACCTGTGCATTCTTCAACTGTGGCAATAATTTCGTTGATGTTCGAGAAATCCAATTCTGGTGCAACACCTTGGGTGTACATGTTCAAGGCAATTGCAGCAACGTCTACGTTACCGGTACGTTCACCATTACCAAATACACAGCCTTCTACACGGTCTGCACCTGCCATGATTGCCAATTCAGATGCGGCAATACCACAACCACGGTCATTGTGACAGTGTACTGAAATGATCACGCCATCACGACGCGCAATGTTGCGGTGCATCCATTCCACTTGGTCGGCATACACGTTTGGTGTAGACACTTCTACCGTTGCAGGCAAGTTTAAAATTACTTTATTGGTTGGCGATGCTTCCCAAATTTCAGTCACGGCATCACAAACATCTTTAGCCACTTCCAACTCAGTTGCAGTAAAACATTCTGGGCTGTACTGGAATACCCATTCTGTTTCAGGTTGCTTCGCTGCGTATTCTTTTACTTTGCTTGCTGCATTGATTGCCAATTGTTTGGCACCTTCAACATCAACATTCAAGACTTTGTTACGGAAGGTTGGTGAGTTGGCATTATAAATATGCACAATCGCACGTTTAGCACCTTGTAAAGATTCAAAAGTACGTTGAATTAAGTGGTCACGCGCCTGTACCAAGACTTCAATATACACGTCATCTGGAATATGACCTTCTTCAATCAATTTACGGGTGAAATCGAAGTCAACTTGAGATGCCGATGGGAAACCAATTTCGATGTGTTTAAAACCAATTTTCACAAGCATTTGGAACATTTTGAATTTTTGTTCGATGTTCATTGGCTCAAAGATCGCTTGGTTACCGTCACGTAGGTCGGTACTCATCCAAATTGGCGCTTTGGTAATTTCGTTATTCGGCCATTGGCGGTCTGGTAAATCGACACGCTGGTACATACGACGGTATTTTTTGCTTGGATCTGCCAACATCATGTGAAAACTCCTTGAATAGTAGCGGTTGCATCGCGTGGATAACGGCAACTTACTATAAATATAGATTGTGTCTATTCTATCAATTTACAAGCTGTTTTCAGGAGGCTATCGCTAAAAGTAGAATCATGGCACTTGTAAACCAATATCTGTATGTTAATCGATCTGCAAGGGTAATAATTCCCTGTTTTTTACAGATACGGCATGTGTTGTGAAATATTTTTCTGATATTAGCTATTTTGGTGATAAATATAGCTGCTGTTGATTTGTTTGATGCAGCTTGTTCCCATAAGTGCCATTGTGACTTCAAATTCTTCCTTTAACAGTTTAATGCTATGCGCTGCCCCTAGCGCGCCTGCAACTGCCAAGCCATAAATATATGGACGACCGACCAAAACCGCACTTGCTCCCAAGGCCAGTGCTTTAAAAATATCTGTGCCACGACGAATCCCACTGTCTAATAAAATTGGGAAATCGTGCGATAAAATTTTTCGCATCGTGCCTAAAATTTGAATTGGGCTGACCGCGGTATCTAAAATTCGGCCACCATGATTAGACACAATAATACCGTGTGCTCCGTACTGATATGCCTGCTGCGCATCGGCAGGATGTAAAATACCTTTGAGTAAAATAGGCAGTGGACTGTGTTGTAGCAACCAAGCAATATCTTCCCATGTGGCAGCCTGCTGCATCAATCCATCAAAAAGAGGGTGCTGATTTTCCTTAAGCGGAGTGGTATTTACAGATGATTGATATACCGCCCGAATATGTGCAGGCAATTGAAAAGCAGCGCGACGTTCCCGATCTCGAATGCCCATGTGCGGTGCATCAACCGTGAGTACAATGGCTTGATAGGCATAGTGTTGCGCTTGAAAAATCAAATCCAAAGCAGCTTTACGACAGCCTTGCCAATACAGTTGAAACCATTTTGCCGCGCCCGAAACCTGATTCAGTGTGCTCATTGAAGTGGCACTTAAATGACTGAGAATCATGGGGGCTTGTAGGGCGGCTGCCGCTTGCGCTGTAGCAATTTCCCCCTGTGGATGAAACAGTTGTTGGTAAGCCACGGGCGCTAAAAAAATTGGGTGTGGATACTGTTCGCCCAAGAGCTGAATTTGCGTATTTGCCCCTGCAAAAGTATTTAAATGACGGGGCAATAATTGAATATCGGCAAACGCACGTAAATTGTTGTTCAGACTATATTCATCGCCTGCAGCGCCTTCTAAATTGGCCCAAGTGGCTGCATCTAAATGTAATTGCGCCTGTTTTTGATAGTCGGCAATGGTGTGTAAATGTGGCGGGATGTGATTCAAAGCTGCCAATGGCGTGGTATTCATAACTGACTCCATTGACGAATCAGATTGTGATAATGTGCGGTTAGTGCCAATACTTCTGCTGTATCTCCAAGTTGTTGACGCAATTGCAAAATAGTCATATCTAAATTGAACAACATACTGCGTTGCCAGTCATCTTTGACCATACTTTGACACCATGTAAATGCTGCAATTCTTTGACCTGCGGTGACAGGTTCGACCCGATGTAAACTGGTGGCAGGGTATACGATGGCATCGCCTGCATTGAGTTTAACCGCATGGCTACCGTAACTATCTTCAATGATCAGTTCACCGCCCTGATATTCTTCAGGCTCACTTAAAAATAGGGTCATGGATACATCGGTGCGAATCGGGCGTTGTAGCTGTGCGCAATATTGCACGGCATTATCAACATGATTGCCATAAGTTCCTGTGTTTTGATAACAATTGAACATGGGTTGCAGAATGTGCAGCGGCAAGGCAAAGGACTGCAATAAAGCCTGTTGTTTTAGTGCACTGAGGATGTCTTGTGACAGAGTTACATAGCTCGGATGCTGCAGGTCAAATTGTAAATTCTGTTTAATTTTCTGTGCTTGTGCCCCTGCACTGAATTGACCATTTTGCCATGCAGCTGCAGTGTCCAATTCAGCGCGAATCTGTTGGACTTGCACTTTGCTAAGAACTTCTGGAATGTGAAGCATCATATCGATTCTTCCTGAAAAAGTTTTAATTCAAACAGCCGAATATTCGACAGCGTTGTTCAACATGCAAAGTTCGAGCGATAGACAGTATGCAAAATGATCTATCCCTCGAACCCATATCTGCAGCCTGTTTGTAGAGGAACACAGATTAGCTGCAACAACTTAGAACTTGTAATTCAAACTGAGTGCTGCTGAGCGCGGCTGTCCAAGTACAACGCGACCACCACCATTGTTTAACGTGCTGATGTATTCTTTATCGGCAAGGTTATAAAGGTTTAAATTCAACGAGGCATTTTTGTTGAAGTTGTAGCCTACCAATGCATCAAACACGACATAGCCTGGAATATTCGGCATGTTGGCAGGTGCGTTGCTGTCAGTCACAACACGTTTTTGTTCATCGACATAGCGTGCGCCCAAACCCAATTTAAAGCCCGCCCAGTCATAGGTCGACCATAAACTTGCCGTCCATTCAGGCGACCAGCGTTCCGATACGGTTGTGGCACTCGATGAGCGTTGGTTCAGTTGTTTCACTTTCATGTGTGCAACGCCTGCAGACAAATTCCAGTTATCGGTCATTTGACCAACGGCACTCAGCTCAACGCCATCGACTCGCTTTTTACCTTCTTGTACTGCAAGCTGAGAAATTGGATCTATGGTCGATTGGTTTTCATTTTCTGTACGATACGCTGCAGCAGCCAAAGCCAGCTTGCCTTGTAGTAACTCCCATTTGCTGCCTACTTCATAATGATGGGTTTCTTGAGGCTTGGCATTGATTGCGTCATTGCCCGATTCAGACAGGCTAAAGTTGGCGCTGCCGGGCGGAGTCAGCGATTTTGCATACGCAGCGTAAATGCTGCTATTTAACGTAGGCTTATACACAGCGCCAAGTTTCCAACTGAACAGCGTATCGTGGGTGCTCAGATCTGTGGCCACCAAAGCATTTCCTCCACGTGGCAGAGTAAGTCCCTGATAATCGGTTTCATAATAATCTACACGCACGCCGCCGTTCAGTTGAAAACGCTCTCCAAATTTTAAAGTATCAAATAAATAGGCGGCTGCGGTTTGGGTTTCACCATCGGTATAACCACCGCTGTAAATCAGCTGCGGCATGGCTTGGTTGCGGTCTGGATGATAAAGATTGGCCCAAGGTGTATCGGCAGTGGCTTCGCCAGGCAGCTGAGTTGCCATGAGTTTGCTGGATTGCTGTTCGCGTAAAAACTCTATACCTGCAACGAAGTCATGTTGAACATTGCCTATGTTAAGGTTGAAATTTAGCGTGCTTTGATTGGCAAGAATCTTATTTTCCTGATCGACACCTTGGCGGGAGCGATTTACTTCCCAGTCGGCAGGGTTTGATGAACCGTTGGTTCTTAAACCACTAGAACCCGTGTTGAGGCCTGTCAGCACCCGATTCATGTGGGTTTTTGCTACACGGGTGATATTGGTCAGTTTGAGTTGATCGGTTAAATCACTTTCAATTTTCGCGGTGAACATATCGGCATCGACATCTTCATAGTCATTAACGTGACCATAAAAATTCTCCCGATTAACTTTAGGCGCAGTGGCTAACAGTGAATCGGTATTGTAAAAGCCTTGCATGCCCACCGTTGGAATGCCACCATCTGGAATATTGCGTTGTCTGATGTGTTGAGAATATAAATAAAGGCGTGTGGCAGTATTTAATCCAAAGGCAATAGAAGGGGCGATGGCATAACTATTGTTTTCAATATAGTCGCGTCCTTCTATGCCGCCTTCTTGACCCATCACATTCAGGCGAAAGGCGGTATTTGGATTGATAGCCTGGTTAATATCTGCAGAAAGTCTTGCATGTTGTGCTGTGTTGTAAGTTGCAGAAATTTCCTGACTGCTTTCACTTTGCGGTAATTTGCTGACCAAATTGATATAACCCGATGCTGCACCACGACCCGCTTCTGAACCCGATGGGCCTTTGACAACTTCAATTTGATCAATGTTAAATACATCACGGCTGATTGCGCCTAAATCTCGGACACCATCAACATAGGTCGATGTTTGGGTGGAAAAACCACGCATTTGAAAGGCATCGCCAGCACTAGTATTGCCATTTTCTCCCAGTTGTAGAGTAATGCCTGGTGTATTGCGTAAGGCTTCAACCAATGACGTTGCGCCTTGTTCTTGTAGAATTTCTTTTTTAATCACAGAAATTGTTTGTGGGGTATCTAACAACGGCTGAGTGTATTTTGCGGAACTTAAGTTATCTGCCTTGTATTTGCTTTCAGCTTCAGATTTAACGGTAATAGTGGGAAGCTGGGTGACGTCATCTTCAGGGTTTGCTGCATGAGCAAGTAGTGGAAGAGAGGCGGCTAAAGCCATCAGTTGCGCAGAGCGGTTGTGTTTGCGACTTTTGATCTGTGCCATTTATGCGATTTCCCTAAGTATGTACCAACACGAGGTCAAGCTTTATTCGTTGGTTCAAGCTCAAAATGTGAATAAAGTGTGAAGTTATTGTTATGACATCTATAACAAGTGTTGTTAATTGTATTGAGAATCATTATCAATCTCAATGTGTGAGCGGTAGGTTTGTGTGGTTTTTATTTGAAAATAATAATCATTATCAATATTTTTATTTAAAAAAACGATACAACAGTAAAAAAAGGAGTGAGAAAAGGTAGAAAACCCTGCCGAAGCAGGGTTGAAAAAAGAAATTTAAGGCTTAGAAGTCATAAGAAACAGAAAGCCAGTAGTTGCGACCTGCTAAATATGTACCTTCAGAACTGCGTCCGATAGATAAATATTTATAAGCTTGTTGAGTATCACCATTGATATCAATGTAGTCCATATTTTCAGTAAAATCTTTATCAAGTAAGTTATTTACAGCCGCATTAATACGAATGCGATCATTTAATTGATAACTTGTACCCAAGTTAAAGAGATTGTAACCAGAGAACTCATTATTTGTTTGTGTTTCAATGCTTTGCGATCCTGCATCTGTAGGTTTAACGGTATAGCGAGGACGACCAGATTGATATTCATGCTGTAGCCAAATATCGAATGCATCATTTACATGCCAAGTTGAAGTTAAGTTAAGTAAATGTTTTGCAGTTGATTCTAAAGCATAACCTTTATCTTCTCCTTTGGTAATTTCCGATTCGGTAAAGGTATAGGATGCTTTGATATCCCATTCTGGAATAATTTGATACTGTAAAGATGTTTCTAAACCATAAACCTCTGCTTCATCAGCATTAAAGCTCTTACTAAAAGAAGTAACTTTGTTGCTGAAATTAGAACAATCATTGGTTAGACAGCTAAAATTTTTAGAAATAATTTTATCTTTAATTTGGTTAAAGAATGCTGTTGTAGTTATATTTAAAGTGTCTGTTGGTTGGTAATTAAAACCAATTTCGTAGTTAACTGAGGTTTCAGGGTCTAAGTCTGGGTTTCCTAAACTTGGTGTTGCCCCTTGCCCACTGTAACCATTGATTCCATTATATAAATCTTTAGCTGATGGGGTTTTATAGCCTGTGCTGATACCACCTTTAATTGTTAAGTCAGGTGTCGTATTCCAGACTAGATATGCGCGTGGGCTGAATTGTCCGCCGAAACCGCTGTGATCCTCAAAGCGTCCACCAAAAGTGAAATAAAGATTATCTCTTAATTGCCATTCATCTTCAGCATAGAGTGACCATGTATCTTGAGTAAATTCTTTTCCAATACCTGCGATATCATCGGCAATAGTCGTGTCTTTATACTCGGTACCAATAGTCAGTTTGTGATTTGCAATTGGTGCGACTAAGTGTGAATCTATAACTAAATCAGTATTTTCTAATTTACGCGGTTGTCCTGCCAATGCGGGAAATGCATCTGTTGGAATGGTGCGTCCTTTGGTTTCAGTCGTATTGTGGCTGATATAAGTTTTCCATAAACCGAAGTCATATTGTCCATCGTGACCTGCAGCAATTTGAACTCTATTAAATTCAAGCTCATCTTTATATCCAGCAATGCCACCACGTGAAATAAAGTTACCTAAACGTTGATCAGAGTTATCATATTTTTGTGTTGATGAAAAACCATCTATCCAAAATGAATTTTGATCATCCAGTTTAAAGTCTAATTTCGCGCCAACATCATAGTTATCTGCTTTGTTTGGACGAGGATCACGACCTGTTGAACCCTGAATACGCTCTGAACGTTGACGGTCTAAATAGCTGCCACGTAGTTGCAAACCTAAACGGTCATTGATCAGTGGTCCATTGACGACAAAACTGGTTTTCCATGAGTCTGCTTCGGCATTACTTTCCATGACATTACCGCTGACAGTGACATTCCCATTCCACTCATCAGACACTTTTTTGGTAATGATATTGATCACACCACCCATCGCTTCTGAGCCATAGCGAGTAGCCATAGGTCCACGAATCACTTCAATTCTTTCGATTGCAGCCAGTGGGGGTAAAAATCCGTTTGATGTTTCTCCAAAACCATTTGGGGTAACATCTGAAGAGGTAGTTTGACGACGACCATCAATTAAAATTAAGCTGTAATCATTTCCAAGACCACGCATTTTTATATTTAGACCAGAGGTTTTACCGACACCAGAACGTATATCGATACCAGGAACATCTGCCAGTAAGTCTGCAATGCTGGTCGCATTTTTTTTCTCAATATCTTCTTTACTGACTATACTTATAGATGCGGGTGCATTTTTTAGCTCTTGTTCAAAACCTGCCGCTGAAACCACAATTGTGGAAAGTTGGTGGGTTGAAGTCGCATCGGTAGAGGTATTTGCGAAAACAGCAGTAGAGGTTGCCCCAAGTAAAGCAAAACACAGCGGGTGTAGGTTGAACTTAGCCATAAAATGAAATCTCTGATTATGAATTGATGATGCCAATTGAACCTATATGGTAATTAGAATCATTCATGAAGGAGTTGGTTAATAATAATGATAAAGATTCTTATTTACAACAAGAAATATACAAAAGATGAAAAATTACAAAAAATAGCTCGCGAATGAAATAAAATTCAGTCGAGATCAGATCGTATTTTGTATATCCTTAAATGTTGTCATATAATGTGGCACTTTTTTATAAACTGTTATTACTAACTATATCGAGGAAGCCATGCAAGTAACTTCTGAAGCGGTTTCGGGCGTTGCCCGTCGTTTAAATGTATCTGTACCGACGAGCCGTATTAACGAGCAGTTTGAAGCTCGCTTGAAACGCACTGCCAAAACTGTGAAGATCAACGGCTTCCGTCCAGGTAAAGTGCCTGTAAACGTTGTGCGTCGTGAATACGGTGCGGGTATTTATCAAGAAGTGGTGAACGACATTATTCGTGACACCGTTTTTGAAGCAATCCAACAAGAAAAAATCAACGCTGTTGGTATGCCAAATATCGAAAAAACTGAAATGAAAGACGACGCTTTAGTTTACGAAGCGACAGTTGAAGTTTATCCAGAAGTTGAAGTGAAATTTGAAGGTTTAGAAGTTGAACGTAAGTCTTCAGAAGTGAACGACAAAGACGTTGAACAAATGCTTGAAAATCTTCAAAAGCAACGTGCTTCTTGGGCAGAAACCAAAGGCATGGCGAAAAAAGACATGCAAGTGACTTTTGACTTTGAAGGCACTGTAGATGGCGAGAAGTTTGAAGGCGGTGAAGCTGAAGACTTTAAACTGGTACTTGGTTCTGGTCGCATGATTCCTGGTTTTGAAGATGGTATCGTGGGCATGAAAAAAGGCGAAGAGAAAGTGATTGATGTAACTTTCCCTGAAGACTACCAAGCAGCGAACCTTGCAGGTAAAGCAGCACAATTCAAAATCACATTGAAGCTGGTTGAAAAGCAAAAACTTCCAGAAATTGATGCTGAATTCCTACAAATCTTCGGTATTTCTGAAGAAGAAGGCGTAGAAAAGTTAAAAGCTGACGTTCGTAAAAACATGGAACGTGAAGTGAAAAACGGTTTACGTAACCAAGTAAAAGGTGCAACTTTTGATGCACTCGTTGCGGCAAACGAAGTTGAAATTCCGTCTGCAATGGTTGCTCAAGAAATTGACCGTCAACGTCAACAAATGATTCAGCAATTCACACAGCAGTTTGGTGCGCAAGGTGCAAAAGCATTTGACTCGAGCATGCTTCCAGATGAATTGTTCAAAGAACAAGCTGAAAAATCTGTAAAACTTGGCGTATTGGTTAGCAAAGTATTAGAAAATGCTAAACTTGAAGTAGATCAAGCGCGTGTAGATGCTTACATCGAAGACATGGCTTCTTCTTATGAAGATCCAAGCGAAGTGATTGAATACTTCAAAAACGACAAACAACAACGTTCACAAATTGAAGCTGTTGTTTTAGAAGACCAGGTTGTAGATCACATCTTAGCTTCTGCAAAAGTTACAGATACAACTGTAAGCTATGAAGACTTATTGAAAGAGCAGCAAGCTCGTCAACAAGGCTAATTTGCTTTGATACAAAAAGGCGCT
The DNA here is from genome assembly GCF_013420525.1 of Acinetobacter sp. YH01003. Classification (NCBI taxonomy): domain Bacteria; kingdom Pseudomonadati; phylum Pseudomonadota; class Gammaproteobacteria; order Moraxellales; family Moraxellaceae; genus Acinetobacter; species Acinetobacter sp. YH01003. The sequence continues at coordinate 43,936 of NZ_VOXY01000007.1, read as the reverse complement.
TCGTGCGCCTTTTTTATTGCATCGCGGTTTTCAGTTTTTCAGAGATTGATCGCATTTAACTCAAAATATCTACGATTTAAGCCGTGAATATTTTGCAATTTAGACAATTATCCCTCATATTGTGAACATGAGTCGTGTCACAAGAATTTAGGAATAAATAACCATTATGTATGTTCCAACAATTGAAAATGCTTTAGTACCCATGGTGGTCGAACAATCATCTCGTGGTGAGCGTTCTTTTGATATTTATTCACGTCTTTTACGTGAACGTGTCATTTTCTTGACGGGTGAAGTCGAAGATAATATGGCCAACTTAATTGTGGCGCAGATGTTGTTTTTAGAAGCTGAGAACCCAGATAAAGATATTCACCTTTACATTAACTCACCAGGTGGTTCAGTGACTGCAGGTATGGCAATTTACGATACCATGCAATTTATTAAACCAGACGTCGTGACTTACTGTATGGGACAAGCAGCATCTATGGGTGCATTCCTGTTAAATGCAGGCGCAAAAGGTAAGCGTTACTGTCTTGAGAATGCCCGCGTTATGATTCACCAACCATTGGGTGGTTTCCGTGGTCAGGCATCAGATATTGAAATTCATGCGCGTGAAATTCTATTCATTAAAGAGCGTTTGAACCGTTTAATGGCAGAACATAGTGGTCAGGACTATGAAACTGTCGCAAGAGATACCGACCGTGACAACTTCATGACTGCGCAGGCAGCGAAGGAATACGGTCTTGTGGATGAAGTTTTAACAAAACGTCCATAAGTTTTAAAGATTGAGATATTGGAGTGACTATGTCCGAACATCCTCAGGGACAAAAACATTGTTCATTTTGCGGTAAAACGCAGTCTGAAGTCGGGAAGCTGATTGCAGGCGAGGACGCATACATCTGTAATGAATGTGTGGACGTATGCTTAGACTTGGTTCAGACCAGTCAACAAGTTGAGTCGGGTGATTGGGCAACACGTCCATTGCCAAAACCACATGAAATTCGTGCTGCGCTTGATCAGTATGTAATTGGTCAAGATACTGCGAAAAAAACCTTATCGGTTGCAGTATATAACCATTACAAACGCCTAAAAGTGAGCAATCAGGCGCATAAAGCAGGCGATGCTGTCGAAATCTCAAAAAGTAACATCATGTTGGTAGGTCCAACGGGTTCGGGTAAAACCTTACTTGCACAGACCTTAGCACGTCTATTAGATGTGCCTTTTGCAATGGCAGATGCCACGACTTTAACCGAAGCGGGTTATGTGGGTGAAGATGTCGAAAACATCGTGCAAAAGCTGTTGCAAAAAGCCGATTACGATGTAGAAAAAGCACAAAAAGGCATTATCTACATTGATGAAATTGACAAGATCACGCGTAAGTCTGAAAACCCATCAATTACTCGTGATGTGTCTGGTGAAGGTGTTCAGCAAGCCTTGCTCAAAATGATTGAAGGCACGGTGGCTTCTATTCCGCCTCAAGGTGGACGTAAGCATCCGCAGCAAGAATTCATTCAAATTGATACTTCAAATATCTTGTTTATTTGCGGTGGCGCATTCTCTGGTTTAGAGAAAATTGTGCAGCAACGCCAAGAAAAAGGCGGCATTGGTTTTACGGCAGACGTGAAGAAAAAAGATGAAGGCAAGAAATTGTCTGATTTATTTCGTCAGGTAGAAGCAACCGATTTGGTGAAATTTGGCTTAATTCCAGAGTTCATTGGTCGTTTGCCTGTAATTGCAACGCTAGACGAGCTAGATGAAGATGCATTGATGCAAATTCTGACCGAGCCGAAAAATGCCTTAACCCGTCAATATCAATACTTATTCGAGATGGAAAATGTCGATTTAGTCTTTGAAGATGCGGCATTACGTGCAGTGGCGAAAAAAGCCCTTGAACGTAATACAGGTGCGCGTGGTTTGCGTTCAATTCTGGAAAATGCCTTGCTCGAAACCATGTACGACTTGCCAAGCCGTACCGATGTTGGCACAGTGGTAGTGACTGAAGCGGTGATTGAAGAAGGTGCTAAACCTGAATTTCAGACCGAACGTCAGCCTCAAACAGAAGAACCTGCAGCAGAAAAAATTGACTTAAAAGTATTAGACAGCAAAACTGCTTAATACGCTATTCGTCTGAAACGTGCCGAAACGCTAGGTTTCGGCACGTTTTTTTATTGTCAAAAAAATCAAGGCAGTGTTAATCTTAGACCTAGGCGTGGATGCCCATTATTCAAAACAACAATTGCAAAATGAATTTGCAGCGTGATTTCAAAAACGTGATTTACAAAAATAAGAAACGCAGTGAGGGATAGACATGCGTGGTGTCGCAATCTTGGTCGTGACCAGTTTAATGTTGCTGGGATGTCATGGCAAAAAAAACGTGGTGCAACAAACGCAACCACCTAGTACCTTAAAAGTTTTAGATTTAGAACAAAAACCTGGTTTTGTAGAACAACACCGTTTGGGCATGATGACCATTGGTGGTTGGGTCAATCAAAAACTAGGGCAAAATTTTAAACCTGTTCAGGCACAACATGCCGATGCTGCCATCGTGTATTTATATCGTCCAGATTCTAAATGGAACAGACAGGAAATTGTCGCTGCTAGTATGTTTATCAACAAACATCGGATTCCAAGTTTATTGCACAATCATTATTACTGGGTTGAACTGGCACCGGGCGCGTATCGTCTGAGTGTGAGTCGTCCTTTGGGTGCATTACATTTCCAAAAACCAAAGTATTTGGATTTTCAGGTACAGGCAGGGCAGTCGTATTTTATTAAATATGATGAAGAAAACTTGAGTACCCGCAAAGAGGTTTCAGGGCCTTTAATGCTCATGCCTTCAAGTACGGCACAACAGGAAATAGCGTTTACTCAATTGAAAACCGAAAGCTATAACTTTGTCGCGGAAGATCAAACCACAGGTAAGTTGCGTAAAAAGCCACAAAAAATCAAGCATGAGAAATATGACCCTGCGGAAGATGTGCACTTAACCCAACCCTTTAAATTGTGGGATCCGAGAACGTGGTAAGGTTTTGCATCTTTATCTCATGCATTGCTTTTATTTATTTCCAGTAAGCATAAAAAAGCACCCAATGTTGGGTGCTTTTTCGCTTATTACTAAATTGGAATATTATTCTGCTGCAGCATCTACAACGGGAATCTTGCCAATTTTAGCTTGCCAGATTTTTGGTGCAATCGCGTGGATAGATGTACCATTGACATCTACCGCAACAGATACAGGCATATCTTCAACTTTGAATTTGTAGATTGCTTCCATACCTAAGTCTTCAAAAGCAACCACTTCTGCTTCACGTACTGCTTTAGATACGAGGTAAGCCGCACCACCTACAGCCATGAGGTAAGTCGCTTTGTGATCTTTGATCGCTTCAATTGCTGCAGGACCACGATCTGCCTTACCAATCATACCGAACAAACCTGTGTGTTCTAAGACTTGGCGAGTAAATTTGTCCATACGAGTTGCAGTTGTCGGACCTGCAGGGCCAACGACTTCATCACCAACAGGATCAACAGGGCCAACGTAGTAAATGAATTTGCCTTTTAAGTCGACTGGTAATTCTTCACCATTGTTGATCATGTCGACCATGCGTTTATGCGCAGCGTCACGACCTGTGTAAATTGTACCGTTTAATAACAACGTGTCGCCCGGCTGCCAAGAGTTCATTTCTTCTTGGGTAATGTTGTCTAAATCTACACGTTTAGATTTAGATGAATCCCAAGTTACTTCTGGGTAGTCCTCAAGTTTAGGCGCTTGAATATGCGCTACACCTGAACCATCTAACTGGAAGTGTGCGTGACGAGTTGCCGCACAGTTTGGAATCATACCCACTGGTTTGCCTGCAGCGTGGCAAGGGTAGTCTTTGATTTTAATATCAAGAACTGTGGTTAAACCACCTAAACCTTGTGCACCAATACCAAGTGCGTTCACTTTCTCGAAGATCTCGATACGGAGTTCTTCCATTTTGTTTTGTGGGCCACGACGTAATAATTCGTCCATGTTGATTTCTTCCATGAGAGCTTCTTTTGCAAGCATCATGGCTTTTTCGGCAGTACCACCAATACCAATACCAAGCATACCCGGTGGACACCAGCCTGCGCCCATAGTCGGAACAGTTTTAAGTACCCAATCTACAATTGAGTCAGATGGGTTCAACATCGCCAATTTAGATTTGTTTTCTGAACCGCCACCTTTGGCAGCAACTGTAATATCTACTTTGTTACCCGGAACGAGTTTGTAGTGAATTACTGCAGGGGTGTTGTCTTTGGTGTTTTTACGACCAAATGCAGGATCAGCCAATACCGATGCACGAAGTACGTTTGAGTTTTCTAGGTAACCTTGACGTACACCTTCGTTGATCGCGTCGTCCAAGCTCATGGTTAAATCAAATTTAACGTCTAAACCCACTTCAAGGAATACGTTTACGATACCAGTATCTTGACAGATTGGACGATGACCTTCTGCACACATACGTGAGTTAATTAAGATCTGTGCAATCGCATCTTTCGCAGCTTTGTTTTCTTCACGATCATAAGCACGGCTCATCGCTTGGATGAAGTCTTGTGGATGATAGTAGGAAATGAACTGAAGCGCGTCTTTGATCGAAGTGATCAAGTCATCTTGCTTGATAATAGTTGTCATATCAAAAATCTCTTGAGCGGGCGGATAGCTAGCGGGCTAAATTATAAGATAAAATGCAGCGATTGTGGGCACTTTGATCAAGCTTTGGGCGAAAGTTTAATATCAGTCGTTAGCTTGAGAGAATTTGTGAAATATCCATAAAATTATGTCGTCAAAACGGGCCATGATTTTGCTGTTTTGTTGGTGCAAATTCAGCTATGTTCAAAGACTTCTTTGGAATGATGTTTGGGGTAAATATGAATGATCACACGCATTTAGCTGCTCAGATTATCCCCATTTATCAACGGCATGCAAAAGCGTGGACAGACTTGCGCGGTCAGTTGTTATATGAAAAAACTTGGCTGGATCGTTTTCTTGCTTATTTGCCTGCGCAGGCCAAAATATTAGATTTGGGCTGTGGTTCGGGGCGTCCTATTGCTACATATCTATTACAGCATGGGCATCAACTTACAGGAGTAGATAGCGCAGACAGCATGCTGGAGATGGCACGTGAACATTTTCCTGAACAGTGCTGGATTGAAGCCGATATGCGCTCAGTGAACTTGAATCGGTGCTTTGATGGTATTTTGGCGTGGGATAGCTTTTTTCATTTAACGCCAAACGATCAGCGCTGCATGTTCGAAAAATTTGCGCAATGGTCTACCGCCAATACGGTTCTCATGTTTAGCAGCGGACCTGCGGCAGGTGAGGCGATTGGGGATATGTTTGGCGAGGCACTTTATCATGCCAGTTTGTCGCCAGAAGAATACCGTCAATTGTTAGCACAACATGGTTTTAAGGTATTAGGCATGCAAGCTGAAGATCAGGACTGTGCAGGGCATACGGTGTGGTTGGCGCAGAGGTTGTGATTTAGTCATGCTAAATCCTAATGTGGAACAATGATTGAGAATTGAGCGTGGAACGTGAAAAACAATAAAAAAAGTCCATTTCAGGGTGCGTGGGCTATAAGATTGTTTTAATGTGTTGAATTATAATACAATTTAAAAATCATTGCGCATAAGCTGTATTATGTTAATTCTAGAAAAACTAATCCTATACATGAACTTTATTATTAAAATTTTTATGTCAATTATTAGAGCCAGTGCTGTAATTTTACTTAATAGATACTATATTTTGCTTCTAGTATATCTGAAACATTAATGTTTCTATTTATATGATTAATTAAATCGTATAACTCATGCTCAATTTTCAAAAATTGCTTTCTTTCATATCTAGGAAGTTCAATTCCCATTTTTTTTGAATTTTCTATTAATAAATCAATATGATCAGTATAACCAAGCTTTTTAGGTAAATTATGATTTAAGAAATCTATAGATACATTAAATGATTTAATAATATTTTTATAATCATTACATATGCTTAGATCGCCATTTTTTACATTTGGGAAAATATAAGTATAAAGGGCTAATTTATCAATACTATTAGGTGACAGATATTTCAATTTACTGACTTTTATTTCTAACATCATAATAAAATTTTCATAATGCTTAAGATAAGTTGAATATCTGCTAACCTCTTGATTATTTAAATTGTTCTCATGTGTAGTGAAATATGTGTTTAGATATATTTTAACAGTAATCCAACCCAATAACAGTGTTGTGATAGCCGTTGAAAAAATTGGTATCTGAAGTATCTGGTCATTTAATTCTAGAAATTTTTTTAACCCAGAATTATTAATTTGTATTGCATAACCTTGTTTTAATATATCAAAACAATTTCCAATCCAGAAGTAAAAAACAATCATTGAGGTCACTAACCAAAGTTGCTCAATAATCAAATATACTAACTTAGCTTCTTTTTCTAAACCTGTGCTCATACCTTGTTTCTTATCCGATATAATTGCAGTTCTGCATTAAGATCAAAGGCTTTACTATCATATATTTTTTTTGGATGAGACTTTAAGAATCCTATTCTATGTTGAATTTTAAAGAATTTTTTATTGTAAATATAGTTGCCCTCTCCAATTTGTTTGGGAAAGAAAACCTTTAATTCTTTTATCGATTTCTCTATATACTTTATATCCGAGTCATTAGGTAATGGATAAATTTTATTTAACTTATTTTGCAATTTAGTATATGACTGATGATTTACCCTTTGTAATTTACTAATAAGACCTTGACATCGATTAAAGTCAATCCTGTAATAATAATGTGTTCTATGATTTGGTTTCTTTGCTAGCTCAGATAATCTATGAATTGCAGCCCGGATATTTTTTACTTCAGTCTTGTCATATCTAGGACTTTTAAAATCAACTCGAATATTATGAACTGTTAATGGTATAGATGAGAATCTATTTATTTCTATCTTCTTCTTATTCAGTGGTAAATTCAAATTATTTAAAAGACTTTCCACAATATTGATAATAGCTTCAAAGTTAAAGTCTCTGTTTTTGGAAGAAATAGTAATATCATCTACATATCTGGTATACGTAAGTTTCTTACTTTTCATTCTCAAAAACAAATTCTCTTCTAAAGAGTGCAGAGCGATTGATGCTAAATAACTAGAGGTAATTCCACCTTGAGGTACTTTTAAATCAACACAACAAAGGGTAGCTAAAATTTCTGATACAGGATCAGGATAACGAAAAAATTTTTTAAAAATACTTTCAACTAGCTCCTGACTAATATTGTCAAAGAAGTCTTCAATATCTAATTTTAATATTGATTGGGCTAAGCAATGTTGTTGAGCACATTCAATGAAGTCATGGGAGTTGTCATCAGCAGGAATTGATCCAAATACAAAATCTGGCCACGAAATTTGCGAAAAAATTCTATTTTTAATTCTTCTCTGAATTTTACGGAATATAGGTTTTGGGTTATATACGGTTCGTTCTCTTCCATCTTTTTTTGCAATAGTTCTGGAAGAATATTTGTCTTCATCTTCAATTTGAACTGCATATAAAATATCTTCAATATCAACATCTAAGATTTTTGCTAGATGATCAATATCTTTAATTGGGCTTCCAAGAAATTCAAACTTAGTATTCATAAATAATTGATATAATCGAAGGCAACCGAAATATATGTTTAGAACATATAATAAATGCGGATTTGTAGTTTATACCCACTTCACTGCTCATGGCATCTATGGATAACCACATAAACTACTACCTTCGACTATCAGGATTATTTGGGACAAATAGGACGGAACCGACCCTCTCCCCACAAGCTAGATAAATCTAGCACTGATAAAATCAGCAGATAGATACCTTTAAACTGAGCAACATTAGCAGTCAAACGAAACGTTTGAGGTGCTAAAATTATAATCTATTGATTTTAAAAAGTATAGTTTTCTATTTAACATAAACCTCTTATACCAAATCTACACATAAAAAAACCACCCAATTTTTCAATCAGGTGGTTTGAGAAACTTCAATTTACGAATTATTGAGCCGCTTGTTGCTCTGCCTGAATCGCAGTCAAGGCAATGGTAAACACAATGTCATCTACCAATGCACCGCGTGACAAGTCATTTACTGGCTTGTTCAAGCCTTGTAGCATTGGGCCAACACTCACCACGTTGGCAGAACGCTGTACTGCTTTATACGTCGTGTTACCTGTGTTCAAGTCAGGGAAAATGAACACATTAGCGCGACCTGCAACTTGAGAGTTTGGTGCTTTAGAGCGACCAACACTTTCAACCGATGCTGCATCGTACTGTAATGGGCCATCAATCAGTAAGTCAGGACGACGTTGTTTCGCAATTTCAGTCGCTTTCGCTACTTTTTCTACGTCAGCACCTGCACCCGAAGTACCAGTTGAGTAAGAAATCATGGCAATACGTGGGTCAATACCAAACGCTTTTGCAGAGTCAGCAGATTGAATCGCAATTTCAGCCAATTGTTCAGCATCTGGGTCTGGGTTAATCGCACAGTCACCGTACACATATACTTCATCTGGTAACAGCATAAAGAATACTGAAGATACCAATGAATAATCAGGTGCAGTTTTAATGAGCTGGAATGCGGGACGAACTGTATTGGCTGTAGTATGCACAGCACCAGACACCAAACCATCAACCTGATCAAGTGCTAACATCATCGTACCTAATACGACAGTGTCTTGCAGCTGTTCACGTGCTTGATCGTCAGTAAGTTTGCCTTTACGCATCGCAACCATTTTTTCGACATAGTTTTCACGAATCAAGTCAGGATCAATGATTTCTAAGTCGTGTGGAAGCTCAATACCGCGTGCTTTGGCAACATCGACTACCGCTTCTGGTTTTGCCAATAATACGCAGTGGGCAATATCACGTGATTGACAAATCGCTGCAGCTTGAACGGTACGTGGCTCATCACCCTCTGGAAGCACGATACGTTTTTTCGCTGCAATAGATTTTTGCACCAATTCATGGCGGAACGCAGAAGGCGATAAACGTGGTTTATGCGTATCGCTGATTAATTGGGTTAACCATTCTGCATTGATGTGACTGGCCACAAAGCGGGTAACTTGTTCTGCACGCTCAGTATCATCTACAGGAATTTCGTTGCTCAGGTTTAATAACTGTTGTGCAGTTTCAAAGGTGCTCAATTTAGTATGTAAAATTGGCAAGCCATTTTTCATTGCTGCTTGGCAGAACTCTAAAGCTTGTGCGCTTGGTGCTTGATGTTCAGTTAACACCAAACCTGCAAGTGGAATACCATTGCTGCTGGCTAAGCTACTGGCAAGCAATACATCGACACGGTCAGAACCACTGATAATCAGCTCGCCTGCAACGAATTTATGCATTTCGTGTTCAATATTCGATGCAATTAAGCTGCTGTGTAATACACGGCGCTGCGCTGCTTCACCTTGGTTAATCCATTCTGCAGAAATGTGTGCAGCCAAGTCCGACATGCGTGGCACACTTAAAGTATTGCTGAATGGCACCAAGCCAATCACTGGCATGCAATCTTTACCAATCATTGGATGTGTAGTTTGAATTTTGCTGACAAACTGGTTGGTGTCGCTAATTAAACGTAAGTTTGGATCAAGCGTAACAGGAATTTGTGCAGAATCTTCTGGTAAACCTTTGGTACGCATAAACAATACGCCCGCAGTACGCTCACAAGTTGCACCACCAAAGAAACGTAATTGATTGTCTACTTTTGACGCTGTTTTAACAGCATTGTTGATGTCGGCATTGCTGACAATAATGACTTTTGCATCAAGTGCTTTAGCCAAATTTGCATTCAATTCAGTTGCAAATGGATCACGTCCGTTTGGCAACACGCCTTCTACAATAATGATATCGTGATGTTTAGAAATTTCACGATGTAAACGAACTGCATCTTCAAGCAATTCGTCATTTTCATCATTTTTTAAACGCTCAGTCAGCGCAGTATAAGAAATCGGCTCAACTGTTTCATGCTTGAACAGGTGACGATACAACGCAGTTGTGCGGTCTGCTTCAGGTTGTAATTCTTGTGAAAAAGGCTTTAAGAAACCTGCTTTTACGCCTTGGCATTCCAAAGCGTAAATTAAACCTAAACATGCTGATGTTAAACCAACACCAATTTCTGTAGGAACCAAAAGTATTGTTTTCATAATTTTTTCTAAATCGTAAAGGGACTGATTGAAAGTGGCTGAGCACTACGATTGCTTAAGCAATCGCAGCGTCACATTCAGACTTTTTTGCAGCTGACTTTAGCTCCTCTGCAACTTGCGCAGTTTCTTTCGCAATACGGCCTTCTTCGTCAGTTGGTACAACCCAAATTTGTGGACCGCCTGTACCTGCATCAATACGACCTTCAGTACCGCGTTTTAAGCTGTCATTGCGTTCTTTGCTGAAGTTAAAGCCAAAGTGTGGCAAGTAAGATACAGTTTTTTCACGGATGTACGCAGAGTTTTCGCCAATACCACCTGTGAAGAATAAGCCATCTAAGCGTGGTAAACCACAGCTAAGTGCAGCTAAAGATTTAGCTAAACGGTAGCAGAATACTTCAATTGCAAGCGTTGCATCTTCGTTGCCTTGTTCAGATGCTTCAATCAGGGTACGCATGTCGTTCGATAAGCCTGACAAACCAAGTAAACCACTTTGGCTGTTTAGCATTTTGTCAATTTTGTAGATATCCCAACCTAAGTTGCTTGCAAGGAAGCTGTGTAAGCTTGGGTCTACATCACCACTACGAGTACCCATCACCAAACCTTCAAGTGGGGTTAGGCCCATCGATGTGTCTACACTTTGACCATTCCAGATTGCACAAGTCGAGCTACCGTTACCCAAGTGAGCAGTTAACCAGCCACCTTGTTTGAAGCTGCCAGCCAACTCTGAACCGCGCTCTGAAACGTATGCGTGACTTGTACCGTGGAAGCCATAACGACGTACGTTGTGGTCGGTATATAAGAATTTAGGCACTGCATAACGGTAAGCGTGAGCAGGCATCGTTTGGTGGAATGCAGTATCAAATACAGCCACTTGCGGAAGTTCTGGGAACAAACGCATTGTTGCTTCAATACCCACCAAGTGTGCAGGGTTGTGTAAAGGTGCAAGCGGAGTTGCTTCACGAATACGTTGCACGATTTCTTCAGTTAATAATTCTGCTTTGGTTAAAGTACCGCCGTGTACAACGCGGTGACCAATGGCTTGTGGCTTATATTGAGATAAGCGACCAAGAATAGTTTCCAATGCTTTTTCATGGTCAGCATGTGGAATAGAAAGTTCGAGCGGCTCACCACCTGCGGTAATGCCTTTAATGCGCGCATCAGCAGAACCTAGATTTTCTGCCAAACCAAAGATACGATCTCCAACGCTTTCAGATACAAGCGCATATTTGATAGAAGAAGATCCGCAGTTAATCACTAATACTGATGTAGTCACTTTTATGTACCCGAATTCTAATTGAAGTTATCCCTAGTCAATCAAGCTGCATTGCAAGATATGGCAAACGGCAATCTATTGTGTTGCAATCTTGATCATTACGTATGTTTTATCATGGGTTTTTTATTGCTCCTAGATAGACTTTAGGAGATTAGACTTAAGCATTATCGACCATGAAATCAGAAATAATTAAAATTTATCAGCCCGAAACTTTCATTTTTTCATGAAATGATGGTCTAAAATTTCTGCTTAATTCCTGTTGTATTCTCTTAACATAGCACACTTCATTCTGCAGGCGAGTGGCAAACTGTTTTAAATTATTTCCTCAATCTTTGTCGGTTTATTTTGATTTGGCAGCGTATTTAATTTCCGACCAACGGACAATCACATAAGCAATCAGTGCCACCATAAAAAACACCAACATCATCCACGCCAAGCCTTGTAAGGTTTCAATAATGGTGCGGTAAATTTCCAATACCCAGCGTTCTTGCGTCAGTTCAATCACAATTCTTTTGTCATTTTCGGCATAGGTGAGTGGGGTAATGTATTTTTCCATATCGTAAATACGAATGCCTGAAGATGTGCCGACCACCATGCCTGCAAATTTGGTGTACTTTGCCCATGCTTCATGAATTGGGTCGTGGATGATACGCGCCAAAATTGCATTGATGGAGCTGGAAAACAGACGCATGACAATGAACGACACCAACAGTGCTAAAGCAAAGGTACTAATAATCAAATAATAAAACATAAGCATCGCCACTCTTTTTGATGATTTTTCTAATCTTGATGGTGTTTTTATTTTAAGTGAGCGTGAGGCAGAAATGTGTAGTGGAACTGTGTCTTAAAACAATGTCTAAAAAATAGAAGGGAATAATGTTCAGCTTCCTGTGAAACTGAACATTATATTTGGATATTGCAAAATTACAGATGGATTTTATTGGCGGATTTGACCATCGCCAAACACGATCCATTTTTGTGAGGTTAAACCTTCCAAACCGACAGGGCCACGGGTATGAATTTTATCGGTAGAGATTCCAATTTCAGCACCTAAACCATATTCAAAACCATCAGCAAAGCGTGTAGAAGCGTTAATCATGACTGAACTAGAATCTACCGCAGCCAAGAATTGACGCGCCAAACTAAAGTTTTCAGTAATAATGGCATCAGTATGATGTGAACCATATTTATTGATATGTTCAATTGCCTCATCAATTCCTGAAACCACTTTAACTGCCAAAATTGGGCCTAAATATTCGGTGTACCAATCTTCTTCGGTTGCTGTTTTAACACTTGTACCCAAAATCTTTTGGGTTGCAGGACAGCCGCGTAATTCGACTTGTTTTTCTGCATATAGCTCGGCAATACGTGGCAAGAATTGTGCGGCAACAGCCTCATCGACCAACAATGTTTCCATGGCATTACAGACGCCATAACGGTGAGTTTTTGCATTCAGGGCAATAGGCAGGGCTTTTTGTAAATCGGCCTGTGCTTCTACAAATACGTGACAGTTACCATCCAAATGTTTAATCACTGGAATACGCGCTTCATTGCTGATGCGTTCAATCAGACTTTTACCGCCACGTGGCACAATTACATCTACATATTCAGACATGGTAATTAATTGCCCAACGGCAGCACGGTCTGAGGTGTTAATCACTTGCACCGATGTTTCTGGCAAGCCTGATGCTTTTAAGCCGTGTTGAATCGCGGCAGCAATCGCTTGGTTAGATTCCAGTGCTTCAGAACCACCACGTAAAATAATCGCATTGCCTGATTTTAATGCCAAAGACGCAGCTTCAAGGGTTACGTTTGGACGTGATTCGTAAATCATGCCCACCACACCTAGCGGTACACGCATTTTGCCCAATTGAATACCAGATGGACGGTAAGCCATATCGGTAATTTCACCAATTGGATCCATGAGACCAATCACATCTTTCAGACCTTGTAACATGCCTTTAAAGCGTGCGGGGTTAAGTTCTAAGCGATCAAGCAGTGCGCTATCCAAGTTGTTGTTACGACCTTTGGTCATATCAATTTGGTTGGCAGCTAAAATAGCGGACTCGCTATTTTCCAATGCCGTATAAATAGCCGATAACGCATTGTTTTTAGATTGGGTAGAAGCGCTTGCTAAGACACGAGAGGCTTGGCGTGCTTGTTGTCCTACCGTTTGCATATATTGTTCAATAGACTCTTGCATAGCGGTTTGATCACTTAGAAATTTCAACTCGATATTAACAGTCTGTGCCTGCACAATGAAGCGTCTCAGCGGAAAATCGACTAAATTGTTCAATCTTTTCATATTTTTCAATGCTTTCATCACAAAAATTAATATTTTGAAATGCTTTATGATTTAAAAGTAGATGAGCGGTCATAGAAAATGTTGCGTATAAAATCAGCACCTGTATAGAATGATGCGATAACGACATTGATGTCATTCACAACAATAAGCAGGATGCCACTTTAATTCAGATAAGTGGGTAATCGTTCAATGACGAACACTTGCACAATAAAAATAAAATGCGCATGGAGGTAAGGAATATGAATTCCATGATCCAGATGGACACGGATGTACAGGACGCAAGTTCGCATGTCTGTTTTTTTGATATTTACGATAAACACAGCTTTAAACAACCCGCTCGTACCACTTGGATCAACGGCTGGAAAGTGGAATACATGGCAATTGCTCAGCCAGAAACCGCACATTTAACTCCAATTGTGATTATTGGTGGTGCATTCCAAAACTTTAATTCATATAAATATTGTGTCGAGCAGCTTTTTCGTGCAGGGCCAATCATTTTAATTGATATGCCATCTATGGGCGCCAATCAGCAAATGACCAATGTGGAAACAGGTGAGTCGGCAGGAACGCTAGAACTGCATGATTTAGGTCAGATGTTGGGTGATTGGCTGGATATTGTCGGCTTAGATAAAGTATCCGTCATGGGCATGTCATTGGGTTCGGTGGTGGCATCGTGTCTAGCAGATCAGCGTCCTGAATTGATTGATCGCATGATTTTAATGGGGGTTATGCAAAAGACCCGTAAAAGTTGGCGCATGTTGCTTGAAGAATCACTGCATTTAATGAAAGAGCAGCGCATGGATGAATTTGGTCAGGCGGTGATTTTATACTTGGTCAATCATGCCAAAATGGAACAAACTCGCATGTCACCGACTGCAAAGCGTTTGTTTTACCGACAAATGGCCGACTTTACCGCTACAGAGCAAGATCGCTACGATGTGAACTGCAACCGTTTATTGCGGTTAACCAATGTGCCTATTCCGCAATGTAAGGTTTTGGTGGCGTGTGGGCAATATGACAGTTTTACCTTGCCGCATGAAAATGCCAATTTTGCCTTACAGTGCCCGAACATGGAATTTGCCATGATTGCCAATGCAGATCATGTGCCGCAATTACAGCGCCGTAAAGAAACCATGAATTTATTTGCGACCTTTTTAAGCGATGAATCTATTCAGGACTTAGATGGCATTATTCCAATGACACGTGCGCAACTATTGACGATGGAACGCCGTGGAGAAGCGCGTATTCGGGTGCAAAATCCGCAAAGTCATTTGCAGTATCGTCATTCTGATTTGAAAATTGCCACGCACATTGTCGATTTAAACTTCTTTGGTGTATTGCTTGATTTTGAAAATGCTGCGTTGGCGGCACAAGCAGCACAGTTTGAACGAGATATGGCCTTAGAATTACAGGATGAGGAAGGCAGTTTTAGCATTGAATGTTTAATTTTTGAAAGCCAAGGGCAGCAACTACGCGCATTATTTAAGCATGGTAGTTTTGAGGTGGCAGAGCGTTTGTTGCGTTATGTGGAACGTCAAAAAGCGGCTGCACAAAATTTGGAATATGCCCGTTAGTAGATAAAATCAGTGCTTGGTTTAAAATTATCCAAAGAAAATAGAATCAAAATAGCGTGTTAAACCACGCTATTTTTTTTGTAGGCATGAACCATCCAGACTAAATCGCCTAAATGTTCTGCGGTTGTTTTTTCTAAAGAGCTGTTGGAAAAATACAGTTGTGGTTGTTGTAGCTGCACTTGCTCAAAACCTGCATTTTGAAAAAACTGAGTTAATTCCTGCGGAGATTGAAAGTGAAAGGTGAAAGCACTGCGTGACATAAATTTCAATAATCGGCTGCAGTTCCAAATAAAATTGGCGAGCTTGTTTTTGACGGGTTCAGGGTAAATATCGGTTAAATAATGCAGTTCTGGAAAGTCTTGGGTGTAGTTACACATGCCATTTAACAGCTGTTGTAGCATGTCTTTGCTGAAGTAGTTAATTAAACCTTCACTAATAATTACTAAGGGCTGCGAGTGATCAAAATATTCAAAGGCCTGTTGAAAGGATTCACTAAAAATATCGGCGGTGAGAACTTCAGGTGCGTCGTGGTCAATTTGTCGTAACGCTTGAGTTTTAATTTGCGCCATATCAGGCAAATCCAGTTCACGGTAATTCAGTTCAGGATATTTTTGTCGAAAGTTCCAGCTGCGTGGTGACAGCCCAGATGCAATTTCGAGCACTTGTAATTGCGGATGTTGCTGAATCAGTGCGGTTAAGTGTGCATCAATCATTTGGTGACGTTGTTTGAGGGTGCTGCGCATACTGCCGCCCACATGACGTTCTGCCCAGTTTTCTAAAGGATGTACCAATTTGGCTAAAAACTTGCCTTTTCGGGTCGCAAATACAGGATGTGAAATCCCCCTTTGATACCAGATATATCCCGTATAATGTGCGGTAAAAGAAATATGCCGATGTTTGGACAATGCAGTCGTGTCTGAGCGAGTTGGCTTGGCATCCGAGTTGTGCATTTCAGTCCTTTTTTCTGTCGTGATTTTGCTGTTCAGCAATGTTTTTGTCATTTTCGTATAGACCTTAATTGTTTGTATGGTGGTCGTTGTCTTTTTAGGCATGCTTTGACACTCAAGCTGCGGTGTCAGGCATATACTCAAAATAGAATAAGTTTATCATAATCAAAAAGGAACAAGCTGTCGTGTTCCTTTGTCGTATAAATGCTGTGAAAAAGTGAAGGCGTATAGGGTCTGTTGACATTTCATAAATGGCTTGCGCTGTAGGCTAAAACTGAGCAGATCAGGCATAAAACGCAGGGAATAGTGGACCTATTTTCAAGTTCCATAACGCAATCTGAGAAAGTTTTAGCCACATGAGCAAGAACAAAGCGTTGCTTTGTTTGCTGCGCAAGGGGGCGAGCATATTTTTTGCTGCTATTGCGTTATGTGCCAGTCATTTAGAATGACTAAATTTCCTGTCCCATGCCTTATATCAGCTAAAAAATCTTGCGAGATATATCTCTCACGTCGCAAACATAGACGAATTGTCAACAGACCCTAGTTAGTTTGTGGTGATCTCAAGTCGCAGCGTTTTTAGTGGTACTTGAATAATTGGTCGGGTCGTGACTAGTTTGTGCTGCCAGTAGCGCGGCACTTTGTTCTTTAAATACCAAGATACGATCACGGACGCTTCGCCATTCATCACCCAAGTCTAAAACTTCAGCAATGCTAAACTCTGCACTAAGCTCAGGGATTTTACCGCGCATGCGTTCTAAACGTGCCTGATTCGGCAAGGGTAAATCGGCAATCGCATTTAAAGCCAATCGTTGTGCAGCACGGTTGTTGCAGACCAATCCCATGTCACAGCCTGCAAGCAAAGCGGCATGAATACGTGCATCGGCATCGCCTGCTACACAAGCCGCCTGCATGCTTAAATCATCCGAAAAGAGTACACCATCATAGCCCAAGTCTTTGCGAAGCACTTGCTGTAACCAAAACTCAGAAAAACCTGCAGGGTTCGGATCGACCTGATCATAAATGACATGCGCAGGCATGAGCGCATCCAGTTGATTTTGCAGTTGGATAAAGGTTTGCATATCCTGTTGTTGAATTTCGGCAAAAGAACGTGAATCTATCGCGGCAGCAACGTGAGAGTCTGCTTTAACCGATCCATGTCCAGGAAAGTGTTTGCCTGTGGTTGCCATTCCTGCACGATGCATTCCACGTAAAAAAGCATCTGCCAAAGCAATAATATCGACAGGACGCGCAGCAAAAGCACGATCTCCAATGACATCACTGATGTCATTTAAATCTAAAACGGGTGCAAAACTAAAATCAATGCCTACGGCTAATACTTCGGTGGCCATCAACCAGCCACATTCTTCGGCTAAATCTAAGGCACGTTCAGGTTCGTTTTGGTATAACTCGCCAAATCTACCCATAGCAGGCAATAGGGTAAAACCTTGTTTTAAGCGTTGTACGCGTCCGCCTTCCTGATCGACTGCAATTAAAATATCAGGGCGTACCTGACGCATGTGGTCGGTCAAGGCGCGTACTTGCGCAGGAGATTGGATATTTCGGGCAAATAAAATGACTCCACCGACTTGCGGAGCGCTTAATAGTTCAATATCTTCTTGAGTAAGTTCTGTGCCAGCGATGTCGAGCATCAATGCGCCAATCATATTGGGTGTCCGTATTCGATTTTTATCAATAAAAAAACAATACCTGAATTCTGCAATGATTTGCTACATTTTGACAGCACAGATTATGATAAAACTACACGACAGACCCAAATTAAGTTGTATAAGATTTTGAATCTGCTCAATTCATTGTGAAAAGCAGAGATTGGTCAAAAACCAAGGACGTAAATATTTTTATGAAACTTCAAACCATCGCTTGTGCGGTTGCAATAGCAACTGGCGGTTTTTTCTTTTCTCACGCCATTAACGAGGCAATTGCAGCCAATAATACCGCTGTCGTTGCTAACAGTATTGTGCCGACGCAGGAACAAGCTTTGGTTTCGCGTCAATTGGCGACCTTGGTCGATCGTCAGCATTATTTAAATCAGCGTTTAGATGCTGCGACGTCGCAGCGCATTTTTGATTTTTATATCGACAGTTTAGACCCTGACCACACTTTGTTTTTGGCTAAAGAAGTTGAGCAATACCGCAAACAATATGCAGCAACATTTGGCGCTTCATTAAAAGCAGGCAATTTGGCTGGACCGTATCAAATTCATGCACAGTATCGTGAACGCTTAAAACAGTTTTATCATTTCATGTTGGCAGAGCTGAAAAAACCACAAAATTTAAAACAGCCAAATGTCACGATTGAAACAGATCGGGAAAAAGCACCGTTCTTTAATACTGAAGCAGAAATGCGTAAGCATTGGCAAAAAATGCTGGTGTCGCAGCTCATTAACCTGACCATTAGCAAAGAAGAAGAATTGGCAAAACAAAAAGCCATTAAAGATAACCCTGAATTGACCAATGGTCAGGATTTGGCAAGTCCAGAAGATTTGACTCCAGTGCAGACTTTAACTAAGCGTTATACTCGTCAGTTAGAGCGCATGGATCGTTTAAAGAGCGATGACGTGCTGGATAAAACTTTGAATGCGATGATGCTGACTTATGATCCGCACAGCAATTATTTCCCACCTGTTGATGCGATGGAGCTGAATCGTCAAACGACTTTGCAGCTTGAAGGGATTGGGGTGTCGATTCGTCCTGAACGGGGCAATGAAGACTACACTAAAATTGAAACCATTGTTGAAGGTGGCCCTGCCAGTAAAACAGGGCAGGTGAAATCGGGTGACCGCATTATTGGTGTGGCGCAAGATGGCGAAAAAATGGTGGATGTTGTGGGTTGGCCGAGCAATGAAATTGTGGGGCTGATTCGCGGTAAACGTGGCACCAAAGTCACTGTGCGTTTGTTGGGTGCGGGTGCGGCGATGAATCAGGCGCGTAATGTGACCATTGTGCGTGATGTGATTCAGGAAGAAGATGCGGGAGTTCGCTCACGAACGATTGACATCAAACGTGATGGTCAAACTTATACCTATGGTGTGATTGAAATTCCATCGTTTTATTTGAATTACCGTGCGCGTCGTGCAGGTAATGAATATCGCTCGGTGTCGGAGGATACCAACAATGCCCTGAAAAGTTTGGCGGCCAAAAATGTCGCAGGGATTATTGTCGATTTACGTAACAACCCTGGCGGTTCACTAGAAGAAGTGGCACGTATGCTTGGGCAAGTAATCAAATCAGGCCCTGTAGTGCAAATTCGTGATGGCAATGGCAACGTGAGCGTATTTGAAGATGACGATGGCGGTGCACAGACTTATGCAGGCCCATTGGCAGTGATGATTAACCTTGCTTCTGCTTCGGCCAGTGAAATTTACTCTGCTGCAATTCAGGACTATCAGCGCGGGATTGTGATTGGTAGCACCACCACAGGTAAAGGTACAGCGCAGGTACAACTCGACACCTTAGCCTATGGGCAGGCGACCTTAACTCAACGTAAGTTCTACCGTATTACAGGTGGAAGTACCCAAAACAAAGGTGTGATTCCTGACATTAAACTGGTGGATATTTACAATGAGGAGTTTGGTGAACGCAAAGCGAAAAATGCTTTGAAGTGGGATACTATTCCAACTGCACCATTTAAGCGTGAAGGTTCAGTACAGCCGTACATCACCAAGCTAGGGCAATTGTCACAGCAACGTGTCACGCTTGATCCGCAATTTCAATATTTGGAACAACGTAAGCAAATTGCCAAACAAACTGAAGATCGCAAAAGCATTGTGTTAGATATTGAACAACGCAGAGCAGAGTTGTTAGCTTTGGAGCAACAAACGCTGACTGCGGAAAACAAACGCCGTCAGGAAACAGGTTTGAAACCATTTGCTAATTGGGAAAGCTATCAGGCATCTATTGATGCTTTGGCAGAAGCGCGTGCCAAATTGAAAGCGGCACAACGCCCTGCTTTACCTGAGGAAGAAGCTTTTGTGATTGAAGCAGCGCAGGTGTTGCAAGACTATGCCATGTTACAAAAAGGTGTTTCTGAGCCGAATCAACCTTAAAACAATCTTAGAATCTTAATCAAATAGAACCAGCAGCGAAAAGTTGCTGGTTTTTTTCATCCTAAAGCGAAAAGTAAAGTGACAAGATGCATATAGCTTTGAGTCAGACAGCTATTTTTAGCAGTTTTGAATTGCCATTATTTCATGATGACATATTATATAGTTGACTATTGACCAAAGCGGAATAGTATTAGATTCTAAAGTCAATGCAGTCTTTGCTAGATCAATCCGTCGTTCAGGTTGCTTTTTAGTTATTATTTATAAGAGAGTGTGGGATTGAGTAACCGAAAAACAATAAAATATGACAGAGATGGACACATCTAATGATGCATGTACATTATGATCTGAGCTTGGTAATCGGCTCGGTAGCAATCTCAGTGTTGGCCTGCTATTTTGCAGTGTCTGTTGAGCAAATGCTTTTTCAAAATGTACGACAACAACTAAAAAAAATTGCATTAATCATGAGTGGTTTGCTGCTAGGTGCGGCAGTGTGGAGTATGCATTTTGTGGGCATGTTGGCCTGCCAGTTACCTGCACCGTATCAATTTGATCTTAGCTTTACGACCCTATCTTTTGTTATTGCATTTATCGCTTCTACGTTTGCGGTTTGGCTGACCACGCAATCGACCCTGCCTGTGGCGCGTTTGATCCTGAGCGGCATTTTGATGGGGTTGGGCATTTCAGGCATGCACTATACGGGCATGATGGGAATTCAGGTAGAAGGCTACCGTAGTTATTATGATCCCACGATTGTTTTACTGTCTGTATTAGTGGCCATTGGCGGTGCAATACTTACCTTTTGGTTTATGTTTCATTCCAAGTGCAGAATGGGGCGTCAGGCACAATATAAAATTTTCATTGCGGTACTCATGAGTCTGAGCATTGTTGCCATGCACTATATAGGCATGGAAGCACTACATTTTTACTCTACAGCCGATTTGCCTCAATCAGGGCATTTTCAGATCGGGCAAGGGCCAGCCCTGTTGGTGGTTATTTTAGTGACCAGTTTGATTTTTGCTGCTGCGGTGGGCGTATCTCTGCTGGAGCTACGCTTAGAAGAAAAAAGCAGACAATTGTCTTTAGCCAATCGTGAATTGGCCAATCAGGCAGTCAAAGATAACCTGACCAAATTGCCTAACCGTTTATATTTAGCCGAATATGCACAATTGCTTTTTTCTGAACATCGGCAAAAAAATACTAAAATTGCATTTTTGTATATCGACTTAGACCGCTTTAAAGCGGTGAATGACGTATTTGGACACCATGTTGGCGATCAATTGCTTATTCAGTTGTCGCAACGTGTGCAATCCCACCTAGGTGAAAATACCCAGTTATTAAGAATTGGTGGCGATGAATTTCTTTTGGTGATTGAACATACCGATATCGCAGAAGCCACGCTCATTTCTGAAAAAATATTAGAACTGATTCAGCAAAGTTTCTTAATTGCAGGCAAGGTCATTAATATTTCAGGCAGTATTGGCATTGCGATGTATCCAGAGCATGGCACCAATTTGCAAGATATTTTAATGAATGCTGATGCGGCGATGCTGACCTCTAAATATCAGGGGCGTAACACCAGTTCAGTATTTAATTATGATCTGGAGTTACTTGAGGCTAAAAGCCAAAGTAAGTTGATTAATGATTTATATAAAGCAGTTGAACAACAACAATTTGCGTTGTTCTATCAGCCAAAGTTTAAAGCCACTGACCATAAAATTTGTGGCGTAGAAGCTTTAATTCGTTGGTATCACCCCGTACATGGTTTACTTACCCCAAACATGTTTATTAAAGGGGCTGAAAAGACGGGGTTGATTATTCAAATTGGCTATTGGACGCTAGAAGAAGCCTTTAAACAAATTCAAATTTGGGAAAGATCGGGTGCACCGTTATTTCCTGTGGCTGTGAATTTATCGGCAGTGCAGTTTGAACATAAACACTTATTTTCGACTTTAGAAAACTTGTTTAAACGCTATGAGATTCAACCCCATCACCTGATGATTGAAGTGACTGAAAGTACAGCAATGCATCATATTGAATCGAGTATTCGTAGTTTTGAGCGTTTGCGTCAAATGGGGATTCAATTGGCGATTGATGATTTTGGTACAGGACATTCGAGTTTCTTGTATTTGAAAAAATTGCCAGTCGATGAGTTGAAAATTGACCGTGCTTTTATTTTAGATTTGTGTTTGGACAGCAAAGAAGAATTAATTTTAGAAAGTATTATTCAGTTAGCCATTAAACTGGGTTTAACTGTGACCGCTGAAGGGGTGGAAACGCCATTGCAAGCTGAGATTTTAACCCGTTTAGGCTGTCAGCAGTTGCAAGGTTATTTATTAGGCTTACCTATGGATGTTGAGCGTTTAGAAGAGTTGTTTAAACATTCGGCTTAAGTTAGTGGCATATAAAAATGATCACTGGCATGAACATGAAATCAGCTATTATCAAAAACAGATGATTGAAGATTTTTATGAATATATGCAGTTGATAGGTGGTAAGGTTGTTTTGAAAAATGAGTTTATACGGTAATTTCTTTTATTTTTTAATAAGTTTATAAATATTAGTGTTTTGATGAATAATTCTGGTGCGCACTGAGGGAATATGAAATACCAACCGCCTTATACTATCACCTCAAAAATCATTCATTTGATTGCTCAGATCAGTGAGAATATAGGGCGTTTGACTGTTTTAGAAGAAATCCAAGAAAATTTAAAACTTAGAAAAGCTAATCGTATTCGTACCATTCAAGGTTCACTTGCGATTGAAGGTAACACGCTTAGCACTGAGCAAATCACGGCAATCCTTAATGGTAAAACAGTAATTGCACCTCCAAAAGAAGTACAGGAAGTGCGTAACGCTATCAAAGCCTATGAAGCATTTCAGCAGTGGCAACCGAGCCAAGAAGCAGACCTATTACAAGCACATCAAGTTTTGATGACAGGCTTGATTGATGAAGTCGGTCAATATCGTCATGGTGGTGTCGGTGTAATGTCAGGTGATCGTGTGGTGCATATGGCGCCACCTGCGAATCAGATCAATCGTCTTATGGCTGATCTACTTGGTTGGTTGAATGATAGTGATGTGCATCCACTCATTCAAAGTTCAGTATTCCATTATGAGTTTGAGTTTATTCATCCATTCGCAGATGGTAATGGGCGGATGGGAAGGCTGTGGCAGACATTGATTTTGAGCAGGTGGAATCCAATCTTTGCCAATATTCCTGTGGAAAGTCTGATCTACCAAAATCAAAAAGCTTATTACGAAGCTTTACAAGCAAGCACTGATCGGACTGATTCAGCAGTATTTATAGAATTTATTTTGCAAATGATTTTGGATGCAATGTTGAGTTCAAATGAAACCGCTCAAAATGGTGATCATGCTGCCGCTCAAGCTAGCGTACAAGTGAACGACCAAGTCCAACGTTTAATTTCAGTGATGGAACAAGGTGAATATAGCTTGGCTGAGTTAATGCAGTTGTTAGGTTTAACTCATAGAGCAACATTCCAAAAGAATTA
The DNA here is from genome assembly GCF_013420525.1 of Acinetobacter sp. YH01003. Lineage (NCBI taxonomy): Bacteria > Pseudomonadati > Pseudomonadota > Gammaproteobacteria > Moraxellales > Moraxellaceae > Acinetobacter > Acinetobacter sp. YH01003. The sequence continues at coordinate 20,086 of NZ_VOXY01000007.1, read as the reverse complement.
TCTGAATACTGCCATAGAATTAGGTTTGATTGAGCGTACGATTCCAGAAAAACCGAAAAGCCCAAAGCAAAAGTATAGATTGAAAAAATAACTATATTCTCAGTTATGGATAAATTAGAACATATCAACAATCAATAAAATTTGATTCAAATCTGCTACAATTACGCCAATTTTTCATATTGATCATTTTGATCTTATACACTGCAGTTCTGCAGTAGGTGTCTTGCATGAGTTTTAAAGATGAGTTAGCGGCGCAGGTCGCACAGCGACGTACTTTCGCGATTATTTCCCACCCCGATGCTGGTAAAACCACCATGACAGAAAAACTGCTGTTATGGGGACAAGCCATTCAAGTTGCAGGGATGGTAAAAAGCCGTAAGTCAGATCGTGGCGCAACATCTGACTGGATGGAAATGGAAAAAGAACGTGGTATTTCCATTACAACTTCGGTGATGCAATTCCCGTATAAAGACAAAATGATTAACCTGCTCGATACCCCAGGGCACGAAGATTTCTCTGAAGATACTTACCGCACTCTAACTGCGGTGGACTCTGCACTGATGGTGATTGATGGTGCGAAAGGTGTCGAAGACCGTACCATTAAATTAATGGATGTGTGTCGTATGCGTGACACACCCATCATTTCATTCGTCAACAAAATGGACCGCGAAATTCGTGAACCATTAGAGTTGTTGGATGAAATTGAAAATGTCCTCAAAATTAAGTGTGTGCCAATCACTTGGCCAATGGGTACAGGGCGTGATTTCGCAGGGGTGTTTAACCTCATCGAAGAAAAGTTTTATGTGTACAAATCAGGTTTTGGTTCAACCATTCCTGAAATTGAAGTACGTGATGGCTATAACCATGCAGATTTACGTGAAAAAGTAGGTGAATTGGCATGGGCGGCATTTGAAGAATCACTTGAGTTGGTACAAATGGCGAATGAGCCTTTAGACCGTGAAGAGTTTTTAGCGGGTCGTCAAACACCAGTGCTATTTGGTACTGCTTTGGGTAACTTCGGTGTAGATCATGTATTGAATGCATTCAGTGAATATGCGCCGCCGCCAAAAGCACATCCAACTCAAGACCGTATTGTAGAAGCCAATGAAGAAGGCTTTAGTGGTTTTGTTTTTAAAATTCAGGCCAATATGGATCCGAAGCACCGTGACCGTATTGCTTTCATGCGAATCTGTTCAGGCAAGTATGAGAAAGGCTTGAAAATGAAGCATGTGCGTATTGATAAAGATGTACGTATCAGCGATGCCTTAACCTTCTTGGCAGGTGATCGTCAGCACCTCGAAGAAGCGTGGCCGGGCGACATTATTGGTCTGCATAACCACGGGACGATTCAAATTGGCGATACCTTCACTTCGGGTGAAAAGTTGCAATTTACAGGGATTCCGCACTTCGCACCTGAAATGTTCCGTCGTGTACGTTTGAAAGATCCATTGAAGTCCAAACAGCTGCAAAAAGGCCTTAAAGAGCTTTCAGAAGAAGGTGCAACGCAAGTCTTTATGCCACAAAACAGCAATGATTTAATCGTAGGTGCTGTTGGTGTGCTACAGTTTGAAGTCGTCGCCTATCGCCTGAAAGAAGAATACAAAGTTGATTGTATTTACGAGCCTGTCAGCATCAACACGGTACGTTGGGTGTCTTGTGCCGATGAGAAAAAGTTTAACGAATTTAAGAAAAAAGCCCACGATCAGTTGTCTCTCGATGGTGGTGGTCACTTAACTTATCTCGCGCCAAGTCGTGTGAATTTACAGTTAATGCAAGAGCGTTACCCTGACATTGAGTTTAGAAATACACGCGAGCACTAAGCCTCAGGTTGATGATGCTTAATCTGGCAGATGCAATCAGCGTAGCGCAGATGAATGTTCGGCATGCCTAAAAGTTTCAAAATTAAAACAGCTTCTTTAGGAAGCTGTTTTATTATGGGGGCGGTAAAAGATTAAAGATTATTTTTGATAAATGAATTGGGGAAATCATGCAGCAAAAATCGGTTTATCTGGGTGCAATTTTGAGCGGGATGGTTTTGCTTAGCGCCTGTGACTCATCTAAACAAGATCAAAACTCAGATGAGCAAACGTCTATTTTTCAGAAAGATCAAGCGGATGTTTTACCGTATTTGAATATCAAGCAACAGGCAGCAGAAATTGCCTTGCCATTTTGTGAAAATAAAAACTGCATTGAATTAGAGGTACAAACTTTAAATACCCAAGATACATGGCTCAACAGTTGGATTGCAAAAAATCAGGCCATGGTGATTCAAGATCAAATTGGCTTAAAACAAAACATGAGTTTGCAGCAAGCCGTAGATGCCTATGTGAAAAAATCCGATGCTTGGCAGGCACTATTAGATCAAAATAAAGCTTATGAATTGGCGATGTACACCCGTATGGCATATCAACGCAATCAATATGTTTTGTTGCAAGTCGGGGTAGATAGCAAACAGGAAGGCACGCAGGTCAAAGAACGCTATTATTTCTTTGTGGCAGATCGGAAGCAGCAAAAAGCCTTGTCTGTTTTAGATGTGATTGATGCCAAACAACAAACCCGTATGAATACTTTTGTACAGCAGGCCTATCAGGATTGGCTCAAAACACAAAGCAGTGACGTGCAAAAAGCAGCACCTGCCAAATTATACTGGGGGCAGGCAGATTGGTTTTTTGATGATCAGGGCTTAGGATTGCATTATCGCACCCATGAAATTGTCAAAGATGGCACGCAGTTAGATATTTACCTAAGCAAAGCACAAACACAACAAGTTTTAAAAGCAGACATCTATCCATCTATGTTTTAGTAGGTGAGTACGGTGACAAGCAAAAATAGATGAAATCAAGGTTGGATCCATGTTGAAAAATAAAAGTATTTTGGCGATCAGTATTTTAATTACAACGCTAGGGATTACTGCATGTCAGCCAAAGAAAACCGAACCAGAAACAGTCGAGCCAGAGCAGACGCAGGCGGAACAACAAAGCTTAAAACTGGTCGGGGATACTGAAAAACTGAATTTGTCGTTGCCTAAATGTGAAGGGAATAACTGCCCTGAAATTTCAATTGAGCGTTTGAATAGTAATCAGGCCTTTATCGACCATTTTATTGATCAGAAAATTATTCAAGAATTGGCACAAATTTTAGAAATTGCACCACAGCAGGCGGCTTCTGAAGCTGCAGCAATTGAGAAGACAGCCAGTGAAAATACAGCAGCCAGTGCTGCAGATGCACCTGCCAGTAACCCCACTGCAGCTGCCATTGCACAAGTGGAAACTTTGGCGCAAAAATTAGAAAAACAAACCGTGCCTTATGTGCAAAGCTTTTTGGCACTTGATCAGGAGCTGAAAGCTTTAAGCTCAAATCATAAAATCAGTTTGATGATTAAGCCTAAAATTTTGAATGCAGATCAACCATTGGCAACCGTGGTATTAAATAGCAGCAGTTATTTGGGCGGAGCGCATGGTGCATCGGCACAGCAATACTATAATTTTGATTTAGAGCAGAAAAAATTAGTGTTGTTAAATGACATTCTGTTAGAGAAGCAGCGTCCCCAATTGGAGCGTAAAGCCTACGAAGCGTTTAAACAATGGGTCATCGCATCTGAACTTTCCACCAATGTGCAAGAATATGAACAAGCGTGGAAATTTAAGCTGTCGGAAAATTACTATTTAGGTCAACAGGGTTTAATTCTGCAATACGCAGAATATGAAATAGGCCCTTATGTCGTTGGTTTACCGCGTTTAACCATTCCGTATGCAGAACTGCAGGGGATTTTAAAAGCTGCGTATTTGCCTGTAACAGAAGCAGCCTCTGAAGCAACCGCAAAATCTGCCGAAGCCAGTGCAGTAAACACAACCAAAGCGAAATCTTAATATGAGCATTGCGCTGTTTGATACGCATACCCATTTTGATGTACCTGATTTTGACTCAGATCGGGAGCAATTGGCGTATGCGGCCAAGGCAGCAGGCGTAGAACATTTGGTACTGATTGGCTTTGTACAATCACGTTTTCAAGATTTAATCTCTACACAACAGTTTTTAAACCAATTTGAGCATGTGCCACACAGTCATCTTGCACCAGGCTTGCATCCTTTTTATATCGAACAACATCAAGACCAACATTTACAAGATTTAGAACATTTTTTGCAACAACAGCATTGTGTCGCGGTGGGTGAAATTGGCTTAGACACTTTTTTGGTTGAACATAAACAGCCTGAAGCGTTTCAAAAGCAGCAAGATTTTTTTGCCGCGCAATTGGAAATCGCACGCCATCGACAAAAACCTGTACTGCTACATATTCGTAAGGCCCATGCCGAAACCTTAAAAATACTCAAACAACAACAATTTCAGTTTGGTGGCATTGCACATGCTTTTAGCGGTGGGGTAGAAGAAGCCAAAGCACTGATCAAATTGGGCTTTAAAATTGGTGTGACAGGGCAGATTACCAATCCCAATGCAAAAAAACTGCGCCGTGTTGTGCAGGAAATTGGTGCTGAACATTTGGTTTTGGAAACCGACTGCCCCGATATGACGCCTTTATGTTGTCAGACAGATACTCAATCACGAACCCGAAATACCCCTGCGAACCTGATTTATGTGCTTGAAGGTTTAGCGGATTGTTTAGATATTGCACCGCAAACTTTAGCCGCACAGCTTTGGCAGAATAGTGTTCAAGTATTAGACCTGCCTAAACTTTAGATGAAACAACACGAAGTCTGCGAAACGCAGTAAAATGCCCACACTTTGAAATTAAATTTGATTGCAGCATGACAGATCTTCTTCAAGATGATGAATATGAACGCCGTTTTGCAGGTGTGGCCAAAATTTATGGCGACAGTGCTTTTCAGCATTATGCCCAAAGTCATGTCATGGTGATAGGAATTGGCGGTGTCGGCTCTTGGGCGGTTGAGGCGTTGGCACGTACGGGTATCGGCGAGCTGACATTGGTGGATATGGATGTGGTCGCAGCATCTAACATTAACCGTCAATTGCCTGCCATGAGCTCAACCTTGGGGCATGAAAAAATTAATGTCATGGCAGAGCGTTGCCGTTCTATTAATCCACGTATCAAAATTAATTTGGTCGATGATTACCTCAGTCCAGATAACGTCAAAGCGTTATTGGCGACTGCACCTGATTTGATTTTAGATTGCATTGATGACGTAAAAGCTAAACTAGCGTTGATGCTGCATTGTCGTTTTAACAAGATTCCACTGATTGTTTCGGGTGGTGCAGGTGGCAAACTTGATCCGTTGAAAATTCGAGTGGCAGATTTATCTAAAACCGAACAAGACCCAATGTTGGCCAAATTGCGCGCCCAATTACGCAGCAAAGGTATTTGTAAAAAGCCAAAAGAAAAGTTTGGGATTACCTGTGTGTATTCCATCGACAATCCATTTTCTAGTGCCGATGTATGTCCAAGCGCAGGCTTGCGCTGTGGCGGCTATGGTTCGGCGGTGGTGGTCACGTCCAGTTTTGCGATGGTAGCTGTGGCAGAAGTGTTGAAAAAGTTAGATGCCTTACAGGCTAAAAATACATAAATCAAAGCCATGCGAGGCATGGCTTATAAAAAAGTTCTTTGATTTTGCACATCGCCAATGACTTTATTCAGTAGGTCGTTGTAGCTGCTGCTCTTTTAAATAGTCTTCCGTACGCTGCATTGCTGCTTGAATATTGACCAATGCTTGCTCTACATCTGCAAATGTTTTGGCATTGCCGCCACTTAGTGCCTGACGCCATTTACGTGCACCTGGCAGGTTTTGGAATAAACCTAAAATATGGCGGGTAATGACAGAAAGTGGTGCACCTTGTTGTAGACGTTGTTCAATATACGGCAACATGCGCTGCATAATTTCAAAACGGTCAGGTAATTCTAGCCCCCATAATTGCCCAAGCTCTGCCAGTAAATAAGGGTTGTGATAGGCTTCACGACCAATCATCACCCCATCGACATGCTTGAGGTGTTGTTGGGTTTCGGCAAACGTTTTAATTCCACCATTAATTTCAATCAACAATTCAGGGCGGTCATGTTTTAAACGATACACATCCTCATAACGCAGCGGTGGTACTTCGCGGTTTTCTTTAGGCGATAAACCTTGTAATAAGGCAATTCGGGCATGCACGATAAAGTTATTGCAACCTGTTTGAGCCACGGTATCCACAAAATGCAGCATCTCTGCATAAGAGTGCATGTCATCAATCCCGATTCGATGTTTTACGGTCACAGGAATATCAACAGCTTGACGCATGGCGGCAATACACTCTGCCACCAAGTCTGGTTCTGCCATTAAACACGCACCAATTTTATTGTTTTGTACTCGATCACTTGGGCAGCCAACATTCAGATTGATTTCATCATAACCCCAGTCTTGTGCCATTTTACTGCAGGTCGCAAGGTCTTTCGGATTTGAACCGCCCAACTGCAAGACAATTGGATGTTCTTCCTTGCTGTAATCTAAATGGCGCTTGGCATCACCAAATAAAATTGCGCCAGTGGTTACCATTTCAGTATACAGAATGATATTGGGGTTAAATAAACGTGCAAAAAAACGGTAATCTCGGGTAGTCCAATCCATCATCGGGGCAACCGAAATGCGAGGTTGTAAAGTTTGGATGGCACGTGTCATAACCCACCTGAATTGAAAAACAAAAGCACAAGACCACGCATTATACGGGGTTTGCGTGAAAATCGACAGTATCCCCAACCCACATCCATTGGCATCAACTTTGCTTTGTTCGCCATGAACAAAGCAGCGCAACCGTAGACGCCAAAGCGGAACTGCTCAGTATTTGTATGCGTAGCCGTTTTTTAGTATGTTGAAAAGATAACGATAACGCAGCATAAGAGGGAGAATAAAATGTTGGTATTAGAAGAAATTTATCGAACTAAGAAAAATGAATTTTCAACAGCATTTAATTTACGCATGCAGCGCAGTTTAAGTTGGTGGAAAAAAGCCATTGAGTTTCATGATGATGTCGATATGCAATTTATGACAGCATGGGTGGCGTTGAGTGCCTTGTATGCGCAAGGTCAGACGGCAGAGCATACACAACAGACTTTGCAGCAATTTGTGCAGCGCATGTATCAAAAAGATGTCGATCAGCGCATGGCGAGAATCATTTGGGAAAAATATCCACAAAGTTTAGAGGTATTGCTGACCAATCCTTATTTGTATCAAAGTTTTTGGGATTGGCGTAATCAAAAAATGACTGAAGCTGAATGGCGTGCAGATTATGAGGCAGAAAAACAGCAGATTATGCAGGCATTGCACATTCATGATTCGGTCACAATTTTGGCATGTTTGTTTAAGCGCTTATTGACGTTACAGCAGCAACTTTTACAAGGTGGTGCAACTTATAACAGTGCAATCAACCGCAAACAACTCAGCCATGCCAATACTTTATTGTGTGCGTTGATGCCGTGTTTTATCCAAATTTTATTGGAAAATTTAGAAAATGTGGAATTGAGTCAGCCATTTTACCCTGTGATGCAAATGTCTTAAGCGACTTGCTTGATTGTAATCGCAGCGTTTAAGGCATGGCGGTGTGTTGACGTTGATGCTGCCAGTCGAGTAGGGCAAAGCTCATTGCGGCGGTAACAAAACACAAACCAACTAGGCAACTCCATAACCATCCACCGTGTTGCCATGCATAGATTCCCAAGGCAGAACCACAAGCACCGCCAGTAAAATAACTGGTCATATAAATTGAGTTAATCCGCGATTTGGCATCGGGGTGTAAACGGAAAATCACGTTTTGGTTGCTGCTGTGTACGGTGGCAAGCCCAAGGTTAATTAAGCCAAAACCAAGAATATAACTCCATAAGCTGAATTGTCCGTTGTATAGAAAGACCCAGCTAATTGCTAATAAAGCTAAACCACCCCAAGTCAGTGCTGTAACATAGCCGCGATCTGCAATTTTTCCCACATGTTTAGTCGAAAGAGCACCGAATACTCCCACCATTGCCACAATGCCCACCATAAAGTCGGCTAAGCCAAAACTGGATTTGAGTAATACTGCAATGGTAGAAAACAACACACTCATCGCTGCAAAAGCAAACGCACCGAGCAAGGCACGATAGACCAAACGACGTTCTTCTAAAATGAGTTTGCCCATAGACTGAAACACAGCCAAATAACTGAGTTTGCTGGTTGAGACAAACGGCAAGCGCGCTTTGAGTACTGCAGCAATGCATAGCATCAGCACGCCACTAATCAGGTAAATCACTTTCCAATGGAATAAGTTGGACAGCAAACCTGCCAAACTGGTCGAAAGTAAAATACCGACCAATAAACCACTCATCAATAAACCGACCACTTCACCCATTTTTTCAGGTTTTACAGTCATGGTGGCAAAAGGAATTAAGACTTGTGCTGCCACAGAAAATAGCCCTGTGATAATCGTGCCAATCCATAACATGCTTAAATTGCTGGAAAAGGTACATAAAAATAAGCCAATCGAGGCCAAAAACATTAATAGGGGAATGAATTTGGTTTTATTGACAATATCGCCCATAGGCACAATGAACAATAAACCCAGTGCATAAGACACTTGTGCAAAAGTCACCGTCAATGCCACTTGGGATTGCGGAATTTGGAAAGATTGATGAATCGAGTAAATCAGCGGTTGGCAATAATAATTGGCCCCCGCGCATAGGCCACAGGCAATCGCCATCAACCAGAGCAGGGTTTTATCTTGGCTGATGTCGGGTGCAGTGTTCATAATTATCCTAAGGTCAATGGTAAAACGGGGTTGCAGTAGCTCAAAGATTGAATCCAATATTCAACTTCATTAGTGGCAGGATGTCGCCTTTAACTTAATGAGAGAACTTGTTTTTGGACAAGGTGATCATCATCACGCCTACAATATTGAGCATGCAGCCGAACCATTGTATGCCATTTAGATGTTCACCTAAAAATGCTGTGGCCAATAGAATCGTCAAGATGGGGCCAATTGAAGCAATCATGGCCGATTGTGCCGCACCTAAACGGGCGATACTGTGCGCCATGAGTAAGGTGGGCAAGACTGTGACAAATATCCCTAAAGCAATACCATAGCCTAGCACTTCTACAGGCAGTTGTTGCACCAGTCCCAGTGGATTCGGTGTGACCAAACTGTAATGCGTAAGCGTACCGATGCAGGCAATACTTAAAGCCAGACCTGTAAAATTCCAAGAGCCAAAATGCTGAATCAGGCTTTTGGTCAGCAATAAATAGCCTGCAAAACACACTGCACTGGCGAACACTAAACTACTGCCTAACCAAAAATACGTGTCATGCGGAGTATTGCTCTGTTCCTGTAACATCACAATCACTGTTCCGCCATAACTCAGGGCAATTGCAAACAGACTCAACCAGCTAAGTTTCTGCCGATACATCACACTCGAAGCCAAGACGGTGAGTGTTGGGTATAAAAACAGAATAATGCGTTCTAATGAGGCACTAATGAACATCAGCCCTAAAAAATCCAACCAACTGGAAAAATAATAGCCCATCAAACCTGCAAAGATCAGCAGCAGCCAATTGCGTGTAGAGATGTTGCGACTGTGGTAGCGATTGAGCCAACAAATCAGTAGGAAGAAAGGCAGGGCACTTGCCATGCGCAAAGCCATGAGTACGGTTGCATCGACCAACGGTGAAAGTGCATAAGCTTGTTTAATAAAAATGGCTTTGGTACTAAACAAAAAGGCTGCAAATAAGGCAAAGATGGAGCCCCATTGTGTGGCGTTAAGTCTGATCATGAAAAATGCTGTCGAGCAAGGTGGATGCAAGAAAAGTGACACATGCCGCGCACACAAATACAAGTTGTATGATGGATAAAGACAGATGCGACTGCATGAATAAAGCTGTGTGCTGTATTTGAGTAAGCATAGCCGATTTTATGCAGATGGTCTGCTTGAGATGGCATAAATTTTGTGAAAAGTAGAGTAAATGAGCTTTGCACGATAATGGTGCAAATTAGCTAAAAATGTTGCAAAACAGAGAAAATCCATCATCAGACTAAATGACGCACAAAAAAAATGAAAAAAATAGCAGCACTTAACTTAGACCTGAGTTGAATAAATTCAAGCTTCTTTTAAAAGTTTTACTGTTTCAAATATTCGATTTTACTCATAAGGCAAAGGTTGGTATTTGTAAGGTTTTAATGGGGAGGTATAGGCTCTAAATTAGTACGTATAGCGAGCGATAAAATTTGTCAGAAAAGTCAATTTGGCATTGAAGTTTTAAGTTTTAGCGGTCAAATGTATAGATATATGATCTTTTGGGTCTAAGTCGGATTTTCCCAATTTAGCCAAATGCATGTCAGAATGATCAATGCAAAATTCATTTAAATGTGATGAACTGCTAACTCAAAACTGCTGTGCTGTCGTTTTGATCCTGCCAAATATGGTTGTTGCTGAATAATTAGACTTATATTAAAGAAGCAAAACCTATCAATTATATCTCGCAACAATATTTTTATGAATCATCAGTTCAAAATATGGGTATTTATTAAATAAATATTGGGTGGTAATTTAAAAATGTTGCATTAGAATCCAAAAATTCAACAAAACTTATCCTGAGGGGAAAGCATCGTTATCCACGATGTTGACTTAAGAAAAACTAGCTTGAGGGACGCTCATGCAGATCGGAATTCCAACCGAAACTGTTGTCGGTGAAAATCGTGTCGCTGCGACGCCAGAAACAGTAAAGAAGTTGATTAGCGCGGGTCATAGCGTAGTCATTGAACGTGGTGCGGGTGTTAAAGCCGCTTATATCGACAGTGCTTATGAACAAGTGGGTGCAAGCCTGACAGATGATGCTTATCGTGGCAGTCAAATGATTTTGAAAGTTCGTGCCCCGAAGGGTGATGAAATTCAGAAATTGGCACCGAATAGCACTGTCGTGGCGATGTTTGATCCTTACCGCAATACTGAATTAGATCAGTTTGCTGCGGCTCAGGTGTCTGCATTTGCGTTAGAGCTTTTGCCGCGTACTTTGTCACGTGCACAAAATATGGATGTGTTGTCATCACAAGCCAACTTGGCAGGCTATAAGTCAGTGTTGTTGGCTGCAGCAGAATACCAACGCATGTTCCCAATGTTAATGACGGCTGCGGGTACTGTAAAACCTGCACGTGTTGTGATCATGGGTGTGGGCGTTGCAGGTCTGCAAGCCATTGCAACGGCAAAACGTCTAGGTGCGGTAGTAGAAGCAACTGACTTGCGTCCAACTGCGAAAGATCAGGTAGAGTCTTTAGGCGGTAAATGGCTAGACGTGCCAATGTCTGAAGAAGAACAGCAAAAAGCTGCAGATGCTGCCAAAAATGGCTACGGCTGGATGCCAGGTGAACAATACATTAAAGATCAAGCTGTTATTGTAGATAAAGCTGTTTCTAATGCTGATATTGTGATTACCACGGCATTATTGCCTGGTCGTGATGCACCACGTTTAATCAAAGCTGAAACTGTTGCGAAGATGAAACCGGGTTCAGTCATTTTAGATATGGCAGTAGAAACAGGCGGTAACGTCGAAGGTTCACAATGTGGTGAAACTGTTGTGACTGCCAATGGTGTGAAAATTTTGGGTATCCCAAACATTCCATCTACAGTGTCGACTGAAGCCTCTGCACTTTATGCACGTAATGTATTGAATTTTGTTGAAACATTATTTGATAACGACAAGAACTTTGCACTGAATCCTGAAGAAGAAATTCAGAAAGCATTGCTGGTGACCCATAACGGTCAAGTACTGTTAAAGCGTGGTTAAGGAGAACTCTCATGGTTGAAACAATTACGATTTTTGTCCTTGCCATTTTCGTAGGTTACTACGTGGTTTGGGGCGTAACGCCTGCATTGCATACGCCTCTTATGGCGGTAACCAATGCGCTGTCTTCGATCATTATCGTGGGTGCGATGATTCAAACTGTTGGCTTACCAATGGTGGGTGTAGAGGGTAGTGTAGATTTTCAAACTATTAACGTGGTGAGTGTGCTGGGTGCTATTGCTGTGTTCTTGGCAAGTATCAATATTTTTGGTGGTTTCGCAGTAACGGCACGTATGCTGGAAATGTTCAAACCAAAAGCAAAGAAAAAAGAGGGCTAATGCATGGAATTTATTCGTGAATATGCAGACTGGTTCTATTTAATCGGGGCTGTACTTTTTATCTTAACGCTTCGTGGTTTGTCTGGTCCAAAAACAGCAATTGCAGGTAACCGCTACGGCATGATCGCCATGGCAATTGCCGTATTGACCACATTCTTTGTGGCAGATAATCCAGTGGTTTGGATGATCGTAGGTGCTATGGTTTTAGGTGCAATTGTTGGTATTGCTCGCGCACGTACTGTTCCTATGACTCAAATGCCTGAAACAGTTGCACTGATGCACTCTTTGGTGGGTTTGGCAGCAGTTTTAATTGCCATTGCGGCAATTATTCACAACAACAAGTTGGTGGAATTAGGTCCAGACCTATTGGCTGCAAATGGTATTAATTTCCATGAAATGAGCAAAGTTCATTTATTTGAATTGTTTGTGGGTTGTTTCGTGGGTGCAATTACCTTTACAGCATCTGTATTTGCGTACGGCAAACTGGCTGCAAAGAAATGGGCAAAAACCATTTCAGGTGCATGGGTTAAACCTGTTCAAGCATTGATTTTCATTGCCATGTTAGGTTTTGGTATCCACTTCTTCTTGACTGGAAACATGACATCATTCTGGGCAATGACTGGTCTTGCACTTGCATTTGGTTGGGTATGGATTGCACCTGTAGGTGGTGGTGATATGCCAGTGGTGGTATCACTTCTCAACTCATTCTCAGGTTGGGCTGCAGCAGGGATTGGTTTCACACTTGAAAACAACATGCTGATTGTTGCGGGTTCACTTGTAGGTTCATCGGGTGCGATTCTGTCGTACATTATGTGTAAAGCGATGAATCGTTCAATCATCAACGTATTGTTTGGTGGTGCGATGGGTGGTGCAGCAGCACCGACTGCTGGCGCTGGTGAGCAAGTACAACGTAACTACCGCTCAGGTTCTGCAGATGATGCTGGCTTCTTGATGTCAAATGCTGACAGCGTAGTGATTGTACCAGGTTATGGTATGGCGCAAGGTCGTGCACAAAATGCAGTTAAAGAATTGGCTAACTTGCTGAAAGAACAAGGTGTAACTGTTCGCTTTGCGATTCACCCTGTGGCAGGTCGTATGCCAGGTCACATGAACGTATTACTTGCAGAAGCAGACGTACCATACGAAGACATCTTAGAAATGGATGAGATCAACTCAGATTTCCCAGCAACAGATGTAGTACTTGTTATTGGTGCGAATGACGTTGTGAACCCAGCAGCAAAAGACGATCCGAACTCGCCAATTTACGGTATGCCAATTCTTGAAGCGCATAAAGCACGTACCATTATGGTGATCAAGCGCTCAATGGCAACGGGTTATGCAGGTTTGGACAACGACTTGTTCTATAACGACAAGACCATGATGATCTTTGGTGATGCTAAGAAAGTTGTGGAAGATATGACGAAGTCAATCAACGGTACAGGTCACTAAGTGAACTGACTGATAAGAACCGCCTTCGGGCGGTTTTTTTGTTCGTTGTATAAGAGATCGTAAAAGAAAGCTAAAGATCATGCTTCGGAAAATTATCAGCGCACGGAGACCATCGTCAGTGGGTTAAGGTGGGACTTGTGTGGTGCAAATACGTAAGTTGGTTTGCATATGATTTTTTAAACACTGCACATAAAAAAGCGACTTATTTAAAGTCGCTTTTGCATATTTTCTTGGGTCTGTTTTGAAGCTTTAAAGATTAGGCAACCGATTCAGGTGTGGTACGCCATAAGCTTTCAAGGTCATAGAATTTACGTGCAGTTGGTAACATAAGATGTACCACAACAATGCCAAGATCAACCAAGATCCATTCAGCATCGCGTTCGCCTTCAATGCCGATTGGGCGGAAACCCGCTTTACGTGCTTCTTCAGCAACATTATCGGCAAGGGATTTAACATGACGCGTTGATGTGCCGCTGGCAATGACAATCGCATCTGCAACATTGCTGATGCTGCTGACATCAAGCTCAACAATTTCTTTGGCTTTTACATCGAGTAGTGCTTCATGTACAACTTGAAGGCAAGTTTGTACGTCATGCTTTGCGGTGTTCATTGCAAGATCGTGAGAATTAGAAGCGCCGGGCGATGGTTCTAAATTCATGGGGTGTATAATTTCCTAAAATTATTCATCGTCTAATATAGCCGTTTTGGCCTAAAAATTCAAATCGCACCGATTTTAACCATTTTGTTGTGCCGGAAAAAACTTGTCTTTCCACGCAAATGATTGATTTGATGTTAAACGTGGGCGATATTCGGCAGCGACATAACCTGCGTAATTACTTTGCGCTAACCATGCAAATAATGCGGTATAGTCCAAATGGCCTGTGTCAGGTTCATGGCGTCCTGGGTAGTCAGCAAATTGAATATGACCAATATCTTGCAAGTTTTCCTGTAGTGCGCTGAGCACATCTTCACCCATCATGGCCATGTGATAACAATCGAATTGCATTTTGAGTGCAGGGTGTTTGACAGCTTCTAACATTTCCTGAGCTTGGGCAATGTTCTGTACCAGAAAACGTGGCATATCTGTGCCATTGATCATTTCAAATACAGGTTGAATCTGGTGCTCAGTGAGCATGGAGCAAGCCAGTTTTAGATTTTCTGCCAGTGTGTTTAAGCAAGGTAACAAGTCTGCATCGGCAGGTTGTTTGCCTGCCAAAATATTCACACTTGGAACATTTAGGGCTTTGGCATAGGTAATGGCTTGTTCTAAGCCACGATGAAATTCAAGTTCTTTACCGGGTACCCCCGCTAAGCCATCGCCCCCTTGCATGAGGTCACCCGCAGGCACATTAATCAGACACAGGCTAAGCGCATGCAGCTGAAGTTGAGTTTGAATTTGTTCGATACTGAGCTCGTAGGGAAACTGAATTTCAACGTGCTGAAAACCATGTTGGCGAGCAAGGGCAAAGCGTTCAATTAATGGGACTTCGGTAAAAATCATCGACAGATTAACCGCCAGTTTAGACATGCAGGTGCTCCTTGCAGGCAAAGGTTGGATCAGGAATCAAGCCGATTAAGCTTCGACCTGATGAATAATGGTGGCTAAATCTGCTTCTGCAAAACCCTTGGCTTGATGGGCTTGCAGTTGTGAAAGGGCTTTTTCTGCCACAGGAATCTGTAACTGAAATTGCGCTGCCAGTTGTAAGGCATTGTTTAAATCTTTAGACAGGGTTTGGACTTTCCATTGCACAGGCTCAAAACTGTGAGTTGCCATACGTGGAGTTAAAATCTGAAACGGTTTCGAGTCGGCAAAACCACCCGCCAAAGCAGGTGCAAGTAAACGGGTGTCTACACCTGCCTGTCCAGCTAGGGCAACGGCTTCGGCAATCAGGGTGCTATTGGCAGCAACAATCAGTTGGTTGCAAATTTTAGTGGCTTGTCCTGTGCCTGTTTCGCCCATACGGGTCACACGTTGTGACAGCACATCATAAATCGGGCTTAATTTTTCGATGGTGTTTGCATCACCCCCTGCAAAAATCACCAAACTACCTTGTTCGGCTCCCGCAGTGCCTCCCGATACAGGTGAGTCAATCCATGTGACCTGTTTGAGGTTGGCTTGCTGCGCTAGCTTTTGGGTTTGATCTACAGACAAACTGGAAAAATCGACAATGACTTGTTGAGCAGTCAAAAAAGGCTCAATTTGATCTAATACAGCTTGGACGGCATTATCATCGGCAAGGCAACTCAAGATCACTGGATATTGTCCGATCTCGCTCAATTGCAGCGGTTTTGCCCCCAGACTGAGCACAGATTCGCAAGCCGCAGGGCTACGATTCCACACCGCGACCTCAAAACCTGCCTGAACTAAGCGGGTTGCCATGCGCGTCCCCATAAGTCCCATACCTAAAAAAGCGATTTTTGTGTCACGATCAAAATGCATAGCGCTGATTCTCCATTTTTGCCTACAGTACAAGTCTGGCTTGAAATGTCAATTTAGCCTTTGGTCAAAGTCTGTTGTGTTTGAACTGAATCAAAACTGACGCGGTGCAAAGGTCACTTCAGGGTTCTTGTCCTTTTTACGTGCCAGTTGGCTATTTTTACCCAGCAATAATTTTAATTGCCAAATTTTTTCTAAACGTAAAGATTTATTTGGCGCATGTTCCATAGCATCCAGCACTTGTTTGGCTGCAGCCAATGCATCAGGAGAGCGTTGTGCAATTTCTTCAGCAAGGGCTTGTGCTTTTTGTAAGGGGGTTGCATCTAAATGCGTGACCAAACCAATTTCTTTGGCATAGTTGGCATCAAAAATACGCGCAGTTAAGGTCAGTTCTTTGGCAAGGTCTAAACCAATTAAACCTTTTAATGAACGGCTTAGCCCCATATCAGGCACTAAGCCCCAACGGCTTTCCATAATCGACATTTGCGTGTCAGGATGCGCGATACGAATATCTGCAGCCAAAGCCAATTGCATCCCTGCGCCAAAACAATACCCTTCAATTGCAGCAATTACAGGTACAGGCAATTGTTGCCAAACGAGAAATGCTTTTTGAAACAGGCTTTGCCCTGGCTTAATTAATTCCCAAGCCGCAAATGCACGGTTTTGTGGATTGTTGAGGTCGGCCAAGTCAATGCCTGCACTAAATACCTTTGCTTCGCCTGTTAAAATTACACAACGTAAGCTGCGGTCTTTTTTAAGTTTTTCGGCAGTCCGCACCAATTCTTTAAGTAGGGCAAAACTCATGGCATTGCGTTTGTCTGGGCGGTTCAGGGAAACTGTGGCGATGCCGTTATTTTTTTCGATACGAAGTAAGGTCATGATGTGAGCTCTTGTTTTTACTGGGCAAAGCATAACATGGGCAGCAGTGCGATAAATGACAGCAGAGTCACGGCAAAGCCTTGCGACCTTGCCTTTGATTACGTGACTTTTTTTTGTGAATAGTGCTGGGTGAGTCGTGCTTACAAACTGTATCTTCTCGTTGAGGCGTTCGCGGTGAATGTCACTTTGATGTTGGCTAACTCACCGCATTATGTTTGGTAAAAATGTGTTCTGCTGCATGTTCAACTTGCTGTATACAGGTTTGTAATTCCTGATAACGGTTTAAGACCTCTTGCACAAACAGATCATCGGCTTTACGACGTTCTTTACGTAAGGTCGAAACAAACTGTTCAAATGAGCCTGTTACTTCTTGCAGGTTCGGTGTGCCAACATAGCGGGTCGCACCATACAGACGATGCAACACATGCTCGAGTTGTGGGAAATCTTCCAGTTCAATCAGCTGTTCAATTTCATGTAATTCTGTGGCAAAGCTATCCACTAGCATTTTCAGTAAATCCACTGCAAGGTCTTCTTTGTTGGCTGCCAACATTAGGCTTTGTTGCCAATTCAACACCTGTGGATCTAGTGCTTCAATTACAATGGCTTTATCGATTGCAGGGGGTTTATTAAAACTTTGCGTGGTCCAATGGGTTAAAATTTGGATGATTTGTTCAATCTGAATCGGTTTGGTGACATAGTCATCCATACCGACTTTGAGTAATTTTTGCTTTTCATCGGCAAGTGCATGCGCGGTGAGAGCAATAATAGGCAAGCGTTTGTGATTTTCCAAAGTTGATTCTAAAGAACGAATCGCACGAGTGGTATCTACCCCCGACATCACAGGCATTTGAATATCCATAAAGATCAGGTCAAATGGTTGTTGTCCCTGTTCAATGCGTTGCTGCAAAATTCCCAACGCTTCCTGACCGCTTTGCGCTTTGGTGGTGGTCACATTCAGTTCGCCCAACAAGGCCTCGAGTACAATCAGGTTTGGTAGATGGTCATCCACTGCTAAAACGTGCAGGCCTTTACCATCAAATGATGCAGAATCTTGTTCATCAAAACTATTTTCATTGTTGAGTAAGTCAATTAAGGCTGAACGACTGAGCGGTTGATACAAAGCCCGCGCACGATATTCATTTAACAGACTTGGGTCTAGCGCCATTTGATAGCCATACACCGCCAAGTTACCTTGATAACGAGTACGGATTTCTTTTAATAAGGCTTCGGTGTCACCGCTATGGTCGACAATTAACCAAGTGTTGTCTTGTAAGTCGGATACATCTTTTAAGCGGCTAAATAAATCTAAAATTGAAGCGGCTTCAATATGTCGCACCGCATAATTTTCAAGATAATGACGCAAGACATTCGCTGTGGCAGGGTGCGCCAAATATGACACCACCTGAATCTCTTTAAAGTTTGGATGCTGCTGTGAATGCGCTTCATCTACCGCAAACATGGCAGTAAACCAGAAGGTCGAGCCTTTTTCGGTTGGGGCGCGTTCCTGATTGTCTTCAAAGCCAATTTGACCTTGCATCAAATGCACCAACTGCTTGGAAATGGCCAAACCTAAACCTGTACCACCAAATTGACGCGTGACCGAAGTATCACCTTGAGAGAAAGACTCAAACAATTTTTTACGGTCTGTACCGCTTAAGCCAATGCCACTGTCTTGGACGCTAAAGTGAATTAAGCATTGTCCAATATCGTCATGTTCTACCCGCGCCCGTACAATAATTTCACCATCGGGGGTGAATTTAATCGCATTGGAAATTAAATTGGTTAAAATTTGCTTGAAACGTAAAGCATCGCCCAGCACATATTGCGGCACGTTATCGGCAAAATAAAAGGCCATGTTGATGTGTTTTTGCGCAGCCAAAGGCGAGAGCATATCCATCACATCAAAAATGGCTTCTTCTAAATCAAAGGGTGCGGTATCCAGTTCCAGTTTGCCTGCATCAATTTTAGAAAAATCCAATACGTCATTAATGAGTGCTAAAAGATGCGCCGATGATTTACGAATGGTCTGTAAATATAAATTCTGTTCATTGCTAAGATTTTCCTGACGCAATAACAGGTGAATAAAGCCATCAATACTGTTCAGTGGTGTTCTGAGTTCGTGACTGATGTTGGCTAAAAATACCGATTTAGACTGGTTGGCAGAAATCGCTTGGTCACGTGCCTGACGATAAGTGATGTTTTGCACTTCCAAAGTATCGAGGGTGCGGCGCAAGTCATCTTCGGTTTGTTCGGTATGTTCTTTGAGTTCTAAAAAGCTGAAATGCAGGCGTTTTACCACATTGGCAATATCCCGCTGCAGTAAGCGTAATTCGCCAGTACTGTTAATGACCATGTGTTGATCGAGCGTATCGGCATTCAGGCGTTGTAGCTGCATGCGAATTTCATACATGGGTGCAATCCAGCGTCGTGAATAGAAATTCAGACACAGCAATAACAACAACAGGGTCAGCAAGCCTGTGGCAATTAATACAATCATGACCCGATAACGGGCTATTTGTAGCGGTTGATTGTCTAGTTCAATCAGCAACCATGCAGGACGGTTGATTTCCTGCTGAATTTGCATGCCATACACATGATTATTTTTATACAGAATTGGGCCAAAAAAATCGGCATTTTTAGGGAATTTGGGCCATTCGGCTTGGTCTTGAAAGCCCATGCTTAAACGGCGTGTACCAGAAGCATCAATCAGTGCAGTACGAATCAAGTGCTTTTCGTTCATCATGTTTTGCATAAAAGTACGTGCTTCTTCGTACTTCCACGGAAAGCTAGCCAGTTGATGTAAAGCTGCTTCAGATGGCAACTCAAAACGGGTCAAAATCGCAATTGCCATTTGTCGCTGCTGTGCTTTTGCGGCATTCGAGGTTTCAGATAAAACTAGCATCGTGCCGACGCATGCCAAAACCATAATTGGCACAAAAATAAGTGCAATCAGCTGTCCATAAGCATGATTTAAATGTAAGCGCTTAAATAACTTTTTATTGATATTTGACATGGTTAACGCAGTTTAATCCCTATGTTTGGCAGTTTAGCATGCTTTATCAAATGGAGCGTAAAACTCAGTCCTTCAGGTCAGAGATATAAGCGACACGACATTAAGTGTCGTTTGATTTAACTAAGGACTATTTTCCTTGAGTTTTGATTGTTAATATAAGTACATGAAAACCCTTAAATTACGTATAAAAGACAAACATTGCAAGGTGTTAGACCAACTAGCATCAGAA